>CAZTCD010000024.1:0-41933 GCA_964612065.1 uncultured Bdellovibrionales bacterium | reverse complement strand
GATCAGCTTGATCCGGCCGCCGAGTATCTCGGATTTTATTTCACCAGGAAGTAGCGTGAAATTAACGATTATTACCGTTACTTACCTAGACCCCGAGGGATTGGAGCGAACCCTTTCCTCTTTACGTCGTATCAATGCGAGCGTGGATTTTAGGCAGATCATCGTGGATGGAAATCCAGACCAATCTGCAAAGATAGTTGCTAATTTAGCAAAACTCCCTTGGGAATTGCAGGTGGTCCCCGATTTTCCCAGCGGAATTTATCAGGCCATGAATGTGGGTTTGGATTATGCCAAAGCAGGCCCTGTTTGGTTCTTGAATGGTGGGGATGAAGCCGGAGAGCCAAGTGCGATATTGGCGGCGATGAATAAGTTGATTTCTTCCGAGGCCGATGTGGTTTGTGCAGGTGTAACGGTTAGGCGCGGTAAAAAAGACAGATTTCAAAAACCACCGGCATCTTTTTGGGGCGGACTTCGCGGATATAATGGATTCTGCCATCAAGCAGTCATTGCCAGATCAGAGTCGATACACCTGCAGGGCAAATTCGATACGAGTATGAAGTATGCCGCGGATTACGACTTGCTATTTAAGCTTTGGAAGAGTGGGGCAAGATACTCCGCTGGTGGCGGGGTGATAGCTACCTTTTACAGGGGTGGCATTTCAGATAATAAATTTTCTGAAGTGATGAAGGAGTTTGGAGCAATTCAGGCAAAGGCACTTGGCGGTGAAAGTAATTACAAGCGATTTTCGAACTTTCTTTTCTTCTATATGGAGAGGGTCCGCCTCTGGATCGTAGAGTTTGTGCGCACCTTTCAAAATTTACGGTGATTGAGCGTTCCTTTGATCAGTCTAGAAAAAAGCCGACGCCAGGACGGTGGTGTGCTTTTTGGGCTTTGAAATCCGTTTGAATTGCCAAGGTAATATTCCCAGCCTTTTAATGCCTCTAAATAAGGTTTATAAATAATCTCCAAACCATTGGGGAGCGGATATTCACTTAGATCCACGAAGCCATTATTAAGCAGCTTGAGCCCGTGAAAGTGAAAAAAGACAACTGGAATGCTGCCTGCGCTGGTCTGAATGGTCGGTCCGTAAGGTGAGGGGTATAGTTTGTATTGCTGGATATTCCATGGTGCTACCCCAGCCCCAATGTGCTGTATGGAGTGTACTCCTTCAAATCTTGTTAACCAGTCATCGAGGTACTTTTGGTCACCAAACTTACCTTGCTCTTGACGATCGAAACACCATTCAGCACATGCATCGCTCCACCAACGAAGTGCCTTCATGCCATTTTCGTCGGCCCGAATGCCCACGAACTGTACGCAATATTTACCGGACAGCTGTGATTGGTCAAATTTCGGAGTATATCTATGCTCCGTCAACAAGACGGAAGCGTCTGCAAACTCGTCGAATATCGGATCCGGTTTGGAAAAGAAGAAGATATCTGCATCTAGGTAAATACAGCTTTGAAAACCAAGTTTCTCAATAGAGTGCAGCAGAGAAAAAGGAGTGCTGGTCCAGCAGTATTCTCTTCTGTTTCTGGAGGGTTTTGCGGCGGCTAATTTTGGATTTGTTTCTAGTTCTTCGAGCGATACCGGTAAGACAAATTTCCAGTCTAATGAACGCAACTGGTCGTAGGTGAATCGATCGAAGCAGTAAACGGCAACTTTAGCCTCAGGGGAGTGCTCGTGCAGGCTTTTCAACATCGAGAGGCCCCGCGTAAGGTAACCCGAATCGAAAAGAGTACAATAATTTGGTGACCATGCCGGCATGGGAGCAATATAGCAAAAAATCGATGTTCAGCGTTGTCCCGGCGAGCTAAGATTCCACCAAATGACAAATGTCCGGTTCGAGACCATGAAAGATTTCTTGGGTGCTCGCGTACTCTCCCTCATGGTTCAAGCGGCGATTGTTGGCTTCCTTCTCTTTGCCATTGAATCGTCTTTTATTCTGGTCATTCAAGGCTTCATGCGCACCCTTGGGATTCTTGAGCCGGGTAAATGGATGCTTCCGGCCTGGTACCCTGATTCCATTATTTCCTCAATGGTTATCTTGGTCCTGTTTGGAATCGTGCGCGCTGGGATCCAAGCATATCGCTATTATCTATCTACGGTCACTCACCAGGTATTTAATCGTTTACAGCGAGAAAGAATTATCGCTTACGGTCTGGCACATGCGGATGAGACTTCGACCCATGAAGTTGTGAATGTCTACAATGATCTGGTTACCAGGGCGGGTAGTGTTCTCAACATTGCCTCGCAAATGGTATTGGTGGCCACTTCGTCCGTATTCTTGTTTTTGCTCGGTTTGAAGCTGGCGCCGATAGAAATGGGACTCGGCATCTTGTTTCTCGGAATATTTCTCATTCCGCTTCGCCTATTGAATCGTCGAATTGGAGTATATGGTGCTGGCCTGACGGAATCTTCTGAGGCCGCTGGACGAATCTTGATTCAAGGTTTGAGACACCACTTTTTCTTGAAAATTTACGGTTTGATACCTTTAGAAATTGAAAAAGGGGTGCGTAGCCTTCGCGGCTTCGAAGAAATCTGGCGAAGATACCAAACATTGTATGCGCTCAAGAGTTCTGTGCCGTTGATTGCCGGAACGGTGGTCATTAGCGCCATTACTTACATAAGTGTTATTTATATACACACCCCTGCCGTAAAGCTTTTGGGCTTTTTTTATGTTTTTATCCGTTTGGCTCAAGCCTCTTCTGAGACGAGCACCACTTTTTCTGAAATCCGGGTTTATCTTCCTGGAATTAAGAAGCTCTATGCATGGTATGTAGGAGTTCAAGCCTCGCGGGAGAGAGCGCAGCCTGAAAAGCATTTGGTTCGTAGTGCTGATCGCACGAGTGCATTCTTGGCGGAAGTCGATAAGAATGGCGTTAATGTTTCACTAGAGTGCGTGACTTTCGGTTATGAGGGGGCGAATGAGCTCTTTCGCAACTTTGATTTGAGGGTTGGGCTGGGAGAAACCCTGGTAATCCAGGGCGAGTCCGGCACCGGGAAAAGTACTCTGCTAACCCTAATGCTGGGCATTCATTCTCCAAGTTCAGGGCGTGTGCTGATAAACGGCTTTCCCGTATCAGAGGTCCGAGATCTTTTAAGTGAAATAGTTGCCTATGTAGGGCCCGAACCATATCTAATATCGGGAACTGTCCGAGAGAATTTGCTCTATGGAAATCGGCTGGCAGATCAGATCAAATCCGAGGAACTTTGGGAGGCATTGCGAAGTGCGCAGCTGGAGCAAGAAATTCGAGCATTGCCTGGCGAGTTGGGTGCATACCTATTAGAGCATACACAGCTTTCTACAGGCCAGAAGCAGCGTATGGCGATTGCGCGCGCTATTCTTCGTCGTCCTAAATTATTGATTCTCGATGAGGCTTCAGCAAATCTAGACAAGGTCACCGAGGAGAATTTTATAGCGTCGATCCGCAGTATTCTTAAGAATTTGACTACGGTAATAATAAGTCACAAACCGAGCTTCAACGGGATTTCGACGCAGCGGCTTGAGCTACGCCGGTAGTCGTAGTTAAGCGATACAATACATAATATTTGATTGACAAGCCGCGAGGCCTGTAGGATCAATTGAGCACGCCTAAGTTATCGAAATCAGAGGGAAAGATTAAAATGCCTCAATGCCTGGTTTGCCAGTCGGCCTACGAGCCATTTATCTCATTCGGGCAGCAACCTATCGCCAACGGATTCCTGAATCCCGAAGAGATTCGCGACGAATATTTTTTTGAACTTAAAGTGGGATTTTGCTCGAAGTGCAAAATGGTGCAGCTGGTGGAGCAGCCTGATCGCGAAAAGATGTTCCACGAGAACTATGCTTTTTTTTCTTCAACCTCGGCATTTCAGGCCGCTCATTTTAAAAAATTTGCCGAATGGGTAAAGGCTGATTTTCTTGTTGGAGCGGACCCCTTCGTAGTGGAGATCGGCAGTAACGACGGAATCATGTTAAAAAACTTTGCTCAAGCGAAGATTCGGCACTTGGGCGTCGAACCTTCAAAGAATGTGGCTAAAGTTGCAATTGAAAAGGGTGTGCAGACTATTTCGGAGTTTTTTGACGAGGGTCTCGCGGAAAAAATCGTGAGTGAACAAGGCCGGGCTGACGCTGTTCTCTCAGCTAATGTCATGTGCCATATTCCTTATTTGCACTCGGTGGCAAAAGGACTCAAAAAGCTTCTGAAGCCAGAGGGGGTATTCATCTTTGAAGACCCCTACCTTGGAGATATTGTCGAAAAGACTTCGTACGATCAGATTTACGATGAGCATGTCTTTTTCTTTTCTCTGAAGTCCGTGCGCCATTTATTTGCTCTTCACGATTTGGAATTGATAGATGCGATTCCCCAGAACGTTCATGGCGGATCCATGAGATATGTAATTGCGAATCGTGGGGCTCATGCTGTTTCTCCTCGTGTTGCAGACTTGGAGCGGCGCGAATCAGAGCTAGGCCTGGACCAAGCCGAAACTTTTACTAGGTTAAGAGAAAAGATCGAGCGGTCTCGCGAGGAGTTGGTAGCTCTCTTGAGGAAGTTAAAAAGTGAGGGAAAGAGAGTCGTTGGATATGGGGCTACGTCGAAGAGCACGACGGTAACGAATTATTGCGGGATCACTCCTGACTTGGTGGCGTTTATAAGCGATACCACTCCTATCAAGCAGGGCAAGTTGAGCCCCGGGGCGCATATTCCGGTTCGTGGTTATTCCGATTTCTCTGCCCAGCCGCCAGACTATGCTCTGCTTTTTGCTTGGAATCATGCACAGGAAATAATGGAGAAAGAGGCTGCGTTTACAGGAGCCGGAGGCAAGTGGATCACTTACGTGCCTGAGGTCAGAGTATTGTGAGCTATAGATTCTGCTCTTTCTAAGGAAGGGAACACTCCATGGCCCTGTCTTTGCCAAAGCTTAACGGGCAAAAAATACTTATTACCGGCGGTTTGGGTTTCATCGGAAGTAATCTTGCCCACAAGTGTTTGGAGTTGGGGGCAGAAGTTACGATTTACGATTCCTTGGATACGCGGTCAGGTGGAAATCGATATAATATTTCGGGGATTGAAGATTCGCTGCAGCTTCTTTTGCGCGACGTTCGTGACTATGAAAGCCTTTCCTCCGCCATTCAGGGTCAGGACGTAGTTTTTCATTGTGCGGCTCACACATCTCATTCAAACGGGGTTAAGGAACCTCTGTTGAATATAGAGATAAATTGTCAGGGTACCATTCATGTTCTTGAAGCTGTGCGGCATTTTAGTCCTGGTGCAAAATTCGTTTACCTAGGCACCAGCACTCAGGTTGGGAAAATGGTTTACCAACCAATTGATGAACTTCACCCTGAATTCCCAGTCGATATCTATTCGGCAAACAAAGCTGCCGGAGAGAACTATACATTAATTTACGCTAGTGCTCATGGATTGAGGACTACAGCCCTTAGATTTGGAAATGTTTTTGGTCCTCGTGCGCACATCAAGACCCCTTCATTCGGTTTTATAAACTACTTTTTTGGCCTCGGATTGCAGGATAAACAAATCACTGTATTTGGTGAGGGCAGCCAGCTCAGAAACATAAATTATGTAGACGATTGTGTGTCGGCTCTGATTTTGGCGTCGCAGAGTGAAGCAACAAACGGCCAAGCCTATTTCGCAGTTTCCGATCAACAATACTCGGTATTGCAAATCGCTCAGACGGTGTCTGAGTGTGTTGGGGGTAGTGTAAAGCTACTTCCATGGCCAAGGGAATTCGCAGCGATTGAAGTCGGAGATGCTGTGATCACCAATAAAAAGCTTAAGCAGACTATTCCTTGGGAAACAGAATGGAATTTGCAGTGCGGGCTGGGAGTTATGGCGGACTACTTCCGTTCTAGAAAAGAAGAATATCTATGAAGATTGTTCTTACTGGAGCCTTGGGGCACATCGGATCCAAGCTGATTCGGGATCTTCCTCTTAAGTTTCCTGCCGCTGAATTTGTCATGATCGATAACATGGCCACTCAACGGTATCCGTCTCTGTTTCACCTCCCGAAGGAGGTGAAGTTTCGATTTTACGAAGAAGATGTAACAACAGCCGATCTGGGCCATTGTTTCGATGGGGCGAACGTGGTGATTCACATGGCGGCGATCACTAACGCCGCTGGGAGCTTCGAGTTTCGCGAAAAACTCGAAAAGAATAATTTCGGAGCAACTGAAAGGGTAGCAAATGCCTGTGTGAAGGCTAATGCTGCTTTGATTAATTTTTCATCTACAAGCGTTTATGGCACTCAGAACGATATTGTAGATGAAGACTGCAGTTCGGAAGAGTTGAAGCCACAGAGCCCGTACGCTGAAACCAAGCTTCGAGAAGAACAGTTGCTTTCTTCCTTGGGCAGGGACAAGGGGCTTAGGTTTATAACATGCAGATTCGGAACTATTTTTGGGATATCTCCAGGAATCCGATTTCATACCGCGGTGAATAAGTTTTGCTGGCAGGCTGTGATGGGGCAGCCCGTTACTGTATGGACTACGGCATTGGATCAGGTACGCCCTTATCTAGACCTAAAGGACGCCTCAAGAGCCATTACGCTGATCCTGGAGAAAGAAATCTTCGATCGGCGAATTTATAATGTACTCACCGGGAATTTTACCGTCAGGTCTATCGTAGACATCATTAGAACCAAAGTTCCTGATTTGCGAGTGGAGTTAGTGGATACCCGGATTATGAATCAACTTTCCTATCACGTGAATGGCTCCCGATTTCAGCAAAATGGATTCAATGTTAATGGCGACCTTCAGTCCGGAATTTTTGAAACAATCGAACTAATTCGCGGCGCCAATCTGAACAACTGAATGCAGCCGATCAAAAGTGATTTCTTGATAGTGGGTTCAGGTGTGATTGGCTTGGCTTTAGCCAGGGCGATACTAGATCGATTTCCGGGCAGGTCGGTTACAATTATCGAAAAAGAGCTGGATGTTGCTTTCCATGGAAGCGGACGGAACAGCGGCGTGCTTCACGCTGGGTTCTATTATACTTCCGATTCACTCAAGGCTAAATTCACTGCGGATGGAAATCGTGCTATGCGCGCTTACTGCAAGGAATTTGGGCTTCCGATAAATGAGTGCGGTAAAGTCGTAGTTGCCAAGAATGAGGATGAGCTCAATTCGTTATTTGAGTTGGAGCGGCGTGGAAAGCGAAATGGTTCCACTCTGTATTTGATCGATGAGAAAGAGCTTAGTGAGATCGAGCCCAATGCTAGAACTTTTAAAAAAGCTTTGTTTTCTCCTCTGACGGCTACCGTAGATCCCGTGCTTGTTTGTGCCGCCATGAGAAAATCTTTAGAGGCAGCAGGCGTAACTTTCCGTTTCGATACTCCGTTTCAGCATAAAATATCGAGGAATTCCATTCGTGCAGGTGGAAAGATTTTTGAGTTTAAAAAACTGATAAATGCAGCTGGCTTATATGCCGATAAAGTTGCGAAAGAGTTTGGATTTGCGGGAATATATACGATCGTTCCCTTCAAGGGCATCTATCTCAAATACACAAAAGCTGATGCTCCGGTTCGCACAAATATCTACCCTGTTCCAAATTTAAAAAACCCATTTTTAGGTGTCCATTTCACTGTCACGGTAGATGGCCATATTAAAATTGGACCAACCGCAATTCCTGCTTTTTGGCGTGAAAATTACAAAGGTATCGGGGGATTCAGTTCTCGAGAGTTTTTTGAGATTCTTCAGGTTGAGGCGGGCCTTTTTCTTCGGGACGACTTTGGCTTCAGATCGCTGGCGCTTGAAGAGATGAAGAAATATAGGAAAAAGTACTTCGTGGGGTTGGCACGCGAAATGGTTCGCGACATCGATCCTGCAGGATTTACTGATTGGTCCAGGCCCGGAATTCGGGCGCAATTGCTCAATGTTGAGACAAATCAGCTCGTTCAGGATTTTTTAGTGGAGGCGGATCGGGACTCTGTCCACATACTCAATGCTGTTTCTCCAGCCTTTACAGGCAGTATTCCATTTGCGAACTGGGTGGTGGAAAAGTACGTCGAGGCAGTATAAATTCCCAGAATGCACAATCAATTCTTGGCTCAGGTAAATGAGATTTGGAATGAGCTTCTGAAGGCCCCTCCTCCACGTTGCATGCGCGATCTTAAGGTTTTGCCGTTTTCGAAATTGAAAGCTGCAGTTCAGGAGAAGGATCTCTCAGCTATAAGGACCTTTGTAGAGTCTGTGTACGCAGGAGATGCATACGTTCTTGAGGGCGCAGCTTCTCCTGATTATCTCTCACGCCTTAAAGCGCAGCTTCAGGCCTTTTCTACACAAAATGCGTCTGAGGCATTACAGGTGCTGGATGGTGTGCCTGATTTTCATTCTCTGGTCGATAAGCCGGCTGGCCCGAGAAACGGGTATGTTGCCATTGATCATTCTTATTATTTCTTTCGCTGGAATTCTGACCCGTTTGAGATTTTTGCTTCGATGAAAGAAGAGTGGCGAACTATTAAACAGATGGGGGGATTCTCGCCGGATGAGTATGAGAAAAACCTGCCTTCCCAGCGCGCGGTGGATAGGGTCCAGGTGATTCATTATCCGAAGGGTGTCGGTTACATTTCCGCTCATTTCGACCCATATAGAAATCAACGTTTTGTTTGGGGGCTTGAGCTCACGAAAATTGGCATAGATTTTCAGAGCGGTGGATTTTACCTTTACGATTCTGGGAAAAAGAAGCGTTATGTCGAATCGGAGGTGACGCCAGGATCCGCTGTTCTTTTCTTTCCTTCTCTTATTCATGGCGTAGACATAGTAGATGAGGGCTCCAGCATAGATTGGGCGAGTGGAGCAGGACGCTGGTATATGGCTCTGAATACTGTGGACTCACACCACTTTTCAGATAGGGTCACCGCTTACCCGGTCCCGAATGATTTTTAGTACGCTCTCCGAATGGTGTTCATGGCAGCTTCCCCATATCTTTCGCCGTGTGCTTGGTGTGAATCGAAGAAGCTAGATAACTTTTGAACTTCTTCTTCAGTTAGGCATATTTCGGAAGCGGCCAGATTCTCTTTCAGATGTTTTGGTGTTTTTGTTCCGGGTATTGGAAAGACGTCTTTACCTTGTGAAAGAACCCAAGCAAGTGCGATCTGTGCGGAAGTGCATCCTTTGGATAATGCCATTTCTTCGATTGGCCTGAGTAGATCAAGATTCTTCGAAATATTTTCGTTTGAGAATCGTGGCAAATTTTTCCTGTAATCATCTTCGGTAAATTGCTCGGGTTTACGAATGTTGCCGCTTAGGAATCCCTTTCCCAGCGGGCTATATGCCACCAGGGCGACGTTGAGTTCTCTGCACGCAGGGAGGATTTCCTTTTCAATTTCTCGCGACCACAAAGAATACTCAGATTGTAATGCCGTGACTGGATGTACAGCATTTGCTCGGCGTAGAATTCTCTCCGATGTTTCAGACAAACCAATTGCCCGGATTTTTCCTTCTTTCATCAATAGAGACATTTCACCGACTGTGTCCTCAACTGGAACAAGAGGATCTATGCGGTGAATATAGTATAAGTCTATTACTTCGACCTTGAGTCGTTTCAGGCTCCTTTCGCAGGCATTTCTAACATACTCTCGTGAGCCGTTTATATACCTTGAATGAAAGGTGTCACGGCGATCAATGCCAGCTTTTGTTGCCACCAAAAAGTCGCGACTGATTGAAGAGAAGAATTTACCAAGCAGTTCCTCATTTGCTCCTCGTCCGTAGGCATCAGCTGTGTCGAAATGTCTTACCCCCAGTTCGTAGGCAACTTGCAGTGTTCGCAACGCTTCTGCCTCATTTGTGGGACCATAATATTCCGACATTCCCATGCATCCGAGACCTATGCGGGGAGTGTATAAAGAGCTACTACCTAGCTGAAAACTCACTATTTGGCCGTTTCTTTCGTTTCTTGAGCATAACGATCCCAAAATGCGTCGTTAAATTGCTCAAAGTTTGGGTGGAATGCCGATTTTTGATTCAGTTTAGATGTCCAATCAAAGGCACATGGGCGCAGGCCCAGTCGTTTTACCAACAATTCCTCATTTACTAGTTTTACCCAAGGTTCTAGTTCATGCCGGATAGAAAGAGGGCGCAAGATTAGAGTTTTGTTCGATGAAATGCTTCGAATTGCTTCGCAGTAACAATCAGCAAGTTCAAAAACGGAAATACTTTTCATTTCTGCATTAGGATTCGCTTTTAAGGGAATCCCTTCCTTGGACTTAACAATCATCTGAGGGATTAAACGATCCTCGTTTTCAAGTGGGCCTACTGGATTTGGGATCACAATCTTTGCCAAGGCTATGCCAGATTTGCTCGAAAGTTCCAGAAGTCGATCCCAAACCTCCTGTTTGCTTACTGCGTAGGGCAATGGGGTGGTTGATTTGTAATCAACCTCGGAAGGCTCGATGGCAGTTCCTGAGTAAGCTATTGCCTGACAGCCGGATTTTTTTAGCACGGAAACAAGGTCTTCCAAGGGATCCAGGCACAAACGTCGAGCGAGCTCAAGGTCGTAGGAATGGGAGCGGAAGTTTTCCATGTAATGATTGTGATGCACCCAAACTTCCGGTTTTTCTTCCTTTATCCATTGCAGTAACTCACGCGAGCTCAATGGGAGCCCAAATCGAACAGACGCATGGTTCTCAAGTTCGATTAAACGTTTGAGCTGCAGGCCTCGATAATCCTGCCTAAGTCGCGATAAGGGGGCATATACTTTGTGCCCGGATTTCTTGAGAGCCTCGGCGATCCACACACCTGTGAACGACGAAGCACCGGAGAGTCCTATTTTGAAAGGAGCTTGGGGCATCTGAGTTTTGATTGTGCGCATTATTTTCTAAATTGCGCAATGTCGTTGTAGATTCAAGTTGAACTTTAAGGGGATTTCAATGGATAAAGAACTGGATGTGCGCTGGGCCAAAGATCGTTTTAAATTCATGGCCGTCAAATGAGTGAAATTCGCTTAAATCTGGGATGTGGCGGCCGCCCTCTTGATGGCTACATGAACGTGGATATGGATAGCGCAGATGAATTGCGTCGCCGATATCCCGATACCAACTTTCCTGAAAATTTCAAGATCTACCATTTTGATATCTTCAATCTTCCTTTCGAGCCTGGCACCGTTCATGAGGTGAGGGCTGATGCTCTTGTTGAGCATCTTTCATTTTTGGAAGAACCGAAATTCTTTTATGAGATTAAGCGTGTTCTGGCCCCTGGAGGAGTCTTCAGGTTTTCGACTCCTGATTTCGAAGATGCTGTAAGAGATTGGCTGAAAGCAGAAGATGACTGGAAAGAGTTCTACCGGTGTGATCCGGAGGCTATTTCCCAAAAGCATTGGTTTGGAAATTACTCCTACTCCAGGAAAAATCGCTGGGGCTATCTTACCGCTACTATATTTGGACCACAGCATGGGCAGGGCCAATTTCATAAGAACTGTTATACTGAAGGCAAGGTGCGGGCCATGTTGAAGTATTTGGGCTTTGTTGAGGTGGAGATATCGCGAGACCGTTGGAAGGGTGATCGCGACATGATGTTGAACGTAAGCTGTAAGAAAGCTTGATGGCCACGGCAGAAAATAAAGATCTGACGATAGTTCTTTTATTGAAGGGGCGGGATCCTTTCACCGTGCGTTGGTTTGAGTACGCGCGAGAAGTGAAAATTCCCTTCAAAGTGCTTGTGGCTGATGGGGGCCATGAGCATGGCCTGGAAGCGAAAATTGCGGATTTAGGATTTTCTGCCAGCATCGACTATGAATGGGTGCGTTTTCCATTCGATGCCACTCATCGAATGTTTTATGAGAAAACTTTTCGATCTCTGGAGCTGGTCAAAACTCCCTTCATGATTTTCGCAAGCAATGACGACTTTTACCTTTTCGACGAGTTAAAGGCCTCAATTGAGTTTCTAAAGCAGCATTCGGAGTTCGTTTCATCCCGAGGCGAGATTTGGGATTTTAACGTTTCGAAACGCTCTGGTTGGTGGGGGTTTCACCTGAATGACCATGTTTATGGTGACGTGGGGGCGCTTCAGCGCTTGTACTTCCATCCGGCGGTAACGGGAGATTCTGCTCTCGGCCGAGTTGCCGATTTGTCGTGTAAGTTTCATTCAGTATGGCACGAAGTGATTCGTACTGAACCAATTCGAGAGGCCCTTAGTGCCCTTCTTGATATGGAAATCGAGGACTTTCGGTTTTTTGAACTTTTTTTGTCTTTTTACGTAGCCACAAGGGGGCAGTTTCATAGGACCCTCGACCTGCATATGCTGCATCAGGTGCAACCTGACTCGGCTGCATTAAAGATAGTGGGGGATACCAAGCAGGAGTGGATGAACGGAAAAAGCTGGGGTCTGGAGCTTGATCGATTTATCGATGGGATTGCTGCTCAGATCAGCCGAATCGACGGAATTCCATTGGAAAAAGCCAAATTGGAGTTTCAGAGGTTGTACTTGGTCAATATTCTTGCCAGGGGAGGAAACGCCGCCGAATCCAACGAATCCCCGAAAGCAAAGGTATTGCGCTATCTTCGGAGTGCTGTTCGAAAGAATCCCGTGGCCTTCAATGTCGCCAAAAAGATATCGCTAATTGCAAAGAGCGGAAAGCCTAGGGCTCATTTGCCGGAGAGGTTTGAGCAGAGTGTGGCGATCGTGGACGGCTTTATGAAAAAGTGCACGAGAGAGAAAAAACGCTAATTCGTTTTTCGGAGAGCTCTTGCGATTCAGGGTGTTGATTTCGTGTCGTGATTCAGGAGCCGCCGGGCAGATTATCCCGGTAATTCGGGGGTTTCTTGGGGATGATAGATTCGATGTAAAGGTTGTGGCTCATGGCCCTGCTTTGGGATTGATCTCAAGTGCAGGCTTGCCGGTTACTCCTTTCCGAGAGGGTAATGGATTCGGGAGTGGCGATTCTTCTTCGTTGAGGGCCGCTGCCTCAAAGCTCCTGGAAGAATGGAGGCCTGATGCCGTAGTGGCCGGTGTGTCTTCCATGGGGATCGGAGTCGATGAAGCGCTTCTGGCGGTGGCGAAAGTGCCCACTTTTGCCATGCAGGACCTTTGGGGAGAGATAAATCTAGGCCTTGGAGTGCCGGCTGGAACTTATTTCGTATTAGATGAGAACGCCTTGGAGCTAACTCAAGCAGTCGTGAAGGCGAATGTAGTGGTTGTGGGGTCTGCGAAACATAGAGCTTATTCTGATCTGGATATTTATCAGATAAGAGCAGTGGCCAGGAACGAGGTAGGAGAGGGGAAGGCCCCGATAGTCGGGTTTTTTGGGCAATGTGCGGATCTTCCCGGGCACGAAGAGAATTTTAATGATTTTCTCGATGCAGTAGGAAAGCTTTCCTTTTCCATTCGCTTGGTACTGCGTGAACATCCAAAGACGAGTCCCCAAGTGGCAAATGCTCATCTCAAGCAGGCTAGATCGTGTTGCCCCAATGTAGTTGATGCCACGAGCAGATTAAGTGCGGAGCACTGGCTTGCTGCGTGTGACCTAGTCGTCACACCATTCTCAACCTGCGGAATCGACCATGCCTACCTGACTGCATATTCATCTATTCCACTCGGAAATGTACTTTATGTAATGACCAACAAGCTCCTGCGAGAGGAGCGTACTCGTCAGGTTTCTAGCTATCGATTTCCTACGATAGATCTTGGATTGGGATCTATAGTGGAAAGCATTGAAGATATAGGCCCAGAAATGAAACGCCTTTTGGGCCAACCCGAGCTTGAATCTTACTACGAGCGAGCGAAAGGGCTATCCCGGTCAAATGCGGTGGAAGCGGTTGTAAACGAAGTGATTTCCCAGCTTCAAAGGGCTCCTTTTTAGGTTTGATTTACTCTTGTGCAGTCTGTAAGTTGAGGTTTCCATGAAACCGCTGAAGATTTACCTGGCCGACCTGACATACACCACTCTGTCATTGGCTACCGAAGCTTTTCCCTTAAATATTGGCTATGTAGGCGCTTATGCAAGGCATAAATTTGGCGACAGAATTGAAGTTCAACTCTTTAAATATCTGGATGATCTAGATCAAGCCATTCGCCGTGATCCGCCTGACATCTTGGGCATGAGTAATTATCCTTGGAACTTTCATGCGGGCCTTCAGTTCTTCGAACTGGCGCGAAGTATCCGACCTGAAACTCTTTGTGTGATGGGTGGGCCAAATATTCCGCTAGAGGAAACTTCGCGTGACGAGTTCATGCGCAAATACCCTCTAATCGACCTCTACGTTTATCTCGAGGGCGAGGAAGCATTTGCGAACATCTTGGAGCGAGCGCTGGAGGTTGGCGTTGATCGCGAAAAGATAAAATCTAAACCTGTCGATGGCAGCCTTTTTTGCGCCTCGGACGGAGCGGGACTGGTAAAAGGTGCTTTTTTAAAAAGGCGTGAGAATCTCGATGAAATACCGTCTCCCTATCTCACGGGGCTGATGGACAAGTTTTTCGATGGCAAACTTACTCCACTTCTTGAAACCAATCGAGGATGTCCGTTCTCGTGCATTTATTGCCACGAGGGAAATAACCTGATTTCCAAGGTAAATAAATTCTCCATGGAAAGAGTTAAAGCCGAGCTCGATTACTGCGCGAAAATGGTTCCTGCCCAAGTTACTAATTTGATGTTTGCTGACCCGAATTTCGGCATGTATGAGCGAGATTTGGAAATCTGCGAGCATATAGCCGGTATTCAAGAGCGGCAGAACTGGCCGCAGTCGATTTTTGCCTCGACCGGGAAAAATAAGAAGGAGCAGATAGCGAAAGCTCTTCGGCGGCTCAACGGTACCATGAAGTTATGGATGAGTGTTCAGTCCATGGATCCGATAGTTTTGAAGGAAATCAAGCGGTCAAATATTCGGCTCGCCGACATGATGAGTCTTTCACTCGTCTTCGAAGAGATGGGGCTCCCTACGTATTCGGAATTGATTCTTGCGCTTCCTGGCGAAACCTATGACAGCCATATCGAATCTATCGCTTCTGTAGTGGAAAGTGGTATCGACATTATTTCTACTTATACGCTTATGCTGCTCAATGGCACCGAGCTAACGTTGCCTGCTACTCGTGAAAAATACGGAATAAAGAGCCATTGGCGTATTCTTCCGCGCGATTTCGGGAAGCTTAGCAATGGCAGAGTTGCTATCGAGATAGAAGAAGTGGTTACCGCAACAAATACTTTGAGCTTTCAAGAGTACCAGGATGCTCGAAAATACCATCTCATTGTAAACAGCGTTTATAATGGAAAGGGATTTGGGCCTCTTTTTAAGTTCTTTGGCGAGAATAAGATTCCAGTGTTCAAGCTGCTTAAGGCTTTAGTGGAAAATATGTCGGAAGCTCCCAAGGAAGTTCGTGACCTTTTTGATCATTTTGCGATGAAAACCAGAAATGAGCTTTGGGACTCTGAAAGTGACCTACGTGACTTTGCCTCTCGCCCGGAAAATTACGAGAAGCTTCTCAGAGGTGAAATAGGCGAGAATCTGATTCAGACCCATAATGCGAAAAGTATGCGCATTATGAATGCTTGGGCTGAATATATCTTCGCTGTGGCCGAGAAGATATGCTTAGGCCAGGGTTTAAGCTCCGAGCAGCTCGAGATGCTAAATGATGTCCGCTCCTATTGCACCGGTCGTGTTCATAATCTCTGGGGAGAGGATCGCGAGATCGACAATCCAGTATTTACTTTGAGCTTTGATGTGCGGTCTTGGTCCGATCAAAAGGAAAAAACGCTCAACGTTTTTAAATTCGATGAACCTCGTGCCTTTAGTTTTCATCTTACCGACGATAAGAAGAGAGAAATTTCTGCCTATGTGGCTCGTTTCGGCACCACTGACACGGGCATTGGCCGGATTCTCACCAAGATGAATGTCACTTCTCTTTGGCGCGAACCTCGGCCCGAGACATCGGCACCAGTGCATTATCAGCCACGACTCAATGAGAGTGTTACTGCCTAGTCTTTTGATGTGTCACGTTTTCGAAGGGGGTTCTCGATCGCTTATCGGGTCACATCCTGGGGGCATGAATTCGCTCAGATCAATCCCTTATATTCCCCGCCGTCCACTTGAATTACAGTGCCGTTAACGTAGCGGGCCTCTTCTGAGGCCAAGAAGAGAACTACGTTTGCAAAGTCATCTGGCTGCCCAATAAAACGAGCCGGAAGGTTTTTCCGAACTTTTTCCGACATTTCTTCAATCGACAATCCTTCGTCCTCGGCATCTCCAGCCAATAAGCGATTAAACCTTTCCGTTTGAGTGGCGCCAGGGCAAAGAGAGTTCACGGTAATGCCATGAGGGCCAGCCTCTCTGGATAGGGTTTTAGCAAAACCAAGAACGGCGGCACGCATGGAATTCGAGAGGCCCATTCCTTCGGAGGGGCCCTTTGCCAAAATTGATGTGATATTAATGATCCTTCCCCATTTGTTAGTTCGCATAGAGGGAAGAGCGTGGCGGGTGAAACGTACCGCACTGAGAAAGTTAAGATTCATGGCATCCAGCCAATCCTGATCGGAAAGGGAGTCGATCGCGCCAGGCCTGGGGCCCCCTGCATTATTTACGAGGATATCAATGCGACCATATTTTTCTATGGTAGCGCCAGCAACTCTATCGACATCAGCGGTCTTGGATACATCGGCGGGTATTGCAAGCACATCTTTAGTCTTCAGCAGGAGCTTGTTCTCCGCTGCTTTAAGGCTTGCTTCATTGCGGGAGCAGATCACGACTTTGCAGCCGTTTTCGGCAAGCAAGGCGGCTGAGGCATATCCCATTCCTTGAGAAGAGGCGCCAACCAGAGCAACGCGGCCGGATAGATCTACCTTCATTTCATCGCCATCCTTCAATCATCTCAGCGGTGAGGAGCACATCTTCGGGAACATCGACGCAAACTTTCTTTCCAATAATCTTGTCAAGATCAGCAGGAGAAAGTCCTGTGCCGGGACTCTTATATAAAAAGTGCTCTGGTGCTAAAATGGTGCCTGCTTTCAAAGCAACACGGGATACAACGCTCTTACGCTTGAAAGTTCTGGTTCGCATCTCGGAAAGGAGCGGCTTTTTGGTTCTGGTTCCCAGAGAGGCTTCAGCTTCGCGAATAAACCGAACCATGGTTTCAAACTCTTTAGGCTCAAGTGAAACCATCCAATCGTCGCCCTTGAGCGAACGATCTGTGGTGATGTGTTTTTCAATCACCTTTGCTCCACGGGCCGTGGCTACTACAGGGGGGATAAGATCACAGGTGTGATCACAGTAACCTTTTACACCACCAAAGATTTCATGAAGCATATCCATCTGTAGGATGTTTGCCTCTTTAATGGGGGTCGGATAGCCGGAATTGGTGTGATAGACCACGTATTCTTTTAGACCAGATCCCATCATTGCCGCAAAAGCAGACTCTATTTCACCCAGGAAGGCGCCGCCGGTGGAAAAAAAGACCGGCAGGTTTTTTGAGGCAGCATATTGGATGTAAGGGAAATTCGTCAGATCAGGCGAGCAAAGCTTAATAAAGTCCATTCCAAGCGCTAAAACCTGATCGAGGGTATCCTTGTCTTCTACATTGATCGAAAACGCCAAGCCGTGTTTCTTGGCGCGATTTCGTAGTGCGCTAAGTTGCTCAAGAGAAAATTCGCACTCCTTTAGAAAGGCCAAGCCGGGGTCATCATACATCGCCTTTACGCAAAGCGTTTGTATGGGGGCATACTGAAAAGTAACCGCGTCCGCACCGGCTTTGGCGGCGTTTTCAATACAAGCAAGGGCCAGTTCTAGTTTCCCCTGATGATTGTTGCCTACTTCAGCGATTATGAAGGTGGGGTGGCCGTGGCCCACCCGGTGCCCGCTAGGAAGTTGAAAGTCTGCCGTAGAAGGAAAGGTGGGGCCAGCCATTTTCAGCCTGCGGTATTCGATGCTTGCGGCTTCTTTTCGCGAGCAAGTTTATCCCAGAACGTCTGGGCTAAATAGGCGAGGCTCTTATAGCCATGGCCCTCTCGTTGCAGGGCGCACTTTGCGCAGTTTTTGTAAATTTTATCTCGAAGCCCTTTTTGATGAACTAGGCGGGCTCCTTGAAATTTTTTATCCATCCAGATCTCACCCATAGATTTTTGATTGAGATCGCCCATCACGCCTTCTTCATATTCATCGTTAATGCACATGGGAACTGTACCGTTCCAATGTATCATGGCGCGCTGGTATAAGAAGGGGCAGGCATATCCAGCCTGCTTTTCGCCCCGTGCGTTCACGGAATAGTCTTTAAATACGAGCATCAACACTTCATCAGAGATCGGCTCCCAAGTGGAAAGAAACTCTTTCTCGTCGTTGATGCAACTCTTTACGCCTTGAATTCGTATCAAAGGCTTCGCAGAGCTCTTCTCTTTTTTGAGTTCGTGGAAACGCGTAACGATCCTTACAATCTCTTCATATTTAATTGGTGCCCGAATTCGCTCATATTCGTCTTTATTTCCATCGATCGAAAAGGCCACGCGGTCTACGCCATTGTCGATCAGGGAATGCATAACCTTTTCAGTCAAAAGCTGACCATTTGTGATCAGAGCGATCTCACCGAATTTCTTGCCTTTAAGATATTCCATCATCTCCGAGAATTTCTTGTTGATGAGAGGTTCGCCGCGGCCAGTGAACTTGAGCGAATACACTTTGCCCTCAAGTTCATCGATGATCTTCTTGTAGAGGTCCATCTTCATGATGCCCTCGTTCTCAATCGTTCGGTGCTGGCGAAAGCACATTGGGCACTCGAGTTGGCAGTGGCTTGTGGGCTCAATATCCACATGCACTGGGTACTCTTTTAAAATCGAGAGTCGTGGGAAGTAGTGCCACTCAATTCGATTTTTCACGAAGCCTAAAAAGCTACGCTCGCTTTTCCATTTGCGGAGAGTTTTGCCAATAGTGCTTTTTCTGGTGAAGTCGTGATTGATTTTCAAGGTGCCTCCGTGAACCACCGGTGAGTCCGGCAATGTCTCAAGCTAAATCATCTAGGGTTTTTTCGCGTAGATATTCACGTAGTTACCATAAAAGGGGGGGGATGCGAAGTCATATGTCCCCTCTCGATTCAGGCGGCCCGTGAAGCGAAGAAACAAATATTTTAAGTAGGTGGGAACAAGGGATGCCAGGTCTTCTGCCGAGCTATAGCCAGTTCCAAAGTAAGGATAGCGGCTTTCCAGGATTTTGAAGCCGGCCCGCTCCAGGTACATCTTCAGGCAGGGCTTGGAGAATAAATAGTTGTGAGCCTGCTCATAGCTTTTCACATGAGCTTTGAATAATCTGCCACAAAGGCCATTCACATTATTACTCATTGCGATGGCAATCGTGCCCCCCGGCCGCAGTAGAGAAAAGGCCTTCTCGATGCATTCTTTGGGGCGATAAGCATGATGCAGGGACGCTCTAAAATAAATCACATCAAAAGGCTGAGGTCCGAATTCGAGCTTTTCGAATTCGCCATGGAAGGTGATTACTCCGCGCTTCTTCGCTTCATCCAATCCATAGGAAGAGACATCGCAGCCGAACTTTTTCCATTTCACATTGTCAAAGCACTCCAGGAAAAGTCCAACTCCGCAGCCTACGTCTAGGATCCGGCCTCCTGGTGTATGAAACTCAAGAGCCGAGATCTCTTGTCGATAGCTGGTTCGCCTTGCCTCTATTAATTTCTCGGTCATTCGAGAAGCTTGCTGGAAATAACTTTCTGTGTAGAGCGCTCTATCTTTATCAGTGCTGGATGCAATTCTTGGGTTGGTAAAAACCAGTCCACAACTCTTGCATCGGCTGAGAGTATTTGAGCGAGCTGAATCCCACTGGGCCAGCCTGTCTGATCCGCAAAGATCGCAATAGGTTAAGGTTTCCAATTTGATGTCGCTGGGAATTGGACGCGTTTCAAGCACGGGAATTCTCCATCATTGCGAGCGTGTCGGTCACCGTAGGGCCGCGAAAGGGTAGAATGTGCCGGGTGAGGCAATGCACTCTTAGATCCCTTCCAATCAAAACGCGACCAATGAAGGGAATGCCGATCGAGGGCATCCTGAACGATCGAATAAGTGATTTTTGGGGGTCTGCGAGCAAGGGAAAGGGAAGGTCATAGGCCTTGACGAAAAGATCATGAGTGTATTCGTCACTGGAGCTGATCGCTACCAGCTGAGTTCCGGCTCGCTTAAGTAAATCCCAATGATCGCGAAGTGCACAGAGTCGAGCGGTGGAAATAGATTCGAAATCACGTGAATAAAAAACGAGCATGGCTGGAGCTTTTTTTAGCTGCTCCGACAGCTTCCAGTCACAACGCCCCTCTCCGAAACATGCCGTAGCGGTAAAATCTGGAGCGTGTGTGCCGGTACCAAGTTTCATTGAAACAGCAATATAAACCTACTAGCCTAGAGCGCTCTATCAAAAAAAGGAGACCAGGCGTGGGCAGTGCAAACATAGCAATCGTGCAGGCTCGTATGGCATCGAAGAGGTTGCCAGGAAAGGCTTTGGCGGATCTGGGGGGGGTTCCTCTCATTCATCATGTTCTCGAAAGAGGTAAGAGAATTCCCGGGATCAGCGAGGTCGTTCTTGCGACATCAAAAGGCGGGGAAAATGACGCTCTTGAGGATTATGCGCGCCAAATCGGCTGTGATGTTTTTCGGGGTGACGAGGATGACGTAATAGACCGGTTTTATCGGATTTCCGCGCCAAGGGGGGCGAGCAATATTGTGCGCCTTACCGGAGATAATCCTCTTCTGGACTATAATGCAATCGGCTTTCTTCTAAGAAAGCATGTGGAGCTCGCTGCGGACTATTCGTGTCTGACCGGTCTTCCTGTCGGGGCTGGAGCGGACATTTTCTCTTTCCGTGCCCTGGAGGAATCCCACCGGAAGGCCGACGGAAAAGCTCTCAGTGACCATGTGGATCTCTATGTGCTCGAAAATCAGCAAAAATTCGGGCTTATGCGATTCGCGTTAGAGCCAGCTCTGTCAAAGATTCGATGGACCGTTGACGACCAGTCCGACATTGCGCGAGTGCGTAAATTGGTTGATGCCGATTCAGCGGGAATACTGGAGCGGTCTACGACTCAGTTGCTCCATTTGATAGAGGATCTAAAACTCGAAGAAGAAATGCGTCCCGAGCAGGCCAATACATCGCCCCAAAACCTTTACACAGCGGGCCTTGTGGGGAAAATAAAGCATTGCAATGTCGTTTCTCTCTATGACATAAATCCAAAGTAAATTCCCATGTTTAAGTATGGAGAGACCCAGGTGAAAGCAGCTTCAAAGGCACGCGATCTGAAGATCATGACCCTGATTCTAGCTCGTGGTGGTTCCACTGGTGTGCCCGGCAAGAATATAAAACCAATCAATGGTAAGCCGCTGATCGCCTATACGCTCGATGTGGCAAAGGCATCGAAGTATATCAACAAGATCGTGGTGGCTACGGATAGCCCGCAAATTGCAGAGGTAGCACAGGGGTATGGGGCTGAGATTCCTTTCATGCGGCCAAGTGAGCAGGCTCAGAAGTTAAGTCGTGCGTACGACAGCTATAAGTTTTTTCTCAAGAAGTTGAAGGATGAGCAAGATTACCGCCCTGATATCGTGGTTCTGATGTTCTCCACTAGTTACAGCAAAACGGTTGAGGAGGTGGATGCCTCTATTGAGAAATTGATCGACACGGATTGCGATTGGGTTTTTACCGTTTGCGAAGTGGATCATCATCCATACCGAATGTTTAAGGCGATCGATGGTGACCGAATGGTGACCTATCCGGAAGGTGTTAAGAGCTTTGATATTTGGGGGAATCGCCAGGAGCTTCCTCCTGTGCTTAGAATCAATGGCAATGCTTTTGTGACGTGGACAGAGAACATTGAAAATTACTCCACCTACAACGTGGACAACGTCGACTACAAGGACTCTGATGTTCGCTACGTTGTTTGTCCTCAGGAGCATTCGATGGATATCGATACGCCTCTGGATTTTGAGGTAGCCGACTTCTTGCTAACGCGCCAGGCAAAGGGCAGATAGCTTACATGTATATTCTCGGAATCGTAGAAGGCCATAACTCCAGCGCAGCCCTCTTGAAGGATGATGAAGTCGTGGCTGTTTGCTTCGAAGAGCGTCTTTCTCGATTGAAAAATGATTTCGGATATCCGGCTCGTTCTATTGATTACTGCTTGAAAGAGGCCGGTATCACCGCCGATCAGGTCGATCATGTGGCTCTGGTGACTGCCAATCTCCCTCTCGCTCAAGTTGCGGTGAAGCGTGAAGCAACTTTTTCCGTAAAGGATTATCTGAAGGAGATGGAGGAATATTGGAAGCCGACCCTATACGAGGGTAAGGACGTCAATTACCTGGAACTTTTCAAAGAGAAAATTGATTACGCTGGCTGGCCCTATGACATTGATCTCAAGGCGTTGGGCACTGACAGGACGGCATTCGAGAAATTTAGAGAAGCACGCTTTGAAACTATTCGGAAGCGACTCAAAAAAACTGATGCTCAGATTCATATTATTAATCATCACGTGGCGCATTCCATGTATGCGATCTACAGCACTCCTTGGTGCCACGAAAAAGAGAGCCTGGTGCTCGTGGCCGATGGTTATGGCGACGACTGTAGTGCTTCCGTAGGCATCTTTCGCAACCGTCAATTTGAGTTCATTGCCAAGAGCAAGAGCAGTGGAATTGGCCGTATCTATCGATATGCCTGCCTGCTGATTGGGCTTCGGCCGGGCGTTGATGAGTACAAGCTTATGGGTTTGGCTCCTTACGCCAAAGAGTATCATTGGCGTAAGGTATACAATGAACTCACAAACTATTTGAAAGTTAATGGAATGGTGATTGATTACACCAATCCCGATAAAGATATTTATTTCTCACTCAAGAAGCGTCTCGCTGATTGTCGCTTCGATGGGATTGCTGCTGGTGTGCAGAAGTTTGTAGAAGATGTCTCCGAGCAATGGGTACGTAACTGTATCAAGGAGACAGGAATACGAAATATTGTGTACTCGGGTGGTGTTTCTATGAACATCAAGATCAACAAGATCTTGATGGAAATGCCAGAGGTGGAAGATATTTTCGTAGGACCCACAGGTGGAGATGAATCTCTTTCCATTGGGACGGCTTACGCGCTCCGGCATCGGCTCCTTCCGGCTCGGCCCATTAAGCCATTAAAGCATACTTATTTAGGGCCCGCTTCATCTAAGGATGAAGTAAGGCGGGCCATTGACTCGAAGCTTCCAAGGCAGGGGTTTGTTGTGACCGAAGATCCATCATTGGATCTTGTGGCCGAACTGTTGGCTAAAGGCCACGTGCTTGCAAGAGCGGTGGGTCGTATGGAGTATGGGGCTCGCGCTCTGGGCAATCGTTCGATTCTCGCAAACGCTAGCGACTACCGGCAGATTCGAAAGATCAATGATCAGATCAAGAAGCGCGATTTCTGGATGCCTTTCGCCCCCATGATACTTCGGGAGCGAATGCACGATTACGTTCAGAATCCCAAGGAGATACTTTCTCCTTTTATGACAGTTGGCATGGATTCAACCGATCTGGCCAAGAAACATCTGGTAGCCGCATTACATCCTGCAGATGACTCAATGCGGCCTCAGCTGGTTGAGAAGGACCATAATCCTGAGCTCTATGCGCTTCTTAAAAAGTTTGAAGAGAAAACGGGTATTGGCGGCCTGTTGAATACCTCACTGAACTTGCACGGAGAGCCGATTACTACAAAGCCCGAAGAGGCGATCAATACGTTTTTAAATTCAGATTTGGACGCTCTCTTGATGGACGGCTGGTTGGTGCGAAGGGATCGCGAATGAACATTCTCGCGATCGGGGCGCATTTTGACGATGTGGAAATTGGCTGCGCAGGAGCTATTGCCAAGCATCGTTCCCGCGGCGACAAAGTAATTATTCTTGTGGTCACACATTCCAAATATGAAAACCATAAAGGCGAGCTTATGCGGGAACGGGATATCGCTCTTAAGGAGGGCTCTGATGCCGCCAAGCTCCTTGACGCTGAGCTCGTTTGCTTGGGTTACGAAACAAAAAAAGTTAGTTTTGATTACAAGCTGATCGAAGACATTAATCGCATCATCGATGACCACAAAATTGATCAGATTTATACCCACTGGGACCAGGATGTGCATCAAGATCATCAGGCGATTGGGCGGGCTACTTTGGCTGCTGGCCGAAAGGTAAAGCGGTTGCTGATGTATCAAAGCAATCTCTACATGAATACCCAACAGTTTCATGCGAATTACTTCGTGGATATTTCTGAGTTCATTGACCTCAAGATGAAAGCCATTATGGCTCATGTTACTGAGGTAAAAAAGTTTGGCCCTGATTGGTTGAATTTCTGGCACAACGAAGCACTGAGCAATGGCAAGCTGTTCGATGTGCGCTGTGCGGAAGCTTATCAGCTGGTAAAATATATCGACTGAGGTTCGAATGGTGAGGTGCCGCCAGATTTCGATCCAACAGCCAGAGTCGTTTCCCTGGCTCGGTTTTTTCGATAAGATTCGGCAGGTAGACACGGTTGTTTTTTTGGATAATGTCCAATTCAAAAAACGATATTTCGAGAACCGCAATAAAATTAGAACTTACCAGGGCTGGACATATCTAACCACCCCGGTTCTTTCCAAGGGGCGGTATACTCAGAAGATAAACGAAGTTGAGATTGATAATTCTCGCTCCTGGCAAAAGGACGTCGTGAGCACTATTCAATGCAACTATCGTAAGGCTCCCTTTTGGAAAGATCTCGGCGATGAGCTGTGCTCATTGGTGGAAAAAAACCATACGAATCTCGCTGAATTTAACCTTGATGTTATCGTTCTGATGCTTCGGAAGCTGGGATTGGAACGAAACTGGGTTTTGGCATCTTCTCTTGGTGTAACAGAGAGTGGCTCGGCTCTTATTCATGAAATCTGTTCCAAGATGGATGCTCATTCCTATTTGTCCGGTAGGGATGGACGAAATTACCTCGATTTGGCGCCGTTTAATGCGAATGGAATCGAGGTTGTCTTTCAGGAATTTCATCATCCCGTATACAGCCAGATACATGGTTCTTTTGAGCCTGCCATGAGCGTGATCGATCTCTACTTTAACCATGGGCCAGATTCTTTGGCGATCCTCGAGGCCGCCCAAAACGTGAAACATCAAGGAGAAGCGTTATGCGACCCGTTAAACTCGGAAGTAAATTCATCGGAGATGGACACCCGTCCTACATCATTGCGGAAATTGGCGGGAACTTCCTGACGTTTAAGGAAGCTCAAAAGCTGATTGATTTAGCTGTAGGGTGTGGAGTTGATTGCGTGAAACTTCAGACCTATCGCGCGGACACCATCGCGAGCAAAAAAGCAGTTTATGACATGCCGAATGTAGGGAAAGGCGTTAGCCAATATGATCTCTTCAAGAAATACGAAGTAGATATTGGATTGCACAAAGAAATTTGGGCTTATTGCAAAGAAAAAGGAGTTTTCGTTTTTTCCACTCCTAGCCATATGACGGACGTAGAGCTGCTCGAGAAAGTTGGTTGTGAAGCCTATAAGATTGGATCTGACGATGCTTACAATCTTCCTTTCCTGGAAGCGGTGGCGGCGGTTGGGAAGCCAATTGTGTTGTCCACTGGTATGTGCACCATGAATGAAGTGCGTGAAAGTGTGAGTGCAATTCTAGGAAAGGGAAATCCTGATCTTGTGCTTTTGCATTGTGTGACAAATTATCCCTGCAGGCCAGAGCATGCAAATTTAAGGGTGATTGATGAAATGAAGCGAGAATTCGGGCTACCCGTGGGGTATTCCGATCACACCTTGGGAATTGCTGCCTGCGTAGGAGCAGGATCCATGGGCGCTAACGTTCTTGAAAAACATTTTACTCACGATAAAAAGGCCGAAGGCCCGGATCATATGCTTTCCGCCGAACCACAAGAATTGAAGCAGCTAGTAGAAATGGTTCGTGAAATTGAATTGGCTTGGGGCGATGGGATCAAACGTCCTTCAGACGGAGAGCAAAAAACACGAATCAATAATCGGAAGAGCATTGTTGCTCAGGTTGACATCAATCCCGGCACTGTAATTACAAAAGATATGATAGAGATCATGAGGCCTGGTTTTGGTATTCAACCCAAACATTATCAGGAGGTTCTGGGGCGATCTGCAAAGCAGCAGATCAGAGCAGGTGAGCCCGTTCAGTGGGGGCAGATCTGATCTTCTGGGTAGAGGCATCACGTGAGATTGGTATGGGCCACCTCATGGAGTGTCTCGCCCTTGCGACCGAGTTTTCGCAAGCTCCTTCGCCACCGATTTTTGCGGTTAGCAACTATCCGGCTGCTGTTGAGCTGATCGAAAGCCGTGGCTTCAGGCACATTAGCTCCGGAACCGATTCGGCCGATGCAGTTGTTTCTCTTGCGCGCGCAGAAAATATTGGAACTGTAGTGGTGAATCACCGATCAGTTAAGCTTTTGCCTTTGCGGGCACTTCGTTCCGCTGGACTAAAGATCTGCGTGGTAGATCAGATGGGGAAAAAACCGATTTCGGCCGATGTTCTTGTGAATAGCACCATGATCGGCGAGTGGCTCAGGTACGAATTTCCCGATGGTTCACCTGAGTGCTTGTTCGGGGCGGAATTCGCGCCTTTGCGCAAGGAGTTTGCAGCTTCGCATGAAAGCATTCGTAGGTTCCCCAGTGGTGGAGGCCATGTATTGGTATGCATGGGAGGAGTGGATAGAACTGGAGCCACAATGCGATTGGTCGAGGCGCTTCGGCCTTTGGGTACTGCCGTAAAAAAAGAATTTATCCTGGGAAAGGGATTTGCCCATTTCGAAGAGTTTTCTCGATTAATTGCAAAAGCAGATACTTCTTTTTCCTGGAGGCAGAATGTTTCGGATCTCGCCTCCAGATTTTTATGCTCCGATATTGCGTTTTCAGCCGGCGGAAATACCCTCTATGAGCTGGCCTGTACTGGAACACCTGCTCTCGTGCTTTGGGAGGATCCTCACGAAAATTTGCAAGGTGCCGAGTTTCAACGCCATGAATGCGCGATTAATCTCGGAAACGGGATAAGTACGGCGATAGAAGAAATTACTATCAGAACCAAGAATCTACTGGGCGATTCAAAACGCCTCGAGAAAATGAGCAAAAGTGGACGAACTTTGGTTGATGGCCGAGGACTGGAGCGAGTTTGTTCAAAAATTGCCTTACTTGATGAGAATGCCGGTACTTGAAGAATGGATATTTTCTTTGCAAAGGATTCAGGTCAGGTTGATGTAGCCAATAAGTTTATACGCGCAGAGAGGCTGGCCTCTGCGTTAATCCTGGGTGTAAGTGATAATCCTCCTTATTTTGTGGATCTACCCATTGGAGATAATGTAGGAGCTTGGAATGCCTACGGTACTTCTTCACTGGAGTTGAGCCGATACTGGTTAAATCATTTTCGAGCAGTCGACGGCGATGTTCGAGCCGCCTTGGAAGCTAAGGGAGAGAACTCTCTGTCAGTTAGTCCATACGTGACATTTGAAGTGACTTGGGAAGCCGGTGATTATTATCTAAAATATGTAGATGCTGCAGAAGAATTGTTTAAACAGCTTTCTCCTGAAAGAGTCTATTTGAGTCGGTCCAATTCTTTTCTGGATCAACTTCTTCGGGCGAGTGCTCTTACCGCGGGAGCTCAGGCTCTGGATTTTCCGAGGCAGGAGTGAAGATACTATTCCTGGTTCATAATGATCCGATCTCGATTCGGCGTTTTTTGTTATTAAGCCGTGCATTGGAAGCCAACCGAGGAGAAGCGTTCTTTCTTGGTGTTGTGGATGATTCGGAAAGAGTCGTCAATCAAGCTGCCGAAGCGCTAGGGATGAGAAGCGCTCCCTTCTTCAGGTGGTTTCGAGATTTTCGAAGAATAACAGATGTCTGGCCCAAGATTAGATTTCGAGTAATCCAGTTTTTTCGAAGAAAGAGGCATCCAGCTTATTTCGATGAAAAAGGACGATTCTGTTTATCATCTATACTACCGGAACTTCATGGCAGAGTTTTTTCGCGTTTCCAAACGGATTTGAAAGCGGCGAGAAGAGCCATTAATAAACTAAAGCCCGATTTGATTGTTTACGATACAGAGCTCTTTTCAGTCTTTCTATCAGTGCTGTTTGCTGCAAAAGAGAAAGAAATTGCGAGTGTTTCGATGCAACATGCAGAGGGCTGGACGGATCAGTACTCTGGCCTACCGCTTTTAGCGAACTCTTATATCGCCTATAGTGAGTACAATCGACAAGTACTCCTGAAAATGGGCGCTCGCGAGAGCGATATCTATGTTTGCGGTGCCCCAGAAACTGATCTGATCTTTCACTTGGATCGCGATAGCGTAACTTCGGAGCTTCAAAATAAATATAAAATTGATTCTTCTCAGCGCTTACTTCTGATTCCGTTGCGGCCGAATACAGCTGAAACCCTAGTAGCCAAAAATATTCAATTGCTGGACGCGGTGAGGCAGGTTTCATCCCAATGGAAGGATATTGCCGTTCTAGTCAAAGAACATCCAACGGACTTTAAGTCAGGTAAGAGTATTCTGAATCATTATAATTTTGAGAAACTTCCCAATTTTTTTCTTATCAGTCCCGAATACCCTGCTGCAAAGCTTTTGAAAGTATGTCATTGGCTATTGACTTACAAAAGCGCCGTCGTTTCGGAGGCGGCTCTTCTCGGAATTCCTACGCTATTGATTGACGAAAACCAGAAGGCCGTCTGGCCAAATTGGGAAAAGTTCGAAATCTTTAAGACGATTCAGATGGATCAACTCGAAAACACTTTACTGGAAATCTTCGAAGGTAAAAACATTGCTCCATCACCAGATCAACGAAGCAGATTCATCTCTTTTTTCCGCTACAAGTTCGATGATCAATCGGTAGCCCGAACTCTTGCTGCCTTTGATGAAATTTCTCATGGCCGCAAAGGTGCCGCTTGCATATCGCCCTGATTTCTTGGAGTCTCATGAAATGTCATTGGTGAAGGCCCTTCTCCGTGTATCGGGAATGCTTTATTTTCTTCGGGTATTGCGTCGCGCCAAAGTCGCAACATCCTATTTTAACTTCAGGTATCGTCAGATTTGGCGTTGGCTTTGGACCTCTAATGAGGATTCGAATTTTACTTACAGTTTGACGAGAGGGAATCTTCTCGAGCTTTGCCAGTGTGTTTCAGTTGTCACCAAAAAGCCCCTGGCGGATCTTGAGAGGTATCTTTCCGAAGTTTTAGATAATTCCGAATTGAAATCTCATGTCGCAGAGTTGACCCAAGCTTCCCCGCAGAAAGATTTTGCTGACTCCGGGGCAGAGTTCGGGCGGCGACTTGGATGGTACCTGTTTGTACGAGCTATCAAGCCAAAGGTAGTCGTTGAAACTGGTATAGATAAAGGATTGGGTTCTCTATTGCTTTCGTATGCGTTGCTTCGTAATCGGGAAGAGGGGGCTACTGGAGAATATTTTGGTACCGATATCAATCCTAATGCCGGCTATCTTCTACGTGGCAAATATGCCGAAATAGGAAAAATTCTATATGGAGATTCTATTGATAGCTTGAGTGCCCTTAATCGAAAGATCGATCTTTTCATAAATGATTCAGAGCATTCTGCAGAATATGAGTATGCGGAGTATCAAATCGTCAAAGATAAACTTTCCGATTTTGCGGTCATCCTCGGAGACAACGCCCACGTTACGGATAAACTCTCTGCTTTCGCCAAAGAAACGAACAGAAGCTTTCTTTTTTTTCGCGAGGTTCCTGAAAATCATTGGTATCCCGGCGGTGGAATAGGCATCGCTTTTTCTAGCGGTAAATCGAATTGATCAGAGTGATGCGTTGGCTTCCCCTTTTCATGCTTTTTTTCCTTCTGGTTACGAACCGATGGCCGGGTTGGGAAGAGGGGATCTCACTTCTTTCAGCTGCTGACGTAAAATACACTTATCTTCCGGTGGCGAAGGCTAGTCCTGAGTTGCCGAATACTTTCTCGGCTCCTCATCAGGCTCAGCGGTTCTTCTTCCCTTACATAGTTGGATTAATTTCGAGTACAACGGGAGCACCTTTAGCAATCACTTTCTGGACAGGGACAATTGCCTTGCAGGTATTAGTGCTCGTTCTTTTTTGGAGTGCTGCTCACAAGTTGGGAGCAAGTGATGAAAGAAGGCTTTTGGCATTCGGTCTTTTGGTGTTTCAGCCTTATTTTCTTCGCTACTATTGGATTGTTCCAGCCATGGGCGGGGATGTGCTCTTCGAGTTGGGGGCAGTTATGGTGATCGCATCTTCAGTAATGGTTCAACTGATTGGTTTTACGCTAAGCACTCTTGGCCGACAGACCTCCATAATGTTGCTTCCTGGCGCTTTTTACCTTTTGTGGCGAAGTAAAAGGTTCGGAAACGAATCATTTCGAAATCGGATCTTAGTGGCTGTTTCATATCTGGGAAGTTTTGGAATTGCTTTTTGGGCTGCCAGGCATGTGGGTTCTCGATTTTCATCAGGGGAACTTCCTGCCAGTACCATTTACGGAATCCTTCCATGGCTATTGACCGAGTTTAATTTTTCGACTTTCCTGGAGCATACAGTTCGTTGTTTTCTCCCGCTGCTTCCAGTTGGAGCTCTGTTTCTTTTTGAAAGTCCTACGAAATGGAGGCATGAAACTAGGGGGCTTCTGCTTTTCGGGGCGGGCATAGCGGCTCAGCCATTTGTGGCCGGGCCATTGTTGACCGGCCAGAATGCCGCTCGCCTATCAACATTGGCATTGTTACCAATTACGCTGGCGTGGGTGTCCATGCCTGGAAACAAGTGGGGAACTTGGAAAACCCTTTTGGCCCTGATCTTACTTGCGGCCGGAAGTTTTCATCATCTCTATACGATTGTCGGATTTGATGATTCCAAGGGGACTGCCAGTCTCCAATTCGTAGTGGCTCTGGGGGTATTCTCTGTGGGATACAGCGTAAGCCGAGGCTCTCAGAATGCAAAAGTATCAAATTAGACCAACTTTTTAAGTCGTAACTTCGTTTACAATCTGCCTGAGGCGATCTTGAAATTTTTGAACGCTAAATCTATTGCGCAGTGCAGTGGTTTCACTTTCTGTGCGCGGAGGAAGCTCCAATGCCGTTGAAATGGAGTAGGCGAGACTCTCTGGATTGGTCACTATGGCAGTTACGGCATTCACTGGTGTTTCGCGATAATGAATAAAGCTATGTGTGTCTGGTACTACAAGATGAAGCCCAAAGCTGAGAGCTTCAGCTGCGACCAGCGAAAAGCTTTCATGGCAAACAGAAGGAACACATGCAACTTTGGCTGACTTCATGAGCGCAAGAGAGTCTGGCCGCTCCATTTTTCCATAGAACCTAATATTTGGAGATTTTGCGATCGCCTTTCTAAGTTCTTGCTCGAGAGGGCCTTCGCCAACAATGGCAAAGGTAACTTCAGGCAGAAGGCGGGCAGCGGAAACAAGATGCATTACGCCCTTTTCAGGAGAAATTCTGCCGACAAAAACTACATCGGGTGGGGTGATCTTAGGTGGGGTAGATATCTGATCAAGTTTCACAGCATGGGGAAAAATGCGAATGCGTTCTAGTGGGACTCCAGCAATCTGAAGTTCTCTGGCTATATAGGGAGATGGCGCGAGAAACAATGCAATTGCCTTTCGCAATAAGTCCGATCTTCTGATCTCCATCATTGCGGTGCTGTGGTAAATAGATTTTGGCAATGAACTATTGCAATTCTTTAAGATCGGACGCAATAAACTGGGCTTCGGTCTGCATGCTTTGCAAGCCTCATTTCCATAAAGCGCAAGGCCATTGGTACAATAAAATCTATGATTGTGAACGGTCATTACGGCGGGGATGTTTCTGTTGATAATCCAGCGTAGAAATGCCGGCCCAAGGGCTGCGTGAATATTATTTACATGAATAAAATCTATGGAATTCGATTTATAGATAGAGTCCCATTCTGATACTCTCCCCACTGTGAGGCTGCGGGCTGCCGAAAGCAATAGGTCCGAGGGTGAGTCGGCGGCCGGAATATTCGTCACTTTCATTCCAAGGGCCTCGTATCTGGCCCTCAGCATTTGAACATATAAGTCTTCCCCTCCTACGAACCGATAGGGCACGTGAACTACGCCCACTCGCAGGGGGGCATTCCCCAGGGACCGGCTCGAATTCTTAAATGAATGTTTTTGTAATGGACCCTTCAGAGAACTGCGGGTTTCCTCGGCTAACCTGGATTTTTCTATCGACAATCTAAGAGCCACACCAATAAGGACAAGAATTGGAAAGCTGCGAATTGGTCCTTCCAAGCTTACGTTGAAGAACGCATATAACATTTGCCATACAAGAACAAAAAAACAGGCAAAATAACAACGACTCAGTAGCTGCAGTCCGCAAGTGAGATGAAGAATTAAAATACTAACCCCAAATATTCCCAAGCGCGCAATCGCGTTTAAATAGCTGTTGTGTGGCCCTGAAATTGGCGGGCTCTTGATCTCGTTTTGAAGCAGCGAGAGCTGCTCAAAAGACCCGGTATTTTCCAGAAACTTTCCTGCTCCTGCATAGGCTCGTTTCACCACAGGCTTTAAAAAACCGATCCCGACAACTGGTGAAGAGCGGAACTCTTCCCAGGCGTCCAGCCACATATAATATCGAAATTTTTCAAGGCCTTGATTGTTATTTTCTGATGCCCGGCTTGGATTGGCTTTTGAAATCGCATCCACTCCGCTTTCTATTACAGATACGGAACGCACCTTGACCGCCCGTAAAACCGAAATGAAAACAACACAAGCCCCAATTCCAATTACTATCCAGACCAAGCGTCTCCATCTGGGCCGAGGGAAGCGTTCTGAAAAGAAGAAGGATGAGATAAAAAGCAGTAGATTCGCAACCAGAAGGCCAACCAAGGTGGTTCGCTGTATGGAGCTAAAATAGGATAGTCCAAGCGCTATCCCAATTGAGCCAAGTGCCAGCCTTGCCCCCCATTTATAGTCGGAGCACATGCCGTATGCGAATACCAATAACAGGCCTAGGTCAATACTCCACCAAACCTTCCTGGCATCGTCGAGGTAAAAGGGATAGGCGAGATTCATCGCGAAATAAAAGAAGGTGAGCAGGTACAGGAACCGAAAGAAGCTTTCCCATCGCACGCTTTCCAATGGATAAAGCGCAATCATTAACGGAAGCGCCAGATACCAGACAAATGCTAGGTTCCGAATTACCAGAACCGGATTCGATTTGAGGTCTGGGATTGCCCGAGCAAATCCGAGAATAAGTATTCCAACAGTGAATAGCACCAAGGGATGTTTGAGTTGGGCCCATGGCCATCGGCGAATGTGAGCAATCGTTATAAATGCGACAAAAAGGAGAAAAATCTCCATTGGAAATAGTTTGGGCTGAAAATTGGGAATGGAACCGAAGGATGCCGGAAGTGAGATGGGCACGCCTTGCTTTCCAAATCTGTCTCCAATCAGCTCAAAAGCCAGCGCCATGAACAGGGTGGGTAGAAAGAGCAGCGCTTCACTAATTGATAAGTTCCAGCGAGGGGGCCAAGGTAACCCGATTGATGCTGCGGCTTGTTCAATTTTTGCGCCAAGCATTAAGTTTGTGAGTCCTGAGTGTCTATTATTGTTAGTGACGTATAAAATTTGATAGCATGCCTCGCATCGCGTGGCCATTTCTTCACTCATTCTAGAGCTTTTCTATCCAGTCCTGATCTTTGTTCTGTTTTGTATGATTGCGCGTGGATCTGGGGGAAGTACAAAGACGGGTTTACTCTATGCTTGGCTCGCCCTTTTCGGGTTGTCCGGTGTTTTTCGCATCCTGATCGAATTATCCCCCAAATATGGACCTGTACTTTCTTTCTCACTCTTTCTCGGATTTTCGATCTTTATCCTTTTTCGTCTGAATTTAAACGGTATTCAGCGGTTTTTGAAATTTCGATTTCAAGATCTTGCCTGGCAAGTTCCGTTAATCTTTCTCCTCGTACGAAGTTTGTTTCCTCAATTCGACGTAGACAGTCTTCTTTATCATTTAAGCGGCATTAAATTCCTGGCCGTGCGCCATCTTTTACCAGAGGTTCAGAGAAATCTCGAAGTGGCCTCTATTTGGTACAACTGGATTGCCATGGAGGAAAGTCTGCTAATCCCCATGGCAAATTATGATTTGGGCTTGGTTGGCGGTTTGCTTGGTGGGGTATTTAAAGCCTTAGCGATTTTAACTGTAGTGTCCCTGATTCCCAGGCCAGCCTATCTGTTTCGATCGATCATCGTATTTCTCTTTTTAATTGATGATCATTTCTTTTTCTCTGGTCAGTCCCGATTCGTGTATTTAAATCCCTGCCTGATTGGAATTTTGCCATTGGGCTCCTGGTTTGCATTCAGGAGCCTTTATGCACCCCAAAGATTCATGTTTCCCGCAATTTTAGCTGGTCTAATAGCAATGTGCGTGAAGCTCCATGGAATCTATTTCCTGTTGCTTTTTCTCTGCGTGGGTTTAATCGGATGCTTTCGGAAGAAGGTTTGGCCATGGAATTGTTTGCGCTCTTTGCGAATATCCGGATGGCTTGGAGTAGGTTTGGGTTGCTCCGGTTTTTTCCTTTTGCGTTGGATTGGCCAAGGTAGCCCATTAGCGCCTTTTGATTTACTCTGGTGGAAAGCAGATCACCAGTGGAGAGATCCCTATATTTTGAGGGGTCTCGAAGACGGTGGTCAGCTGATGAAACTGTTGTCTTCCCCTTTTCGTAATTTAGTGTTTCCGGGCAATCATTCACTTAAAGCTGTCGCTGTACTCTCAGTTCCTACGCTACTTGCATTGTCTTTCAGAAGGTTTCGCTCTCGATGGCTGAATCTTGCTGCATTTTCGTTTCTGATTTCAGTTTATTGGGCTCAGCACTCTCACATGATCACTTCGGGAGAGAGCCGATATCCAAGATATGTGTTTGGTGTGAGTGTTTTTGGGTTAACCGCCTTGGCGATAGCGCTATTCCAAATTTGGAAGAGGAATTCAAGGCATGGGTTATATTATCTCAGCTATCGAGTGCGTACTTTTTTCTCGTATGCCGGGGCGTTGGCATTGTTTTTGGTTCTATTTAGTACGATTGATTCGAGATATTTCAATGTGCCATCTGGTGAGCGTCCATCCTGGCGTCACATTGAAAGTTTTGTGAGATCGCTGTTTCGAGGAAAATACTCCTTGGATCCTGGAAGCCAGCATTTAGGAAGCCTGATGCTTCCTGAAGTTCATGAAGATATGCCTGTACTTATAAGTTGCGCCCAGGAAAAGATTGGTGATTCTGCAAAAACTGGGGCTGGTCTCGCAGTTTTTGGCCGTGGGGTAGTTACTTGGCCCATGATAATGTTGGCCCCTGGGGCAGTAGGGGGGGATCAATGGGCGGGTGGCGGTTACCAGCGAGGAATCGGTGATCAGAATGACCTCATCAGTTTCGGCGTTCGCCACGTGATTCTGCCAAAAAGGTCGGAGTTTCATGCGATGTTCCGAAACCGAGCTGACGAGCTCGTGGAGCTTGAACTTAAGGGAAGTGTGATATGTGAAAGCCCAAATCTTAAGCTGATTAAGCTTGAGTAGGGATGCCTGACCCATGTTTACTTGCTTTATCCCGGTTGCTATAGTCCCTTAATCAATGGAATCTCCTCGAAAAAGAGTTACTATCCTTTGCCCCGTTCATAACGAGCAGGAGGCCATCTCACTGTTCTATCGACGCCTGATATCAGTGCTTCAGTCTCTCGAGTCCAAGTACGATTTCGATCTTCTTTTCAGCAATAACTGCTCACAGGATTCAACTCTTAAAGAAATTCTCAAACTGCGAGAATCTGACCGACGAGTGCAGGTTATTACGTATTCTCGTAATTTTGGATACCAATGCTCAGTAACTGGTGGTCTTACCCACGCACGTGGCGATGCGATTATAATTATAGATGTCGATTGCGAAGATCCGCCGGAGTTAATCGTCAGCTTCCTGGCAGGTTGGGAGGAGGGATTTGATCTTGTATATGGTGAGCGAACGAGTCGTCCTGAGCCAGCTCTCATGCGGGCATTTAGAAAGATCTTCTACCGCCTTACTCGCTCTATCGCGGACTATGATTTCATTCTCGATATGGCCGAGTTTTCGCTTTTTTCCTCTCGGATCAAAGATGTAGTTCTACAGAGTAAATCGACTTTTCCTTTTGTGCGGGCTGATCTTGGTTTCATCGGCTTTAAACGAAAAGCAATACCCTTCGTGCGTGAGCAACGAATCTGTGGAAAAACGCACTACAATTTTTGGCGAATGAGCCAGTTTGCCATTGGAGGAATTCTGAGCTCCTCCACATTCTTTCTGAGGCTTGCTTCCTATTTGGGAATTCCTCTTGCCGGAATCAATGTAATGGTCGCGATACCTGCCGGATGGATCGAGTTCCCCGCTATCGAACGAGCCTTGGGTTACTTAAATCAAGCATATCTTATCTTTTTTGTTGCTATGATTTGTACCTACCTCGCGCGTGTCTATAAAAATGGCGTTCAGCGCCCTCTATTTGTGGTGGACTGGGAAAATTCTGAACTGAATTCTGTCTGATGGGCCTTGGACGTTAAAAACGAAGCCGCCTAAGAATTGTCCAGGGGAGCGATCGCAATAAAGTCACGATAATGCGCCAGTATCCGGGAAGATAGTATAACCCTCGGTCACTTCCTAGGTTCTCAAAAATCTTTTTTGCTATCCACTTTGGGTCTGCCGGAGGAAAAAAAAGCTTTTGTCCGTAGCTCAGGGAAGTGTCGATATAGCCAAGGCGATAAACTTGAATTTTAAGATTGGAAGAAGCTAGTGCATGGCGCATCCCCAGCGAATACGTTTCGAGTGCGCACTTGGCTGACGCATAGGCAGTATTTCGGCCCCGGGGCACTGCCGCTGCGATGCTGGAGCAGACAGCGAGATTTTTCAAATTCCAGTTTTCGTGATTTGCCAATGCTAATGCTGCCACTTTAGCGGGGGCAAGAAAATTTACTCGGTTCATCTTCTCCAGAACGGAAGCATCTGGAGGGAATTCATCTCGAACATCGTTTGCGCCGGCTATAAGAAAGACACTTTCCGGCGGGCCCAATGTTTCATGAATCAATTTTTCCAGTTCTTGGGTGCTGAATGCGGAAGAATCCAAATCTACTACAAGAGTGCTAACTTTTGATTCGTATTTTATTCGGCAATCACTGGCCACGGCATCTAAATCTATTTTGTCCCGAGCCGCCAGATAGAGGTCATATCCCTCGGCTGCAAGAATGGAAGCAAGGGCACGGCCCACACCGGAGCTTGCGCCAATGATCAAGCCGACCGGCCGTTTATCGATTTTTCTAGGCTCAGACACCAATTCGGCTCCTTAGATTGGATCGCATCCGTCGGTCGGGGTCGAATAGCGACAATCGTTTTCGGAACTCTTCGTAGCCGGGATAACTGGCACTTACTGTGTCTTCGCTGAGCCTTGAGTCTTTGCTGATATTAGGAATTCCGCCGGCATCTAGCATGAGAGTGTCTAATTCTTCGAGGAATCTGATTGAATTCGGCTGCATAGGCAGATCAATTGCAATGCATATTCCTTCCTGTTGAAAATTCAAGAGATGTTTGGATCCTTTAAATAATTTTAAAGAACCCAGGCTAATTATTACATGTAGTTTGTTGAGGAGTTGAGCAAGTGATTTTGCGAAGTTTTCCCACTCTGCAGTGGGAATGATAATTTGGGCCTCGCGGAAGTTTCTGGCACGACAAACTTTGAAATAGGATTCTTTTCCAACCAACGGGAATGCTCCAGCCATTAGGTCCAAGGTCTGCTTGCTGTCACTCATGGCCTCCAATGTTCTATAAGTAAGTGGAATGAACTTAAATAAAAACAATGGAATCATGGAATATGGGAAAGGACCTTCGCTTGTGTCCAGTTGTGCTGTGCCCTGGGGGTGGCGGGGCTCTTCTATTCCGGATTGAGTAAAGCGTTCGAGAAATACATATCCTGCCCCGAATCTATCTCCATGGCGACTCAAGTCGTTCCAGGAATATACTTGGTCACAGGAATCTTTATGCTCGAGCATAAGCTTGACGGCTTCATTGAGCGAGGGGGCGTACTTTCGAATGCGCTCAATGGAGCGCCCCTTCAATCTGCCTAGTGTAAGCCTCACTCGCGTGATTATTCCCGTCAGGCCAAATCCACCCAGGGTGAGGTAAAAGAGATCGGAATTTTCGGTTCGGCTACATCTCAGATCACCGTGTTTTGGATGAACGATCCATAGCTCGGCAACATGATCTCCGAACAAGCCGGAATGGTACTGGCTTTTGCCATGCACATTCATGGCAACGCAGCCTCCAATTGTTATCTGCGGGTAGCCTGGAAGAACCGGAAACCAAAATCCTTTACCAGCCACAAAGGCCTGTAGGCTCCCTATGCTCATGCCGGCTTCGATCAGAATCTCCCCAAGGTCAGCGGAAAACTCGAGTACACGGTTAAAAGCAGCCATCGACACGGATACTGAATTGTTGCCTGCCGAGGCCAAGCAGTAGGAAAGGCCGGCACCCCTCGCAATCGAAAACTCAGAAGATTGAATAGCCTGGGAAATGTCTCGGTACCGATCAGGTCGCACAACGGCAACCTGTTCGATTTCGTTTCGATCGAGTGAGCTTAAATTTTCGACCCGATATGGAGGCCTATTACCAGTGGAGGAATTATTGATTTTTAAAGAGCTTACGCCCCGCATTAGCGCCTGATTTCCATGTTTTGCTTTATGGCTCCCCAGCTTCCAGCTTAGAGTTGGATAGCATACAGCGTAGTTAAGGTCACTGTTAGAAGGAAGGGCATTCCAGATGAGTGGCGTCGTAGCAGTAGTAGGGTTGGGATATGTGGGGCTTCCGCTTGCCTTAGGGTTCGGCAAGAAACTTCGCACTATTGGATTCGATCTGTCTGAGCAAAAGATAGCCGCTTATCGGCAGGGATTTGATCCTACGGGGGAAGTGGAAAAGTCTGATTTTGCGGCTGCAACCCAGATTTCTTTTTCCACTGACCCGTCTTGTCTAAAAGAGGCTGATTTCGTAGTGGTTGCAGTGCCAACTCCGGTAGATCAAGCACATCTTCCAGATTTGACACCGGTTCGTCTGGCTTCTGAAACGGCTGGAAAGTACCTAAAGAAGGGCGCTATCGTAATCTACGAGAGCACCGTTTACCCTGGCATAACAGAGGAGTTCTGTGTCCCGATTCTAGAGAAAGTTTCGGGAATGAAGTGTGGCCCTGATTTCAAGGTGGGCTACTCCCCCGAGCGGATCAATCCGGGTGACAAAGAGCATACACTTGAACGCATAGTGAAGGTCGTATCCGGCCAGGATGCCGAGAGCCTTGAAAGGGTTGCATGGCTCTACTCTCAGGTAGTCGTTGCTGGAGTTTATAAAGCTCAAAGCATCAAAGTGGCCGAGGCTGCAAAGGTGATCGAAAACACTCAGCGTGATCTCAATATCGCGTTAATGAATGAATTGGCGGTGATTTTTCATCGCATAGGAATCGATACGGTTGACGTTCTTAAGGCCGCGGGAACCAAGTGGAACTTTCTACCTTTCCGTCCCGGGTTGGTGGGGGGGCATTGCATTGGTGTAGATCCCTATTATCTCACCTTTAAAGCGGAGAGCCTTGGCTATCATCCTGAAGTGATTCTCGCTGGCCGGCGAATTAACGATTCCATGGGCCAGTATGTGGCTCAAAACTGTGTGAAGGAAATGTTGGCTGCTGGCAGGAAAGTTCGTGATGGGCGAGTGCTGATCCTGGGCCTAACCTTCAAAGAAAACGTGGAAGACATTCGCAATTCAAAAGTGATTGATATTTACCGTGAGCTCGAAAGCTTCGGAGTGAAACCTATCGTTTGGGATCCCTTGGCCAAAAACGATGAAGTGAAGCACGAATATGGAATCGAGCTCACTCCCTTCGAAAAGATCGGGCAAGTGGAGGCTGTGGTGGCGGCGGTAAGCCATAAGAAGATTCTGGAAGTGGAAATCGGTGAATTTGCAAAAATGGCAGGCAGGGGCGCTCCGTTTGTGGACGTGAAAAGCAACTATGATCGCTCCCAGCTTGAGAAACACGGATTCCGGGTTTGGCGTCTATGACGATTCTTGTTACAGGCGTAGCGGGTTTTATTGGATTTCATACGGCTAGGAAGCTGCTCGCCAGGGGCGATACAGTTGTAGGCTTGGATAATCTGAATTCGTATTACGACGTAAATTTAAAAAAGAGCCGCTTGAGGTTGCTAGAGGATCAGCCCGGCTTTAGCTTTGTACCCCTCGACGTGGCCAATAAGGCAGGGATGGATGAACTATTTGCGCATCGGAAGTTTGAGCGTGTAGTGCATTTGGCGGCCCAGGCGGGAGTTCGATACTCTCTGGAAAATCCTCACATCTATACGGAAAGTAATGTCACTGGCTTTCTCAATATTCTTGAGGGCTGTCGTCACAATGAGGTGAAGCATCTTGTATATGCTTCGAGTTCATCGGTGTATGGGCTCAATAAGGCGATCCCATTTTCTATTCACCATAATGTTGATCATCCGATCTCTTTATATGCGGCCACCAAAAAGGCCAATGAACTGATGGCGCACACCTATAGCCAACTTTTCTCTCTTCCCACAACCGGGCTTCGCTTCTTCACCGTTTATGGCCCTTGGGGGCGCCCCGATATGGCGCTCTTCTTATTCACCAAGAGCATTCTTGCGGGTAAGCCTATCGACGTTTACAACCACGGTAATATGGTGCGCGATTTCACTTTCGTGGACGATATTGTGGAGGGGGTAGTGCGTACCCTTGATCATGTGGCCAGTCCTAGTTTGGAGTGGAATGCCGAAACCCCCGACCCCGCCACCAGTAGCGCTCCCTATCGGGTTTATAATATTGGAAATAATCAGCCGGTTAAGCTGATCGATTTTATTCATGCAATTGAAGATTCCCTCGGGAAGAAAGCCACCATGAATATGATGCCCATTCAGCCGGGAGACGTGCCCGAGACTATAGCGGATGTGGATGATCTTGCCCGCGATGTTGGTTTTCGCCCCGGCACGCCTATTCGAGAAGGGGTGGCTCGCTTTGTGGAATGGTACCGTGGATATTACGGTGTCTAGTGCACAGCTGCTAAAGCCAGAGAAAGCGCGTTAAATCCTTTCGAGAGCGGGAATTCGCGATCATGCCGGGAATCTGATGGTATGAATGGCTATCCCATTTATGAAAGCCAACGAGAAAATTCCAGACTTTTTAGTTTCTATTCTAAGACCAGCCAAGCGTGCCGCATTGCGCCTTATTGATCCCCGAGGCTTGAGGCGGGCTAAGAGCCGTCTTCGGCGCCTAGTGAGATTGAAGCAAGAGCTGATTCCGCAAATGGAAGTGAGAATCGATAGTTCTGGAAGAGTATTTCTCCATGAGCCGGAATTTTCTTTGGATTACCTCTTTCCTTTAGAGTCTGCCGATCTCGTGAAAATTGGAAATTACGAGGGCTTTGAAGAACGCGAGCGAGCCCTGGTGAGTGCTGCCTTGGGGGAGAGCGGAGTGTTGGTAGATATCGGGGCTAACGTGGGTGTTTTCTCGATGAGTGCCGCGAGAGCCAGGCCTCGGGCTAAGGTGTACGCCATAGAGCCAGTGAAAGACAATTTTCAGCTCTGCCGCGCAAATCTCGAGCGTAATCAGCTAGAGGCAAGGGTGAAATTGTGGCAACTGGCGTTGGGCGATAAAGAGACGGAAGTTGAAATCCCTACGGGAGTTGGAACTTGGCAGTTTGTGACTTCCGCAACGGATAAAGCTCATTCGGCTGGTATGAGCTTGGAGAAAGTGAAGCAGGTGACGCTCGATTCTTTTGTGAATCAGAATATTGCTGAATCCATCTCCATGATCAAGTGCGACGTAGAAGGGTATGAGCTTTTTGTTCTTCGAGGCGGCTTGCATACTTTAAGGCAGCATAAGCCTTGTTTGTTACTTGAGATCTCCAGGCCATTCTGCGAACGATTCTCCTACAAGCCGGAAGAGATTTTCTCGTTGCTTGAGCC
>CAZTCD010000023.1:0-43942 GCA_964612065.1 uncultured Bdellovibrionales bacterium | reverse complement strand
AGGGCCCGCGGTGTTTCGTAAAGATCGCTTTATACCAAAGCAAAAAGGCTTAGGCCAGCGGAAGTGGACGGAGGAACGGCTGTGAAATCAGGGTCTTGGGCCGGATCTTGCGCCTGGCCTCACGTGGGTCCAATGGGTCCATTCCGTTCAGGAGCAATACTTTTCCACCACGTCGAGGAGGGTTTTCAGATTGATGGGCTTTCGCACCAGCTCACGAGTGAGCAGGGGTTTTGCTTTGTCGGGGAAAGCGGTGATCAATACCACCGGAATAATGTGAAGCTGAGGATCCGCTTCGATGGCGTTCACGAAAGACTCGCCGTCCATCTTCGGCATCACCAGATCGAGGAGGATGAGGCAGGGCGGTTTGATTCTTCGCAGAAGCTCGAGGCCCTGCCTTCCGTCGGCGGCCGAGAAAACGAAATACCCCTCCGATTCCAGCTGCTGCCGCATCGAAACCCGGGTGTCGTGATCGTCTTCGATCACAAGAATAGTCTTGAGGGGAGTGTCAGGCATGGCGGCAGTCTCCTTCTTTCTCGTCCAGTTCATTCTTCCAAAGGAAAAGGCCCGGGAGCCTGGGCAGCTCCACTCGGAAGGTGGCTCCCCGGCCTGGTTCGCTTTCCACGCCAATCTTTCCGCCATGCAGGCGCACGATTTCCCGGGAAATATAGAGGCCGAGGCCGAGGCCTCCGAAATTTTTGAGGGGCACGGCACGCTCGAAGCGGTTGAAAATGCGGAGCTGATCCTCCTTGGCGATCCCCATGCCTTCGTCTTCCACCTCCACCCATGCGGTGCCGTGGCCAGCTCCGGTGCGGATCTCAATTTTTCCGCCCTGAGCGTATTTGATTGCGTTGAGAAGCAGGTTCATCAAAACCTGCTCAAGGCGGAGCTGGTCCCAGCGGCCAGAGATATCGTCTCCCAACTGGAGGCTGAGCGTGCAGTTTGCGGAAGTCATTTGGTGCTGAAGGGCATCAGTGGCCGTGCGGATGATGCTGTGCAGGTTTACGTTTTCCAGCTCGAGCTCGAATCGTTCTTCATCGAGGCGGGTGATGTTCTGCAACTGGTCGATCAAGCGGGAGAGGCGGCCCACCTGAGCGTCGGATATTCCCAGCATGCCCATGAGCTGATCTTCCGAAACCGAGCTCAGCCGGCCTGTCTCAATCAGGCGCATAAAGCCCTGGAGCTGAAGCTGGAGCGGAGTGATGGGGGTCTTCAGTTCGTGAGAGGCCACCGAAAGAAACTCGTCCCGCATTTTCAGGGAGGCCCGCAGAGTGGATTCGGCCATTCGCAGTTCTTTGATGTCCACTTTGGTCCGGGCCAGATTCACGAAGGCAGCCACTTTCGCCTTCAGGATTCCTGGATTCACCGGTTTGAGAAGGTAGTCAATCGCCCCGGCCTCATAACCCTGGAGGGCATAGGACTCATCAGGATAAATCGCCGTAAGAAAAATGATGGGAGTTGCGCGGGACCTTTCAATGCTGTGGATCGCCCGGGCGGTTTCAAAGCCGTTCATGGATGGCATCCGCACATCGAGCAGGATCACGGCGAAATCATTTTCCTGCACTTTCCGCAGGGCCTCGGAGCCGGAGCGGGCCTCCACGATTTCGTAGTCTTCCCGTTGAAGGAGGCCACGGAGAGCAAGAAGATTCGAAGCGAGGTCGTCCACGCAAAGAATCTTGGCTTTGGCGGGCAGCGCTCCGGGTTTATCCATCGGGCTTTATGCCTCCTGGTGGTGGGGAAAATGGGTTCTTGCTTTTCATTGATCCCCTATAGACTAACTCATCCGAACGGTAGAGCAAGGAGTGTAGTCCGGCGGGGGCGGGTTGCCTCTTCAGGGTTGGGTGAGGAGGCTGATGCGGTGCCCTTCCCACGCCATTTTGTTCGTAAAAGAGGATCTTTGGAGAGAGTGATTGGGGAAAATTGCTACATAATGGTTTTCGCACGCCACAATGTTCGCCATAATAGTAGGTTCAGTGCTGGCTCAGTTTCTTACCATCTTTGTTACTCTCTTTGTGATCATTGATCCGATCGGATCGGTGCCGGTGTTTATCGGTCTCACCGGCGGCCAATCCGCCGAAAAGAGAAGGAAGGTGGCAACCAAAGCCATCCTGGTGGCGGCCGGGGTGCTGCTTTTTTTCGTGCTTCTCGGAAAGCTGCTCTTCGATGCGATCGGAGTCAGGCTCCTGAGCTTCGAAATTGCCGGCGGTATCGTTCTCTTTCTCTTCGGACTCAAGATGATTTTCGACAAGCCCGAGGGCATGGGGATGCCCGTGGAGTCAGACCATGACCTTGCGGTGTTTCCGCTCGCTATCCCTTCCATCGCGGGGCCGGGAGCGATGCTCGGAGTAGTGGTGGCGGCCAATAATCCCGCCTACAGCGCTCTTCAGCAGCTTTTGGCCACGGCGGCCCTTCTTCTGGTGCTGGGCATTACCTATTTTTTTCTTCTTGGTGCCAACCGCATTCATCACTACATCGGCAGCACCGGATCGCTCATTTTGTCGAGGGTGATGGGGATTCTTCTTTCCGCCATTGCCACGGAAACGGTGCTCAAGGCCCTGGCCAAGCTCAGCCTGGTTCATTCCTGATCTTTCGTGTAGCTGCTGGCCGGATCGTGCATTAGTATTCCTCCCAAAGGAGGCCGCATGCGCGCCAGTTTTCTTTCCTGCAGTGTTCTTTTTTTCTCCTTCACCCCTGCGATGGCGGGAGATCTTCTCACGTATAAGGAAGAGGGAAAGGGAGCGGGCTATGTGCGCCTTCACCTCGATTCAGGCCGGATGAAAGCAGAGCTTTCCGAGAACGGCCAGGATGTGAAGGGCACCATGATCTTCAAGACACAGGGAAATGAGGCCCTCATTCTCGATCACAAGAGAAAAGAATACGTGGCGCTCACCAAGGAGGAAATGAAGAAGCTGGCAGGCACCATGAATAGCGCCATGGAAAAGATGAAGGCGGCCATGAGCAAGCTTCCTCCCGGGATGCAGAAGATGATGAAGGAAAAAATGGGAGCGATGGGCCAGGGAAAAAAAGAGCCCGTGCAGATCAAGAAGGCGAAGAGCGGGGAGAAGGTGGGGCAATGGACCGCCGATCGCTACGAGGTGAGCTCGGGGAAAAAGCTCGTTTCCAGGGTTTGGACGGCCCCGATCGGCAAAGTGGGTGCGGATCCCGAAAACTTCAAATCCATGAAAGCCATGAGCGAAGCCTTTGCGGAGATCGGAAGCGAGATCGGGAAGGTGCTCGGGGGAGGCGGGGCGGAAGCGGCCCAGATCGAGCTGATGAACAAGATGGAAGGCTTTCCGGTGAAGAGCGTGAGCGTGGACTCCAAAGGAAAAGACGGGCGCGCTTACCTTCTCGAAAGCGTGCAGAAGAAAACCTTCAACGATAGCGAGTTCGCGGTGCCTTCCGGATTTAAAAAGAAAAACATCGCCATGAAGGCGATGGAGTAGGCGGAAGGAGCGTTCAGGGAATCCTGCGACCGGTGAACATCGCCAGCCAGGCATGCTTTCGCCGGAGATAGCTGTGGCGTGCCAGGCCGAGAAGATGCAGAACAATTCCGGCCTGCAGGGCCCAGGAAAGGCGCTCGTGAAGCTCTTCCAGCCACTCCTCGCCGAAATAGGTATCGGTTCCCATGAGGTAGCCGGTGATTCCGAGCCCGATCACGAGCAGCCACATTCCGGCATACACCAGGATCGCCACGGGATTGTGGTTGGCCCGGAACGAGCGGAAACGGGAGGCTTCGCCTCCCAGGAATCCCCACGTCAAGCGCAGGAAAAGAAGAGCGGCGGCCAAATAGCCTGTCCAGCGATGGAAGTCCTCTCCCTCCTCGAGCACGAAAAGATTCAGCACCACGGCGATCGCCAGGAGCCAATGGAGGAGGCGGGCCGGACGGTCGAATTCCGGAGAGAAGGTGCGGCTCACCAGCTTTTCTTCTTCACGGCTTCGAAGGTTACGGGATTGTAATAGATCTCGACCTTTTTGCCGTCTTTGTCCCAGCCGTAGATTTCATAGCAATGGGTTTTGGTGACTTTGAATTTCTTGATCTTATAGCCTTCGGCTTTCACCTTTTCCTTGAACTCTTTTTCCGATTTCCATTCTTCCTTCGGTTGATCGGTGCATTTGGGATCGGCCGCGAGAGCGGGCAACGAAACAAGGGCGAAAATCAGGGCGGGTATGGTGCGTTTCATAGGTACGGTTCCTTTCGGGGCTGTTTATTAAGATGGTGAACGATAAGCGAGGCCGCCCCAGGTAAAGCCGGCCCCGAAGGCCACAAAGAGCATGGTGGCCTTCGGGGGCACCTTACCGAGCTCATAGGCCTCATCCAGTGCCAGGGGGATGCTGGCTGCGGTGGTGTTCCCATAGCGCATGATGTTGTTGAAAACCTTTTCGTCGGGGAGGCCCAGCCCTTTCTGCACCATCTGGTTGATCCGCAAGTTCGCCTGGTGGGGAATCAGGAGATCGATGTCGGATACCTGCAGGCCTGCCTTGCTCAATGCTTCCGCGGCCGCTTCCGGCATCCGCCGGGTGGCGTGTTTGAAAACGGCGGATCCTTCCATTTTCGGGAACTGCCGGGCTTCCTCGAGCATTTCTTTCGTGATCGATGGCGTATGGCGGAAGCTCTGGCCCTCGGTATACAGCTGCATCGCGTATTTGCCCTGGCTGTGAAGAGAGTGGGAGAGAATACCCACGTTTTCGTTGGTTTCTATTCCTTCGAGGCAAACAGCGGCAGCTCCATCGCCGAAGAGCACCGCCACATCCCGGCCTCGTGTGGAGATATCCAGCCCGGCACTATGCACCTCTCCGCCCACGAAGAGAATCTTCTTTGCGAGACCCGCCTTCATATAGGCGTCAGCCGTGGTAAGGCCATAGATAAATCCCGTGCACTGCTGGCGGATATCGAGGGCGGGCGTAGTGTCGAGGCCGAGCTTTTCCTGCAAGAGGCAGCCTGATCCGGGAAAACAAATATCAGGAGAGAGGGTGGCGAAGATGATCAGGTCGAGGTCTTCGGCTTTCCAGCCGGCGCGTTCCAGGGCGATCTTGGAGGCCTCGAAGCCCAGGTCGGAAGATCCGATTCCTTTGTTCGGCTCTACCCATCGGCGCTGCTCGATACCGGTTCTTTGCTGAATCCACTCGTCCGTGGTGTCCATCCATTGGGTGAGATCCTGGTTGGTGATCACTCGGGAAGGAGTGAATCGGCCGGTGCTGCGGATGATGGTACGGATCGGCATGGAATCCTCTTCTGGGTTGATTTCGGCTAAGCATAACCCGTAAAAGCGGCCGTTGCAGCAAACCTACTTTTTTCGCACCCCGAAAGAGTAGGCTTCACCAAGCACCGCGCCAAAGAGGATATGGGCCAGAAAGAAGCTGGAAAAGCCGGGCAGCTTCTCAGAAAGGGCAAAAAAGCCGGGAGGCACGAATTCCTCGGAAAAAGCCGGATTGGCTTCCGGAAGAAATCCGAGCAGGATTCCGGCCACGATCCATTGTGCAAAACCGATCGCGGCCCCTGTTTGGAAACCGGTTTTCTTGAGCGCCTGGAAAGCCAGGGCGTAAAGCAGGCCGAGCAAGGCCCCCGAACAGTATAGAAGGCAAAGGCCGAGGAGCCAGGTTTCCTTGTTTATTTCCGGCTGCAGAAGCGTTCCCAGAAAGAGGGCGGGATTCACCATAGTGAGCTGAAGGATGCGAAACGCATGAAGGGAAAGAGAAAAAGCCAGGGTGGCCGAAAGGCCGGAAATCATTCCGGCAACATAGGATTGAATCCTCCAGTCGCGGCTGAGAGGAAGGCTTTCGGGAATTCGGATTACCGTGCTCATCAGGAGGCTTTGGGGAGGGAGTTTTGGGAATCCTCTTTTCGTCCGTTTTCCTTTCCGGGGGATTTGTTTTTTTCGCTGCGGTAGGCGGCCCATTCCACGAGGAGGATCAGAGCCATAATGAGAAAGATGGTTGCAGCGATAGGGATCGCGAGGGAGCGAAAGAGCATGGGCCACATGCCTTCAGGTTCGCCCATCGCAGTGGCGGTGGGCACGGGAAGGGGCGGAATGAATCGGCTGGAAGGCCATTTTCCCTGGGAAATGGCAGCAGAGGCGGCGGCTTTTTTCTTTTGGGCCACAGGGGGCTTTTTGAGTGGGGCGGACTGCCTCTGTGAAATCAGGTCCGGCTTTTTTTGAGAATGCTCCCTTTTCGCACTGCCGGCACAGCCCTGGAGAGCCACGAGGAAAAAAAGTACGGAGTAAGCGGTTAGAAAGCGCATTCTTCCTGAATAGAGCAAATCTCATTCCGTGCATCATGCCGCCGTTTCCAATCTCTTTTCCAGGTGATTAATGATGCCTCGGGCGCGGGATCTTCTTTTTTCGAGGGCAAGGAGCTGGGTTTTTGAGGTGGCTTGGCTGGCGCATACCGAGAGCACTTCGTGGATGCGTGCTACCAGGGAAAGAAAGCCCTGGCCCGAAGAAAGCAGCTGATCAAAGCATTCTCCCACGAATGCATCATAGGTTGGTTGCGGGAGATTCAGCTCGGCTCCCTCGTCGAGTTTGATCTCGCCCGAATGGCGGCAGTGGCGGGTGAAGTAGAGAAGCACTCGCCCCAGTTCATTTGCAGCTTCCACGGCTGTGCTCGGATCGTTGATTCCAGGCGAAAGCGCACGTAAGGCGATATCCACGATCTGGCGCACTCCAAAACGGGAGTCTTGAGTATGTGTGCGGGAGGCGCCGATTTCGAAGAAGGATAGAAGCAGATTGATTTGAGATTCGCTCAGCGCTTTTTCTCCGGAGAAGCTCATCAGCGGCTGCCCTCGGAAAACGAAATCTCCCGGCAGAACGCTCACTTCGCCTCTCCATGGCTTGTTTGCTTCGAGGAGTTCTTCCATCTTTTCCCATCGGATGCTTTGTACGTATCCGTCCTTTAGTGATGCAGGCATGGATTGGCTTACCTTGAAGTTTCGCAGCCTCTGCGTGGCGGGTTTTCCGGCACTATCCAGATCGCCATACAGAGCTTGCAGAGATTGAATGGTTTCCGTGGCGATGCTGTTCAAGATGAGATTACTTTTGATCGATTTGGCGAGATGGTGGAGGTAAAAAATCAGTAACCCCAGGCAGTAAAGAGAGAGTAGGCAGGCTACCGTTACGCTGAGATCGTGGCTGCTGCGGCTTCCGGGATCAGAGGTACCGCGGAGAAGGCGAAGAACGAGAAGAGAGTAAGCGAAGGTGCCGATGAAAGATCCGAGCACCACCTGGCTAGCTTTCGAGCGTATGAAGTTTTCCACCACACGGGGAGAATACTGGCTGGATACCTGTTGCAGCACCACAATGGTCAGGGAAAAGAGCACTCCCACTACAGTCATTGTGGCCGTGGCTATCGAGCTCAGAATCAGGCGGCCGCCCTCGGCGGTGCCCGGCTCGGATCCAGAAAACGGGCCCAGCAGAGGCACGGCCGAGTTACCCAGGCGAATGGTAGCCAGGGCAGGAGAAAGAATGAGCAGGGTGATGAGGGTGGGCAAAAACCAAAAAGCGGAGCGAATCTTTTCTGAAAAGTATGCCCAACGGGAGCGCAGGCGTGCGAAAGAGAGCTGCATGCCAGAGGCTTGCAAATACCCTGCCTTCTTGGCCCCTGGCTTGCTGGTGTTTCCGCATGCGTTCTTTTATGCCGCAAAACTGGGGAAAGGAGCTAAAAGCAAAGAGATTGCTCTATGAGGAGAGCTATCTTGCAAAAAGGCAGTTATCGAAAGCCGCGAAGCTTTGGCTTTTCCTTCACTTCACGGTTCGCACGGCCCAAAGGGCGGACATCTTCACCCGTTCTGCGGCGCTTTCCTATACGGTGGTGTTTTCTTTGGTGCCTTTGATAGCCACGTTACTTGCCTTTCTCACAGCGTTTTCCGGACTGAAAGAACAGCGTGAGACGCTAATGAAAATACTTTCCTCTTATCTTCTTCCCGGTGCGGTGGAAGGCTTGGAAGAAAAGTTTGCGCAATTCAGCGAGCGAGCGGCCGCGGCCGGGTCCTTGAGCTCGCTTTTCTTTTTTGTTTCCGTATTGATGCTGTATCAGGCGCTGGAGGTCGCGATGGACAGTATCTGGGATCCCGAGCGAGGCCGAACCTGGCCTGAGCGTCTCCGCGCCTTGGCTTTCTTTTTGACCTTAGGAGCTCTTGCTACGGGCGCCTTTGTGGCAATCAGAGAGCAGGCTTCCCAGATGGCAATCTGGTGGGGGGCAGCCGATGGCCTGGCTTCCACCAGGTTCGAGCGATCCATCCTGGGGGGGAGCCTGAATGTGCTGGTGGCTTGCGCTCTCTTTGTTCTTTCCGTGCGTTTTTTGCCTAGTGTAAAAATGCGATGGGCCTCAGCCGTGCTAGGAGGGGTTGCGGGGGGAGTAGTATGGCACTTTCTCAAGAGCGGGTTCACCTGGTACGTGGAAAATATGGCCAGTTACAATAATATTTATGGAGCACTCGGGGCGATTCCCATTTTCTTTCTTTGGGTTTATCTCAGTTTCCTCCTCCTTCTGTTCAGCGCTTGCCTTGCCTATGCCTTTCAGAATCTCGAAAGCTCGATAATGAAGGAACAGGCGAAAGGGCGGGGCTATCCCCGGGGATTTTTTGCCGTGCTGGTGGCGGGAGATGTTCATCGGGCTTTCCGTGAAGGGGAGCCTCCTCCTTCGAACTCTGAGATTGCCGGAAGGCTGGGATTGCCGGCGTTCGTAGTATCCGATTTGCTCTCGTGGTTGCAGGAAGCGAATTTGGTGAGATCCATCGAAGACAAGGGCGATCATTTCTACCTGCCGGCCCGGCCCGGCTTCCGCACCACCTATCTCGATCTTGTGGATGCAGCCTCGGGCGATTCGCTCCTGGTTTCAGACCAGACGGCTCCAGGGCCCTCAAAAGCGATGCATGAAAAGGTGAAGCATGCCTTTCAGGACGCCCGGCAAGCTTTGGAAGAGAGCCTTCGCTCCCATTCCCTCGATGAGGTATGGGAAGCTCGCCCAAGTTCAGCTCAAAAAAGTCCCGTAAAACCGGCAAGAAGAAACCTGGCAGCAGGTGAGTGAGAGGAAACGTAAGAAGGCCGTTAGCGGTCGCATGCCATAATTTCCGGAAAGAAGATTTCCAGCGAAAGGATTTGGGATGCGCAACGGATTGCTCACGGCCCTCTCTGTGCTCTTGTTTGCCCCCGGGGCTTTGGCTCATGGGACCTCACCCTGGATGGAAGAACATCCCGACGACACTTCCTTCTACGATACTCTTCCCCTGTGGCCGGAAGATTGCCAGACCCCCACGGCGGCCCAGCGTGCTGCCGTGAACCAGGGAAACCAGAAGGCTGCGGAGTTTCTCCGCCGCTGCCAGGCCTCCACCGGAAATTCCAATTGGTGCCGGGAAGTGATGCGGCCTAATCCTTCGAGCCGAGCCACCTTTAACTGCACTTATGGAGAGAAACAGCCGCACCAGCTGATTCACCCTTCCGAAAGCACCTGGGCCAACGCTTTCAAAGCGGTGCAGCTCGTGCGGGACCTGGAGGCCCTGGGAGTGAAGGTGGCGCAGATCTACAACTGGTGGAGGCCGGAACCTTACAACGCCAACGTGGGCGGCGCCAAAGGAAGGCATCCTTTCGGCACCTCGGTAGATGTGAGATTCGCGAGCCTCAACGATATGGAAAAGGCCCATCGGCTCCTGTGCGACTTTCGCCGGAGAGGCCGGCTCAGGGCGTTAGGCTACTACGGCAGCACGGGGCTTCATCTCGGAATAGGGGACTCCAATCCGAATACGTGGGGAAAGCCCTGCCCTTAGCGAACGCAGGCGTAGTATTGGCGTGAGTGGTATTTCAGGCTCGCACAGGAGCGCACTCTCTCGGCGTCCGGGGCAGTATAACAGGCGCGATAGATGGCCGGCCCATGGAAGCTGATCACGTCGCCGAGAGAGAGGAAGCAATCCCGGGCCCGCTCAAAATTCCCGTGCTCCAGGCATTCTCTCTTGGTAACGGGAAGGCGGTGGCAGGAGCGGCACATTTGAGCATAGTCCTGCGAGGCGATCGCGGCACGGCAAGCCGCAGAGGGGCCAGCCAGGGCAGGCAGGGTAGTGGAAAGAAAAACAAGAAGTGACAAGGCGGTTTTCACGGAAACCTCCGGAATCCCCTAAAAGTAAGACACCCCAGCAGCAACAGCAAAGAGAGAGATTACAAAAATAGGCCTCTTCGTTTCACAGGCTGTGAAGCCAGCCGCCCATCCCCATAAGTTCGCAGATCCATAAAGCAAAAACCTGAACCCATACGCGTGGCTTCCTTGCAGATCAGCACCTAAGAGTGGGGGCGTTATCTGTTAGCGGTTATAGCGAGCACCAAAGCTCGGACCATTCGCGGTTCAGCTTCTCTCGATGATCAGGGTGGGCGATGGAGATCAGCGCCTTGGCTCTTTCGGAAAGGGTTTTTCCGAATAAATTTACGGCACCAAATTCCGTTACCACATAATGAACATGGGCCCGGGTGGTAACCACGCCTGCTCCGGATTGGAGCAGGCTCACGATCCGGGAGCGGCCCCTCTTCGTACGGCTGGTGAAAGCGATCACGGCTTTTCCCCCTGGCGATAAGCTCGCGCCCCGTACGAAATCCATCTGCCCGCCCACACCCGAGATGATACGAGTGCCCACGGAGTCGGCCACTACCTGCCCGGTGAGATCGATCTCCACGGCGGAGTTGATCGCCACCACCTTGGGGTTCCGGGCGATCACCCTGGTATCGTTCACGTAATCCGACTCGAGAAAGATCACGGAAGGGTTATCGTTCACAAAGGAATAGAGCTTTTTCGAGCCGGCAATAAAGCTCGTGACGGCCTTCCCTCTATGCACCGCCTTTTGCGAGTGGTCCATGACTCCGCTCTCTAACAAAGGGAGCACCCCATCAGAGAAGGTTTCCGTATGCAAGCCAAGCCGTTTGTGATTCTTGAGCCGCGCCAAAACAGCATTGGGAATATTACCGATGCCTACCTGAATGGTGGAGCCGTCCTCCACGAGGGAGGCCACATGTCCTCCGATCGCTTCTTCTTCCGGCGTGGGACTTCTTGGCTCGGGCTCGGGCAGTTCCATCTCCTGCTCCCAATACGCATGAATCCGGGAAAAGGGGATGAAGGCGTCGCCATGGGTGCGCGGCATAGCCGGATTCACCTGAGCGAGCACCAGCTTCGCGCTGCTCACAGCCGCCCTGGCCACATCAACGCTGGTGCCCAGCGAACAGTAACCGCTCGCGGCGGGAGGGGAAACCTGAAGAAGGGCCACATCCGGAGCCCGGATGCCCTGATGAAACAGCTGAGGCACTTCAGAAAGGAAGCAGGGCAGATAATCCACCCTGCCACAGTTCACGCGCCCCCGGAGGTTTTCTCCCACGAAGAGATTCGTGACCCTGAACTCCTGGCAATCTGCATAGCTGGCCGGGCCCACCACATGAAGGTGCATCAGCTCAGACCCACTCAAGCGGCTTTTATCTTGCGTTAAGGCCTCCACCAAAGAGGGAGGCGTGGCCGAGGCGCCGTGCACAAAGATCCGGGAAGGACGTTCGATCCTTCGGATGAGTTCGTGAGGAGAATTTACTCTAGTGGGGCTCATGGCTACTTCCATTTCTTGTTTGTTCGCTTCCTCTTCACCAAATCTTCCGATGGCCCGGGAATTGCGATCGACTCGGAAAAATCGGCTAAGGCAGAACGAGAATTCCAAACCTGAAAGGAAGAAATATGAAAACTAGCGCTAAATATCAACTGTTCGCTATCACGGCGGCCATCTCCCTGGCCCTTCCGCTTTCTTTGGCGAAAGCAGAAGAGAATCAGCCAGCCGCCACCGCCGAAACCCGGGCCCAAATGCACGATAAAATGGCGGCCGTTCACCAAAAGATGGCAGCCTGCCTGCGGGAGGGCAAACCGGAAACCGAGTGCCAATCCATGATGCGCGAAGAATGCCCTATGGGTAAAAAAGGCTGCATGATGGGCATGGGGCAAGGGATGGGCTGGAAAGGCCAGGCCGGCAGAGGCATGGGAAAAGGCAGAAGATGGCAGGCCACCAATAAAGCAAATAGCGGAACGCCTGACAAAAAACCCAGTAAGAAATCAGAAGAGTAAATCGTCGATGTAAAAAGGACGAACCGGCGCCCTTGCCTGTTGATGGGTGAAAGGCGGCTAGGCGCCCTTGCGGACAGCCTCGATCAGTGGATCCAGCGAGCGATAGAGCTGTTCCGGATTTTCCAGAAGAAAAATGCGCTTTTGCATCTCATCGATCCGGAATTCCGTATTCCGCAGCACGTGAATGTCAAAAGGAACCACCTCGGGCTTATCGCTCAGGGCATATTCACATTCTCCGATGGACGAAGCGATGCCGGCGCCGAAGATACGGATCCCGGAGGGGGTTTTCACCAAAGGGAATTCCACTCCGAACCAGAACACCCGTTCGAACTGCCGGAATTTCTCCGGCTCGTGGATGAACTCGTAGCTCGCCTCACCGAGCCTCTGGCAGTAGTCGGCGTAGGCCGGATCCGCGAGAAAAGGGATGTGGCCATAAAAATCGTGCACGATATCAGGTTCAGGGGTGTAGCTGAGATCCATGGCCGAGCGGATGAAATTGCCGATCGGGAACTTCCGCTGCATCAGGAGAGGATAGAAGGAGCGGCCATCCTCGAAGCCCTTCACAAACACGCCTTCCCAGCCTGTAAGGGCACGCAGTTTTTTATTCACTTCGGCCAAGGACGGGATCCTCTCGTGGCTGATTCCCAGCGTTTCAAGGCCCTGCAGGAAAAGGGGATGCATCTGCCTTCCACGCCTCTCCTGATGCACGCTCATAATGCTCTTCCAGGTGGCGTGCTCCTCTTGCGAAAACTCCTTGGGCTCCGTAAAGGTGGGGGCAATCACTTCTTTCTTCATCTCAACCTCCGGTGCGCGTATTCGATTCAATCTAACCCGGCTTTTTGTCTGAAGCCAGATCGCGAAGCGCCATGCTGTTTTTCAGGTCTCGCCCGAAGAAATAGCGGTAGGTGGGCGTCGATAGCCGCCTCCATCGCGCTCCTGCTTTCAAAGCACGGTTAAAAAAATCAGTGTCAGTAGACGGCACATTCCTGAAGCCTCCGATTTTCCGGGCCAGCTCCGTGCGCACGAAGAGCGCGCCGGTGATAACCTCGATATCTTTCACCGCGATTTCCTGGCCAGGCCGGTAGAAATCACGCACGCGCGGCTCGGGATCTTTCGTGCAATTCACAAGCTCAAAACGTGCGAGAAGCAGGTCCATATCCGCCGATTCCGCCAGCAGGTTGGCGAGATGATCCGGAAGGTATTCATCATCGGAATCAAGGAAAGCCAGCCAATCGCCTTTTGCCTGGCTGATGGCAAGATTGAGGGCCTCCGCCTGGCCGCGGTTTTCAGTGTAGATGATTTTCAAACGGAGGTGGGAGAGCTGTGCGAGCCGCGCGGCCGTATCATCCGTGCTGCCATCATTAACCACGATATGCTCCCAATCCTGGTAACGCTGTTCTTTCGCGGAGCGAACCATGCCCTCCAGAAAAGGGGCACGGTTCCAGGTGGCGGTGAGCACGGTTACAGTAACTTCCATACAGGCAGATTTTCCGAATCCGACCGGGAATTCAAGTAAGATCGAAGAGCGGGCGTGAGTTCATGAATTATTACCGGAAAATTTTTGCCAGCATTTTTGCCACTTCTTTTGGCATCAGCGTGCTCCTCCTCTGGTTCATGCTGAACTCCATCCGCAACGATGCCAGCACTCAGTTCGTGGAACGATACGAAAAACTGGCTGATCTCGTGGGCCAGAGCCTTCTCGAAGCCGAAAGCGCCGCCGAAAAAATCGGCTTCAACGCCGCCATGCACCTCTCCACCCTGGTGGATCAGGGAAAGATCCCTTCGGAAGACGAGCTCCGCCGCCTGGGAAAGGAGCTCGATATCTCCCTCTTTGCCGTGATCAACAAAGACGGCAAGTTCCTTCGCGATACCGTAACGGGAGCGGTCAATCAATCTCACAAGCTTTTCGATTTTTGCGCCGACTACCGCAAGCTGATCGCGGGCGGCACCGATCTTGAGGTGACCCCGATCATCCCGAGTTTTCCCTACCGGGGCCCCTTCAAATTCATCATGATCCCGAGCCGGGACCGCAAACTGATCCTGGAGTCCGGCGTGAACCTCGCCAATATCGCCCAGATCCTCGGCAACACCATGAGCACCGACAGGAACATCCGCTCTTTAGGCCTGTTTTCCCCCACCTTCTTTAACTTCGGCACCATTTATTCCGATGGGCGATTTGTGGACGGGGACCAGACGCAGGCACCGCTGCCCCTGGCCGCCGGCGACCACGAATTGCGCAGGGAAAACCTCGAAGTGATCCGCAAAGTGAAGATCTCGAAACCCGCCTGCTGCGAATGCAAGATCAAGGGAGTGAAAGGGGAGGGCGATTACTATTACCTGATCCGCCTCGAAGCCTCCACGGCACCTCTTCTTCAGCTGATCAATCGCGCCTGGTGGACAGCCGTGGCCATCGGTTTTTTTCTGTTCCTCTTTTCCACTTTGGTAGCCCATTACCTTGCGCGCCGCCTGGTGGCGCGCCTCAAGAAAGTGGACGATGCCGTAAGGGAGATGAACGAAGCCGGGGAGCTTTCCAAGCCTCTCAATGTAGGCGGGGAGGATGAAGTTACCTCTCTCGCCGCAAACTTCAACCAGATGGCGCAGTCTCTGGTGAGGATCCGAGGCGAGCAGATCGCCCTCGAAAAGGCCAGCGCCCTGGGAGAAATGGCCCGGCAGGTGGCCCACGACATTCGCTCTCCTCTCTCCGCCCTGAATACCGCCGTGGGTTCGCTGGAAAGCCTGCCGGAGGAAAGGCGCCAGCTCGTGCGGGCCGCCACTCAGAGAATCAACGATATCGCCAACAGCCTGCTCGGTCACGGCCGCAAACCCAGCGCATCACAGGATCCTGAGGTGGTGGAGCTATTGAGCTCCCTGGATATGCTGGTGAGCGAGAAGAGGCTTCAGCTCCGGAAACGGCCTGAGATCGAGATCGTTCCCGAGCTCTCCCGAGCTTTCGGTCTTTTTGCCCGCCTCGACGGCGCGGAGCTCGGCCGGGCCGTATCCAATCTTGTGAACAACGCCGCCGAGGCCATCGTGGGAAAAGGGAAGGTGGCGGTGGAGGTGTTCCCGAAAGAAGGGAAAGCGATCGTGGAGATCCGCGACAACGGCCCGGGCATACCGCCTGAGCTTCTTTCGCGCCTGGCGGAGAAGGGCGTGAGCCACGGCAAAGAAGGCGGCAGCGGGCTTGGCCTTTACGGCGCACGGCAATTGGCGGAATCAGTGGGAGGAAGGCTCGAGATCGAAAGCGAGATCGGCAAGGGAACCGTGGCCCGGCTCGTATTGCCTCTCGCTCCGGCGCCTTCCTGGTTCCCGGGCGAGGTGCGAGTGCCCAAGGGAGGAACCGTGGTTTCCTTGGACGATGATCCCAGCATCCATCTCCTCTGGGAGGAGAGATTGAAGGAGCTCAGATCCCAATGCCGGCACGTAGTGATGCGATCGCCTGCGGAGCTGAAAGCCTGGTTAGACGAGAACAAAACAGAGAAAGCGCGGGCGATCTTCCTGGTTGACCATGAGATGCCCGGGGAATTCGGGGCGGGCCTGATCGCCCGGCTCGGGCTGGCGGCTCAATCCATCCTGGTTACCTCACGCTGCCAAGAGCTCGCAAAACAAGGCGTGGCGGAGCAACTGCACCTCAGGATGCTCTCCAAGCAGAACGCGGCTTACGTGCCCTTTGTGCTGGAGGAATAGCGGGCTTCGTCCCAGGCCTGTGCCAGGCGGGCAAGGGCGGCTTTCAGATCGCGGTCTGCCTGATCAAGGTCCATCTCTGCGCGGCTTTCCGCGTTCCTTGCCAGGCTCACGATAGCCGAGATGCGGGCGGCGAGGCCTACGAGCTCGTGGATTTTCTCCGGACTGAAGCTCATACCTGCTCCACCGCCAGAAGCGCCTTCTCTCCTTTGATGTCTTCCAGGATCCGATAAGCGGCCGATTTCGATATCCCCAACGCGAGCTGGGTTTTCGTGAGATTTTCCCCGTTGCGCTTGTAAAGATCCTCGAAGGCATCTCGCTCCAGCACCTGTATGAGCTTGCGCAGGCCATGCTTCTGCACATAGCTGGAAAGGGTGCGGGAATAGAGGCGCTCCTCCTGCTCCACCTGATAAGGATTGCGGTTTGTCTGGATATAGACAGGAAGATCACCGAGACCGATCTTCCCCAGACTGCCGCTGGCAAGACTCTTCACAAGCTGTTCGAGCTCGCGCACATTGCCGTGCCAATCGTAGGCTTCGAGCGCGGAGAGCGCGACCTCTGTAAAGGTAATCTGGCGGGCCGATTGGCTCACGAAATGCCCGATCAGCTTGCGCACATCGCCTTTGCGGTCGCGCAAGGCAGGCAGATTCAATTCAAGGCCGCGGAGGCGGAAATAGAGATCCAACCGGAATTTCCTGGCCTCGATCAGGCGGGGGAGATCCTCGCAGGTGGCGGCGATGAGGCGGAAATCGCTTTTGATCCTATGAAGGGAGCCGATAGGCGTGAACTCTTTTTCCTCGAGCACTTTCAGCAGCTTCTTCTGGAGGCCGAGAGAAATGGAGCCGATCTCATCGAGGAAGAGAGTTCCTCCGTCCGCCTGCTTGAAGAGCCCTTCCCGATCTTCGGTGGCTCCCGTAAAGGCGCCCTTCTTGTGGCCAAAGAGAATCGATTCCACGAGGGTGTCGGGATATTCCGAAAGATTGAGGTGCACGAACTTTTCCATAGTGCGTTCACTCATCGAGTGAATCAGCTTGGCGATTTTCGTTTTCCCCGCGCCTGTGGGGCCGAGAATCAAAATCTTCTGGTCGCGATTGAGGTTCTGGTGCTGGAGCTGATCAAGCATGCCAAGGAGCTTCTCGTCCTGGGTCACAAACTCGCGGGAAACCAGGTCGCGCAAATCCTTGAGCATGAGGGAATGAAGGTAGAAGCCGAGCTGGCGATCCACGTCACGCTGCACATCCAGTTTGGAAAAGTAATGCTTGCAGCCCAGCTCGTAGGCCCTGGCCACCATCGCGGAGTCCGTGTTGCCGGTGAGTATGATGGGCACCACTTTCCGGGCCACGGCAATGCGCACCAGATCCAGGCCGGCGTTTTTGCCGTGGAGATCGAGGTCGATCAGGGCCAGATCGAACTCTTCTTCCTGCAAACGCCTTTGTGCGTCTTCGAAATTGGGGCTTTGCTTGATCGTGCCGTAAGGCTTGAGCTTCAGAGCGAGATCGGCCCGGAAGTAGGAGTCGTCTTCGATGAGTAATATTTTAAGAAACTGAGCCACAGTAATTGCCCTCCGGTGAAGGTACAGGAGGGCCGCAAGATAAGAGAGTGGAGCGGCTGTGTCAATTCTATTAGTCGGAAACCGACTATGGCCTATTTTCACTAGTTCCATTATATTGTTTTTAAAGAGCTTTCATTTCTGTTACCCAGGCCTTAGCAAACTTGAGCTTTTCTTATGAACCTTTTCCGACTCAGTGGCGAGGCCCTTCCATGAATCAACCGATCCTCTCCGTGCTCCTCGATGATGACAGCCTGATCCTGGCCTCCTGGAAACTCGCAGCCCGTGAGGCGGGCATTCCTTTTTTGGGATTTGCTTCCAGCGCGGAACTTTTCGCTCGCATCGGGGAATTCTCGCCTTCCACGGTTTTCTACCTGGACGCAAAACTCCCGGAGGGCGAAAGGGGCGAATGGGTGGCGAAGAGGCTGTATGACTCCGGTTTTCGGGAGCTCCATCTGGTTACCGGCTATCCCCCGGAGGAATTTGCGTCCTGCATCTGGCTGAAGAGCATATTGGCCAAAGATCCTCCCTGGAAGAAGTGAGAGCTGCCACCCGCCTTGGCGGCAGCACCCATATCTTCGGCCGCCACTACCAATGGCCGCTTTCTTTCAGGGTGATCGTGTATCGGCTGGCGATATCCGCAATACCGATTTTGCTGAGCTCGGCCACGACCGCGATTTTGAAGGCGGAGTAGCCTGCAGCGGCCTTGATGGCCACTTCACCAGGGGTGGCCACAGCGGCGGTCACAGCAACCGCGAGAGCGCGGCCCAGGCCTTCTCTGAGAGGACGGCTGATTGCCTCGTCCACGTCAGGCCCCTCAACCTTGAGGAAGAACTCGTGCTGGTAGAAATCGGTGGCCCATTCCGAGCAGCCCTTCATCCAGTTGTCCCAGCAGTAGAGCTTGAAACCCTTGAACTTGCAGTGAGGAGGGCCTTTGGTCTTCCACTCCTTGATGCAGCGGGTGCGGGTTTCCGGGCCGCCGAACTGAGCGATCTTCTGCTCGATGAGAATGTCTGCGCGGGCAGGGGCGCTTGCGGTGCCCATGACCAACACGGCCAATGCGAATAGTAGTTTCCTGTTCATATCGTATCCTTTCCTGGCCCGGCTTGATTGCCCGGCGCTTCAATGCGGCCCGATAAAGCAAGGGGGTGGCCAAAAGGGTGGCCGAGAGGAGAGTCGGAAAAGGGAAGAGGATAAGTGCTGAAAAAAATGTGCGTTGCTTCGCAAAGAGGCGGGGAAGGGTCGGAACCGATACGAGGAGCACCGAGGCCTGGAGTCGGAACAGGGCCGCAAACAGCCCCTTTCGGGCCAATCAGGGAGGAGTGGGTGAGTGAGGAGCAATCGGGCCTTTTTCCCCTTCCGCGAGATCACGCATCCTCTGAGGAAGATCCCTGGAAATCGCACGAAGGTGGCGCAGGCCGTTCCTGTGATCGAAAAAATTATGGCTCACGGATATGGTGGGCTCTAGCCCCCGCACATGGTGCCACCAATTCGGCGGCCAGAACAGAATCTCTCCCGGCTCAAGCACGCATTCATAGGCCTGCGCGAACTCGAACAAAGGAAAACGGGAAAAGTCGGGCCGTTCCGGATCCACCAGGCCGTGGTAGAGCAGGGGAGTTTCTTCCGGCGAAAACAGGAGAACGCGCTTGCGCCCGCGAATCTGGGCGAGGCTTCCGTAGGTATGGGCGAAGTCTTTGTGAAGAGGGGTCACCGTGCCTTCGGGACCGAGGAAGAGCGACCAGTAGTCCACCCGGTGGATCCATTCGAGCGGGCGCCTCACGAGGCGGGTGAAGTCGCGGATCCAGTACAGGGGAGCCACATCCTGCAATAATTCCGGGTGGCGGTGAAACGCGAACCAGGTGAGCAGATAAAAGCGATCCGAATCCTGGAGATCCGAAGGAGGAGGAGCCGGGCGCCCTGTTGCGCGATGGGCCCAAACGCCGGCGAGCTCCCTTTCCGGACTTCCGAGATGATCGATATAAGCCGAGAGAGAGGTTCGTTTTGCCAAGCGGGCGCCGTGGCCGATTCCCGGAAGCACAATGTCGTTGCCGTAACGGCTACGGAAGAAATCCAGGCTCCAACGATCAAAGGACGGCCAATTCGCGTCGGTTACGATCACGGGCAGGCCCTCGCCGCTGAGAAAACGATCGCGAAGATCGCTCTTGTTGAGATGGGCGCGGCGCTCTACGGGAAGAGCTGGTAAGGTGGCCATGAAAAATTATTTCGTCCGAGCGCACAAAAATGCAAACGCAAAGCTTAGCTTTTTCTAGATCGCAAATGGTGGATGGGTTAGCGTAGTGATCGGAATTTCCCATTCACAGAGATCCTAACCAATGCCTTCCGCGCCCGGCTCCCTGGGAGCCCCGATTCTGACAGCTCCCGTTTTGGGGTTCAGCTATCTGCTTCGTTCGATGAGCTTGACCGCCTTCGGGCGGGCGGGAGCTGTCCTGGGCCGCCTTCTTTATTTGTTGAGCTTTCGCAAATCCGTGGTGTCTTCGAACCTGTGCCTGGCTCTTGGAGAGGAGCTCAGCGCAGAGGCAAAGGAGGAGCTCACGCGGAACATCTATAAAAGCCTCGGGCGCACCTTTCTCGAGATCGCCCGCAACTTTTCGCTGAACAAAACCCAGATGCAAAAGGAGCTGCATTTCAGCGAAAGCGATAAATCGAGAATCCAGGAGATCCTGGACCGAAAACAAGGCATCGTGCTCTTGAGTGCGCACATTGCAAACTGGGAGCTGCTAGCAATGGGAGTGGCCTCCCACGGGATTCCGACTGCCATTGTGGTGAAAAAGATGAATAGCGCCATTTCGCAGGCCCTGATTGAACGCCAACGCCAACGAACCGGGCTGGAAGTGATCTATTCGGGCGGGGCGATAGAGAAAATGAAGGTAGCGCTGAAGGCCGGCAAGGTGATCGGCTTTATGATGGACCAGAACACCACGGGAAAGAAGGGCATCCGCTGCAACTTCTTCGGTGTTCCGGCTTCGTCGATCCGGGCGCTCAGCGCCATGGTGCGGGATACGGGCGCGGCTGTGATTCCGATCTGCGCCTATCGGAAGGCGGACGGCACTCACGAGGTGCACCTTGGATCAGAGCTTCCCTATCTGCGCTCTGACCTCGCGGACCCTGAAGAGCGCAGACTGCGCGAAGAATGGATCAATACGCAGCAATATCAGGGTGCCCTTGAGGCGATGATCAGGCGGAAGCCCGAACAGTGGCTGTGGATCCACCGGCGCTGGAAAACCAGCCGGGAGCCGCTTTGCGCCGAAAGCGCGCATCTGGAAAACCGCTAGCCGCATCCCAGGCCATTTATAATTAATTCATATTTATAATGCGATGCCGAACAAAAAATTAGGCTTTGCTCCCGGCGATTTGACCTTCAGCCGAATCCCGACCAATATGGAGGCATGGAAACCTCGAAAGAATTCAAGCTCTGCGGATTTTCCCTTACCACCCTGGTGCTGATCGCGCTGATTCTGGGAGCCATCACGGGAATCGTGATCAATGCCTTGCCGGAGTCCGGGCTCGTGAACGCCTTCCTGCTCCAAGGGCTCTTCAAGGTAGGCGGCCAGATCTTCCTTGCTTCCCTGAAAATGCTGGTGGTGCCAGTGGTGTTCATTTCCCTGGTTTGCGGAGTGGCGGCGATCAGCGATTTGAAAGAGATGGGCAGGATAGGGGCGAAGACAGTGGGCCTCTATCTTTTCACTACCGCGGCCGCCATCACGCTGGCCATCACGGTTTCCCTGATCACGCGGCCCGGAGCCGGCTTCGCGCTTTCCACGCCCTCCGGCTATACGCCCAAAGAGGCCCCGGGGCTCGCGGATGTTCTGATCGGTTTCTTTCCCACCAACCCCCTGCAGGCGATGATCGAAGGAAATATGATTCAGGTGATCGTGCTGGCGCTCTTCTTCGGAATAGCTATGAGCCTGGCCGGTACGGCCGGCCGCAGGATTCTTGGTTCCTTCAACGATCTCAATGAAGTGATGATGAAGCTGGTTACGATCGTGATGGCCATGGCGCCGATAGGAGTGTTCTGCCTGATCGCAACCGTATTCGCCACACAGGGCTTTTCGGCCATTCTGCCGCTCTCGAAATATTTCTTTTCCGTGCTGTTGGCTCTCCTGCTCCATTTCATTTTTGTCTATGGAGGGCTATTGAAGTTTCTGGGCCGATTGAGCCCTCTCCATTTTTTCAAGAAGTTCCGGGAGGTGATGGTGTTCGCGTTCAGCACCTCGAGCAGCAACGCCACCTTGCCGGTTACCCTGGAAGTCACGGAGCAACAGCTGGGGGTTAAAAACTCCGTGGCTTCTTTTACGCTTCCCTTGGGCGCCACGATCAATATGGACGGAACCGCCATCATGCAAGGCGTGGCTACTGTATTCATCAGCCAGGCCTATGGGATTGAAATCGGCCTCGGCGGATACCTGGCCGTGATCGGCGCCGCCACGATCGCTTCCATCGGCACGGCAGGCGTGCCGGGCGTGGGATTGATCACGCTGGCCATGGTGCTGCGGCAGGCGAACCTTCCGGTAGAAGGAATCGCGCTGATCGTGGGAGTGGATCGCCTGCTGGACATGAGCCGCACGATCGTGAACGTAACGGGCGACGCAGCCGTGACCTGCATCGTGGCCAAGAGCGAAGGACAGCTGGACAAGGAAGTGTTTCTTTCCAAAGATTCCTGAACCGATATGGACAAAAGAAGAAGCAGCACCTGCCGTGGCTGGGGCCCTCGGGCAATCTAGCTACACGGCCAATAATGTGGGCTTCGGTGCAGCAGGGTACTAGCCGGCTTATTTTACTGCCATAACAGTATTTTTGACCCTCTTAAAGCGTCTGGAAGGCCGAATTCAGGTAAATTAAGCAATATTTACCTCTATAGCAGTATATTTGGGCGAAATGACCGGCAAAGCATCAAAAAATAGATCCTAAACGGCGTTTTTTACTGCCATAATAGTAAATATAGGCCGAAAGGACTGAGGATGAGCAAGACAAAAGAACCCTTAGAAGACAAGCTAGAAGCTGAGCGGCTTGCCAATCAGCCTCCCGAAATCGGCCCTGATCGGCTGGCTGAAGCTATTCGCTTTCACCGCAAAAAGAGCTCTCTCACGCAACAGGAACTCGCCAAGCTCGCGGGTCTCGGCAAAGCCGTGATCTTCGATATCGAGAAGGGAAAGAAAACTGTCCAGCTGGATACGATCCTCAAAGTGCTTCATATCCTAAACATCGAAATGGTTTTCCAAAGCCCGCTCATGAAGAGCTTTCTTGAAAAAAGGGTGAAGTAAGATGCGACAAGCAGAAATTTACGTTCACGATCAGCTCGCAGGGCTCCTCGAAGAGACCGAAAGCGGATTCGACTTCACATACCAGGACGACTACTCGGGCCCACCCGTATCTTTGACGATGCCCACGAAGACGAAGAAGTACTTCTTCGAGAACTTTCCGCCTTTCTTCGAGGGCTTGCTGCCCGAAGGCATCCAGCTCGATGCGCTTCTGCGCACGAACAAATTGGATAAGAACGACTACATGGGCCAGCTCATCACCGTGGGGAACGATCTGGTGGGAGCCGTGAGCGTACGGGAGAAAAAATGAAGCGCTGCCCGATTACTTACGAAGAAATTTCCGACAAGGCTCGCTACAGCGAGAAGGGCCTCCACTTGCTTTCCCCAAACCTCGAGGGTTTGAAGGATTTCCCATTTTCGGCCGAAGAGCAGCGGCAGCAGGCCGAGGCGTACGCCTCCAAGCTTTCCATTCAAGGTGTGCAGCCCAAGCTGAGCGCGGCACTTAGCATCAAGGATCAATCGTTCGAGCTGGTGGAGAGGGGAGGGACCTACATCCTCAAGCCTCAGGCGGAGCACTATAAGGAAGTGCCCGAAAATGAAGACCTCACGATGCGTCTGGCAAAGACGATCGGTATCGAAGTCCCACTCCACGGCCTGATCTACTCCAAAGACGGGTCCTTCACGTACTTCATCAAACGCTTCGACCGCTACGGGCAGAAGAAAAAGGCCCATGTGGAAGACTTCGCCCAGCTCAGCGGTGAAAGCCGTCACACAAAATACGATTCCACCATGGAAAAAGTGGCAAAGGTAATCGAAGAATTTTGCACCTTTCCGGCGGTAGAAAAGCTGAAACTCCTGCATAGAACATTGTTTTCATTTCTCGTGGGAAATGAAGATATGCATCTAAAAAACTTTTCACTAATTGTTCGAAACGAGAAAACCGAGCTCGCTCCGGCCTATGACTTTTTGAATTCCACGATCGTGCTTACTACGCCAAAAGAGCAGCTAGCGCTGCCGCTCAAAGGAAAGAAAAGCAAATTGAAGAGGGAAGACCTGATCGATTACTTTGGCGAGCAAAGGCTTGGAATCAATCCAAAGGCGATCGCGGGGCTCTTAGAAGATATTCAGGCGGGTGTTCAGGAATGGGAGCCATTGATCGAAAAGAGCTTTCTTTCGAGAGAGATGAAAAAGAAGTACCTCGAAATCCTCAAGACTAGGACGACAGCTCTCGGCTTGTAGGGTTCCGCACCAATTAAAAAACCCCAAGCCATCGGCTTGGGGTTTTTTAATTGGTGCCCAGGACTGGATTCCTAAGGCCGAATTTTCGGAAATTTTCAGCGAGATTTTTAAGCTCGCGAGATTTCTGGGAAATTTAAAGAAAACAACGTGTTAGGTGTGAGTTCTTATAAACTGGTTTTATTGTTGCGTGTTGTCTGTTTTTGTCCGTTTTTGCCTGTTTTTGCCTGTTTTTGGAAAATTTAACCCTTTTTTAACCCCTCTATATATTAGTCATAACTAATAATTAGTTTGCGCTAATTATTAGTCTTTGGTAATGTTTATTCGTGAAGGCTAGGTTTTATCTAAAGGGCTCGGGAAGGAGCCCGGTGGAAGAGTTTCTACAAGGCTGCTCCGAAGAGGTGAGGGCTGATTTTTTCGACGCCTTCAATCTATTATCCGAGGGGCACAACCTTCAGATGCCTTTAAGCAGGAATCTCTCTTCCATCCACCGCGGCCTCCACGAGCTTCGGCTAAAGGACTCTGCCGGGCAATACCGGTTCTTCTACTTTATCAAGAAGGGGGATGCCGTGTACTTCGTGCATGCCTTCAAGAAGAAGACGCAAGAGCTGCCAAAGCTGGAGATTGACCTGGTTTTGAAACGAGTGAAGGAGATTTGAATATGGCCTGGAAAGAAGTAAATGCGGAAGAGCTTGCGGCCTCTCTCGGGATCGACGCCTCCGAGGCTCGGGAAAAACAGAAGCTCATACAGCTCATTGTAAAGATCCGGAAAGCCACCAAGGTTTCACAGGCCGCGCTCGCCAAAAAGGTGGGGGTTAGCCAGGGGCGGATCGCCCAAATTGAGTCTGGAATCGGAACGTCTAAAGTCAGCTTTGATGTTCTTCTGAATGTACTGCGGGCCCTTGGGTACGAGTTCAAGATCGTAGCGAAAAAGGCTGTGGCCTAGGTAGCGCGTCACTTTCTCTTCGTGAAAGAGCTTGCCGTCTTTTCCCCGCCCCTATGGTGACACCCCGCGCATTTCCTGGGCACCAACTCTTTGAGGTAGAACGGCCATAACAGAAAGGCGATTCCATGCAGCCTGGCCGCAATGATCCCTGCTCCTGCGGGAGCGGAAAGAAATTCAAAAAATGCTGCCTCATGAAGCAGGTGGCCCCGGCCGACTTGCTCTGGCATCGGCTGAGAACAATTCACGATGAACTCGTGCATCGCCTTTCCGACCACGCCCGAAGTGAGTTCGGCGAGGAATCGATCAAAGAAGCCTGGGATGAGTTCTGGCTTTGGGATGAAGAAAGCCCGGAACTTGATCCCGGCTCCCCGATAAATCAGCTCTTCGGTCCATTCTACCTCTACAACTGGTACCGAGAAGAAGAAGGCGATCCACCTTGGACGGCTCCTGAAAGCCGGACCGTGGCCAACGACTATCTCCGAGTGCGCGGAAGCCAGCTATCCGAGCTCGAGCGCCGATTCATCGAAGCGTCCATTCAAGCACCGTTCAGCTTTCACGAGTTGATTGAGGTGAGTCCGGGAGACGGGTTCGTCCTCAAAGACATATTCCTGGGAACTTCGGCTACTGTGATCGAAAAAATGGGATCTCAGGCCGCCCAGATCGGCGATCTATATTTCGGCAAAGTCGTGCAGGTTGACCATGTAGCGATGCTCTGCGGTAGCGGCTGGGTACTCCTGCCTCCGACCTCCAAAAACGAGGTTCTGGAGCTCAGGAAAAGGATCCGGAGCTCCTTGGCCCGGGAGAGTCGGGAATTAGATTCCAAAGCGCTCCATCAATACGACGTCGATCTCCGAATGTACTTCCTCGAAATGCAGGAAGCATTGCTTACGCCGCCGACGCTCACGAACACCGATGGCGACATGTTAGCGCTCCATCGCATCACCTACGAGGTATCCTCGGCGCAAGAGGCCTTCGACGCGCTCAAGAGCCTCTCCTTGATGATGAACGAGCAGGAAATCCTCGAAAGCGCCACGCTTACTTCAGAGGGGAGTCTGCAGAGAGTTTCATTCGCCTGGCACAAGCGCGGCAACAAGCTCCATAAACAGTGGGACAATACCGTGCTCGGGCACCTCGAAATCGAAGGGGCGAAGCTCACGATCGAAGTGAACTCGGCGCAGCGGGCGAAGAAGATCAAGGCTGAGGTCAAAAAGCGACTGGGGAAACAGGCGAAGCACTTGGGCACCGTAGTGCAGTCGCCGGAATCTATGGCGCAAGAAAAAAAGCAGCCCCAGCGCCCCGAGGATCTCGAGCGGGAAGCTCTAGAGGAGCAGGAATTGCTGAAGGATCCGCATGTACTGGCCCAAATTCGCGAGATGATGAAATCTCATTGGGAGAACTGGTACCGGGAGAAAATTCCGGCGCTCGGCAATCGCACTCCATTGCAGGCCGCGAAAAGCGAGGAGGGGCGAGAGCTGCTGGAGTCATTGCTGATCGAGTACGGGCGCCGCGGCGGGGAACGCGACAATCCTCTACTGCGGCCTGATTTCGCGGAGCTGCGTCGCCGGCTCGGCCTGCCGGGCCGGGAAGGCGAGAATGAGTGAGGCGAAGAATTCTGGCGCGCTCTTGCTCGTTTTTGGCCAGATTATGAGCACGACATCACCATTTTTCGGCCGGCTTTGAAGCCCTAAATTGCCTACGGAAAATTGTGTATACAATCGATACACACCATGCTATTCTTAACTTATTCCAGCCGCACCAGGAGACAAGAGACCTTATGCCTGCAGCAAAAAAGAAAAAAACGGACTCCATGAAGGGCGATGTGATTCATATTCGAACAGCTCCCAGCGATAAATCCTTAATTGAGAAAGCTGCTGAACAACTGGGCCTGACGGTCAGCTCATTCATGCTGCAAAACGCGATCAAGGCTGCACGACGAGAGCTCGCTGAAGTCGATCGCATTACTCTGTCCGATCGCGATGCATCGATTTTTCTGTCTGTGATCACCGCGCCCCCTGCGCCTAACGCGGCCTTGAAAGCCGCTTTCAAAGCTCACGCGAAGCTGTCCAGGAAGTAGTTGCTCCATTGGCTGCCTTTGAGTTTCATTCGCTGGATAGGTCATTCGATCGCGCTGCATTCGATTGCGGCTCCGTCGAGCTCAATTTGTTTTTGAAATCCAGAGCACGACAGAATCAATCTGCCGGCTTTAATCGAACTTTTGTGGCAACGGACCGCGACGGCAACCCCAAATGCGTCATCGGTTTCTACAGCCTCAGCATGGGAGAATTGAACCTCAGTTCGTTGCCGCAGGAGCTGCTTCATAAGTTACCCAAACATCCGGTCCCTGTGGCGCGAATGGGAAGGCTTGCCGTTGACAAAACGGCACAGGGCAGGGGGCTAGGCAAGTTCCTGCTCGTGGATGCGATGAAACGCGTGCAAAATGCCGCCACATCAGTAGGTGTCTATGCTCTTTTGGTAGATGCCAAAGACGACCAGGCTAAAGCCTTCTACAAAAAATATGGATTCGTAGAACTGGCGGACCTAAAGATGAGCCTTTTCCTGCCCGTTGCGTCTTTTCCAAAGTAGGTCTATTAAACACGCCGATCAACATCGGACCGATTCCTGCCGGCCTCAGTCAGCCCTCAGAGCCTTTTCACCGTTGGGCAATTGGGCAATGGAGGCGCTTGTGACGGGGGTGGTGGCGGCCCCTTGCATGCCGGCATATCGTCGAAGCAAGGAACGGGCATAGGTTTATTAGGAACAGGAAGATCACCGTCTGGTAGGTACGGCGTTTCATTTTTGAAGTAATCCACTGTGGAATTTAACACGCATTGCTGGATATCGAACTCCGAGCCATCGAAGTTTGCATTCCTCGCAACTACGCCATACGTGTTCGATACCAGCTTTCCGTTCTGAAGGGTTGCTTTCGAAGCTACTAACATTAGGCCGCTACGGCTCGCGGAAACCAGCCGAAATCCATTCATTTGCAAGCCTCCTGCCCCATGCGCAAACACTGCGTCTGCGCCGAAGCGGGCGCCTTGAGCCCTCTTAAGCTCCTCAGCAACATAATTCACCGATAGCGAAGCCGCGTACACTTCGGCTCCACTAAAAAGCATGATTCCCATATAACGAACATCTCTCAGCTCCGTGAGGAGAAAATTCGCAATCGCATGGTCAGAAACCTCTATAGCAGCCGCATGAACAGGGAAGTAAGGAGGCGCCGGAGACTCAGGATAGGAGAAGCCACTTATAAGGCGTGTTCCCTTTATGTAGAGCCCTGAGACCTTCGCTGTCGCCTTCTTCCCGGCGATTCGAATTGCCGGCTGATGCCCGCCTAGTACCTCTACCCCTGAAATCACTCCCGAAGTATTGATCAACTCTATGGCTGCAGGAGCCTTGAACAGAAAGCTGGGCTTGAAGGAAAAGTCTTTCACCGTCACTTTATCAACCTTCAAAAAACCCAGCCGGCCCGCAATTGCTCTTGAGCCGGTGCCGGTAATCGTAAGATTTGAAATCGAAAGACCTCCGCCAAGCCCGAGAAATCCCCCTTTCACAATCGTCTTGTAACGATTCGCTCCCGATACCTCCAAAGTTGAAAAAGAAGAGAACTCCCCAAGTGCATAGACCCCTTCAAGAAACTTTATTCGAATCGTGCAAGCTTTCAGTTCTTTGGCCTTTTCATAGGCCAGAGAAAAAGATCCATATGGTGACTCAGGCGTTCCATTTTGAAACGGTGGCCGTCCTCCCGGATCTATCTTCAGGTTACCCACGTGGAAAGGCGTCTTCATCTCGGTGCAATCTGCAGCGAGGGCCAATCCTGGAAAGAAGAGAGAAGCGGCTAGAAAACAAATTCTTGAAAGTCGTACCATTCTGAAATCTTACTTCTTCGAAAAGATCCAGGCAAGAAAGAGACCCTTAACCCAGAGAAGCGCTTAAATGGCAATCAAGCTACTAAATGTAGCATTCGAAAAACTAACTTCCCCTTGCGTTTCGTTGGCCAAGATTTCGCGCGCGCCAGAAAACTCTTAGCCATCTGCTTGCTCCTGCATCACATGCACGAGCACGTTGGTGCCAAGGGCTTTGTCATATTTTTTAATTTTTAGTGTGTCGGGATCTTTCTGCTTCAAGTATCGCTTCAGCGCGGTGAAGAACTCCGGGCCGGCAGGATCGAGCCGGTAGGCTTCGCAAAGAGTTCGCTCGAGATCGTATATCCGCACCGGCAGGCATTCGAGTGTCATCTTTGAAATGCCTGTGAGCCGCGAGGGCACCACGCGGTGAACCTCGAGCATCTTGTTGTGAAGGGAAGTAGTCTTCGCGATGTCAACATCGAGCCTCTCCACGCTGTGGTCGGAGAGCTTATGCAGGAAAAGGGCGGTGCGGCCGGAGAGTACTGCCTTGGGAAAATACTTCGCCACTGCGAGCGCGGCCGCGATCAAAGGATCAAGGGAAGGGGAGGAGTATATCCCGCTTCCCAAAGCCTGCAGCTCGCCGGCCTCCACTTTGCGCTTGATCGCCACACGGCTGCCAAGAATTTGCTCCAGGTCTTTCGACTTCAGCACGAAGGCCTTGGGAAGCTTTTTCGTTTTCGTGGCCATGTTACAATCTTATCACCATATCGGCATCGGTGATAATTTTGTTACAAGGTGTCTTGGTGCCCAGTTCGATCAAAAAACACGAAAACGGACTGAAAAATCCGTTTTCGTGTTTAATTTCATATAGTTAAGTAATGGTGCCCAGGACTGGACGACATTGCGGCTTTATCAACCACTTTGGCGGGTAGTTCGCAAGTATCCGATCTCAAAGAAATAAACAGAAAAAACGAGAGGTTACCTAAGTAAGCTCAACCAACGGTGTTGTTGTCGCGTGTGTTCTATTTTGATCTTCGATTGGCAGTTTTTGCGGAGATTCACACTTATTTCACATCTACTTTCTAAGCAGTGGGCCTGCCATCGATCGAAAGCCCAGCCGGCTGGAAGTAGATGCGAAGTAGCACGCTAGCGAGCGTGTTTCAGGGATGTCCTGGAACGCTGCGTCTCGATGGCGTGCGATGGAGCACACTTATGTACGATCTACTTGTAAAACTCATGGTCCTAGCCGCGCTCGCGCAGCTTGGGATGGGCCTCGCGGACATTGAAGTTTGCCGCTCCAAACATTGCCTGGGGAATCTAGAGCAGCGATCTCGGGAGATTCTGAACATCGAATGGAAACCGATTTCGGTTTTTCCGGAAGAGGCGAAGCGGTTCCAGCGAGGTGGCCGATGAATGCCACTCGAAGAATTTCCCGGGCTCGCGATGAGGCCAGACGCCTCTTAGACCAATGCCAGTTTGATCTTACCGAGCTAGAAGAAGCCCTCAATGGACTGGCGGGTCTGTTTTTTTGTCGGGGAGGAGCCGATTCCGCCCGAACAACTAAGAGGCGTGGCGGCGATCTGCAAACAGATGAGAAAAACCGCACTGAAGGCGAGGAGGAGAGCAGGGGACGCCTGGACTGTGATTTAGACTGACTTCGGAGATCACGCGCTAAGCCTCACCCTTCTGCATCTTGTAGAGGAATGTTTGCGCGCCTACCAGGAAAGCGTGGGTAGAGGCTAGACGCCATGCTTGGCTTTCCCTGAACAAATACTTGAGCTCATTGACCTCGCCCCATTCCTTTACCTTGTTGAAGTCCGAAGTCATCGAGATCAGGTAGGTCAAGATGTTATCCAATATGGTGAAGTAATTTTCACCTTCGAAGTACTCGTCGGGAACATTCCAAATCAGGCACGCGATCAGAAATGAGGCGATACCGTTTGCCGACGAAACACCGGCCTCTTCCATTTCACACCGAAGGTTCTTCAAAACCCGCACAAAGGCCTTATAACGCCGGCTCGTGCGTTCGTTTTTTTCCACACCGTTGTCGTAATCCTGCTGAGGCCAGTTGTAGACGATGTTTCCTTTGATATTTATCGCCGCCCCTTCAAGACGAGTGCCGCTTGAGAGAATACGCAGATGAACCGCCTGCGGAATTACATCAGCGTCGACGCGAGCGGTGTTTGAGCGAACCTTAATAGCCTTTCCGTTCGGATCTACCTGCTGGCGTCCGAAGTAATTAATAATGGCTTGAGCTACATCGGCCCGGAACTGAGGAAAAGTATAAGTGGCTTCTGAAAAGCCGTGATTAGCGTCAATCGTGCCTGCCGGGTACTCGTTAAAAAAAATGCCGTTGTGCTGAACCGCGACATCCACATCGCTGTCCGAAGGGATATTCGTGCGATTGGCGTAAGAGCCCTTGGCATACACCGAGATATCAGAGCCCATTGCCGAAAGTTTCGGATCCGCCTCAATGGCCTTTTTGACCATACGCTCGGCGCGCTCGCACTTCTCGATTTCCGTGGCGCTGGGCGCCTGTGCCCATCGGCGAAGTTTCGCCTCAAGGGCTCCCTTGGCTTCGGCAAGACGAAATGCGTTTAAGGCCGAATAAATGGATTGATCGTTACTCAGGAAGACCTCACGGAAGAGATTGAAAATACTAGTATTGCTGCCGGAATCTCGTAGGATAGCCGCACAAAGAAAATGGTTTCGTAGGGCCGATTGTCAAGGCGGGAGCGGCGGAAAAACTGGACTGGCTGGGTGGTATTGGACATGGAAATGAAGAAGCACTTTAAGGTTCTTTCTCTGGATGGGGGCGGCGGCAAGGGCGTCTACACCCTTGGGATATTGAGGGAGCTAGAAAAGGCTATAGGCAAACCTTTGAAGGAAGAGTTCGACCTCTTCTACGGAACCAGCACTGGGTCCATTATTGCTGCCGCCTTGGCGACGGGGGCATCAGTGGACGAGATCCTCGGCTTTTATCTAAAAAAGCTTCCCGTAATCATGAAGAAATTTCTTTCCTTCAGGCGTTCGTCGGCTCTTCGAGTGAACTTAGAAAACTTTTTCGGAAAACGAACGTTCGCTGACCTTGATGTCGGGTTAGGGGTCGTTGGGACGAGCCTGGAGAACAGAAGGGCCATCATCTTTAAGACCTCAGTTGAACAGGCACACGGGCTCAAGGCGACATTCTTGCCTGGATTCGGCCTAACGCTAGCGGAAGCGGTTGAGGCATCGTGCTCGGCGTATCCATTTTTTTGTCCAAGAAAGCTAGATCTAAAGAACGCCAGCCCGATCCATGCGGTTGACGGGGGATTTGTGGCCAATAATCCATCTCTGTACGCACTTGTGGATCTCCGGCAATCGCTAAAGGTACCTGACGAGAAAGTGAAATTTCTGAGCATCGGTACCGGAACGTATCCAGAAAGCTACCCGATCTATTCGTGGCTCCATGGAGTCCGAATTCTTCCGGCGATGAAGATGATTTCGACCCAGTTTACCGCCAGTGCGAACTCCACCGAAAAAGTGTTCGAGCTCCTGTCGAAAGGGATTCACTCGGTGCGTATTAACGAAACTTTTGCGGAGCCAAAACTAGCCACGAGCCTTTTTGAGCATCGGCCAGCAGTTTTGAGCAAGCTTTTGAACAAAGGGCGCGAGTCATACGGAAAATCCGAGGACGCCGTGAAGGCGCTCCTCGAGATTTCTTGATTTGAACGCTCGATCGAAGGAAATAGAGCCCGTGCTGTTCTCACGCAGAGTTCTTACTGGCTGACGCCTGCAAGGCTAGCGATCGTTTTGTAATTATTTTCGACCACCCCCTTTAGTTGCTCGTTGAGATTAGCCAGGTCCTTCTTCCGCAAGTACCACTTAGTCTGAAGAGCGTTTTCTACCCAGACGGCCTTGATTTCGGGCACATGATCTTGCACGAACCTCAACTCGCATTCGAGCAATGATCTGTGCTCCAGGAGCCTCGGCGGGCTCCATTCGGCCATACTAGACATTGCCGATCCTTGAACATGGCTACCATCAAAGCCGCAACGATGTAGGTACTCCGGCTTGCTTCCGGAATTTCGAATCGTAACGAAAATTGAAATCACTGGCGCTGTTACCTTCCCGTCGATCATTCTTGGGGGTTGGTTGCGCAGCTGGACGCTCAGATCCATGCGGTACTGAAACCGCTCGGATATCTTTCCGGGAATCGCTTCAATCAGCAATTTTTTTACGCCATCAGAAACAATCGACATTAATTCTAGGCCCACAGATACCTCCTTGCCGCGTGGGCTTAAAACACGTCTTTCGTCGCGGTTTTCTGGGCTTGGGCTGGCTTCTCTTCGTAAGCAAAGTCCAACCATTTCCCAAAACGCCCGTGAAAGGCCAGCTTGATCGCGGCCGGAGTTTCCCAGCTCCTAGATTTAGCCAAAACGAGTTCGCCTTCGTTTGCTTCGCCAATATATGGATTGCGATAAATGAGAAGCACCTGATCGGCGTAACTCTCCAAGGCCGCGCTTCCATCCTTGATATCAACCAGCTTAGGCGTCCGGCTGTCCCGCGCTTCCATACTCTTGTTGATGTCCGCTAGAAGCAATATGGCGCATCCGAACTCTTTGGCGATCTTCTTCAACTCAATAACGATCTGAAACTGCTCGTTAGTACGGTTGTTTGATCCTTCCTGGGGCTCGTTCCCGATAATCAGAGAATAGAATTTATCGATGATGACCAGCCTTGGGCTTCTTTCGGCGTCTTTCGCTCTCGCGATTTTCTCTCGAACTTCGCCTACGCTAAGCCAGCTAGAATGATGGGTGTCGAGCTTGCAATCATGTAAAGAGCCGGCGGCCCGCTGAAGATGCTTCCAATCTTGTTCCTGGAGCGTAGTCGGCATCCTAAGACGGCTAATATCTACACGCGCCTCAATCGCCAGGAATTTCGACGTCAAATCGTCACGGCTGTGATCCGTGGAAAAGAAAAGTACGTGATGCTCGTCTTTTGTAACAGCAGCGTGGAGCGCGATGTTCATTGCGAAAGAGGTCTTCCCCATTCCTGGGCGGCCAGCGAGTACAATAAGCTCACCCGGCTGGAAGCCCGCCGTCACAAAATCGAGATCCTTAAAGCCCGTTGGAACGCCCGTAACGCGACGATCTTTCGCGCAGTTATCTTGTAGCTGCTGAAAAATTAACTGGAGGTCGGAATTAAGTTGGGATGGAAAATTAGCGGACGCGGCCGTACGGCCGTTCTTGACGGTCATGGTATCTCCTTTCAGCCAAAAGGGTGGGGCTGAGCCTAGAACGCTAGCCAAATTCAATTCTTACGTCAACGAGTTGGCTTGTCGGATTTGCAGCATTGAGCAGTGCGGCCCCAAAATTTGCGCCTTCCTTTTATTCCGCCAATCCTAGAGCTGAGACTTCAGTCTCATCGATCTGATTTTTCTTTAAAAATACCAATTAGTTTGACCAATCTGAGTCTCACGAAGTATCACTCCGCCCAGACTTTAAGGGGGTGAAGCATGGCGATGTTGGCACTACAGAATATCCTAGGCTCCTGGGCACTCGATTCCTTCGACATCGAGAAGCTCGATAAGACGGTCGCCCCGTGGGGAAGGAACGCGAACGGCCTGCTAATCTTCGCGCCGCCCGGCCACATGAGCGTGAGCATCAACCGGGACCTCGGCGAAGGCGACTCCGAAGCTCAAAGGATCTTCGACTCGATTTTGTTCTATTCGGGAACGTTCCGCATAGAAGGTGATACCGTTTTCAACCTCGTGCAAAACGCCTCGAATCCCGCGCGGATCGGTAAAGAGATGATCCGCTTTGCTAGCCTCGCGGGCGATCTACTTACGCTGACCACACCTAAAGAGTCGTTCGGCACTGCTACTTTGCGCTGGCGGAGGATCAAGTGAGTTTTCTTCTGTTAGCGCTGGGCCTCGCTACCGCAGGAAATGCCGAGGCAAAACCTGCGATCCCTGTGCGCATCGATTTCGTGGAAGCGCTAGCCCCGCGAGATACCACGTCCTCCGTCCGCTACCAGCAGTCTTACGAGGGCACTATCCAACTCGCGTCCGAGCTCCTCGGAAAGAAGCTGGAGGCCTGTGGCTATCGACTTGATACCCGCACCGCATTTTACGACGCGAGCGATGCACTAAAGGCCAAAGAGTTCGCCGCTAGTTCCGCTTCGGCAGGCGCATGGATGATCGTGGGCCCGAGGCGCAGCAATCATTATCTTCTCCTCGCCCAGGGCGCGGAGGCTATTCCCTCGGTAAGCATCATGGCGTCGTCCGACAAGATCGCGGAGCTTGGCGCTCGCCACGTGTCCGTTTCCCCAGTTAACTCTAAGATGGCCGCCATCGCGGCACGGGAAGCGAAGGCGCGCACTAAGAAAGCAGCCTCCTACGTCTCCATCGTGAGCTCCGATTGCTCGAACTGCGTGGATTTCGGAAAATCCTTCGACCAGGCCGCAAAGGCTATCGGTCTGAAAAAGCTCGATGAGGTTTCCTTAACGGGCGAAACGGTGCAGGGCCCTCAGCTCCGCGAGCGGGTTTCCGCGTTGAAGCCCGACTTCATCCTTCTGCCGAACTATTCGAAGGTCTCCAGCGCCGTGATGGCTGCGTTTAATGACGAATCGAAGCCACCGCTTTTTGTGGGCGGCGATGGATGGGGCGACTCCCAGTACGGCTTCGTACAAAACGGTCTCGACGTGCAGAAGGTAAAGGGGATCACGGTTCGGGGCTTCCCGCCTGCCGAGAAAGGGCTGGCGCTCTTTCCGCTTGGCCGTGAAATCCTAAGAACTCGGCTCAAAGGCCTCACTTTCACCCCCGACCTCAGCATTCTCAAAGTCATGGAGGAAACGGTGGGCGTTCTCTGTGCAAAGAAGCCCAAGTCCCGAGAAAGCTTTCGTGAGGCTTTCGAGGGGAAGGCTTCGTCCCGAATCGCGGCGCCCTGGGGCGTAAGCGTGTTCGAGCTTAATCGTGGCGAGATCCTCTTCGCAAAGACCGTAGGAAAGACTCGATGAAGCAAAAGCCGCTAAAGGACCTTCTTCTCATTTCGTGGCTGGTGCCGATGGCTTGCACGGTACTCGGAGGTTGCGTTTTGGCGTTTGGCCTGTCCTACCTCGATTTCTCGAACTACAAACGCTCGGAGACTGACCGGCTACAAGAGCTGGCCCCGTCGATCGTGCGAAGGGTACAAGCCGAGCTTTTGCTGGAGGAGCAGGGAACCCTGGAGCCCGTGATCGCCCAGCTCAAGGGCGAGTTCGGCCTGAGCGTTCTCGAACTGGGGAGCACGAAGCGACCTGCTTCTCCTTTGGCGATAAGCGCCGCTGTCCCGAATGATCCTGCGGGCCGAACCTTGGTGATCGAACGCAACGCTAGAGCGTATTCCTCTTTCATTCAGCTTCGGCACTTCCTACTGGCTCTTTTCCCCACGGTATTACTGGGCGGCCTGGGTTTCTTCTTCCAGAGGCGGTGGCTCCGCACTCACTTCATCGCGCCGGTAGAGGCACTTGCGGAAACATCGGTCGGTCATCGCCCGGTGGATAAATCTTGGCCTCTGGAAATCCAGGAAATCTCGGAAAAGCTCTCGGAGGCATTTTCTAACCGGGAGCAGGCCGTTTTCGGCCAAGTGGCGAGGGGAATTATCCACGACATCCGCACGAACCTTCATTCGATGCACACGGCCACCCAACTGGTCGAAGGAGCCATAGATCCTGAAGTGCGGAAGACGCGCATGGAGAAACTCTATTCCGCTTGCAGTAGGAACATCCCGAAGATTCGTTCCATAGTGGACATGAGCCTCGATACCAGCCGCGAGATTTCAATGAAGCCGCAGCTAAGTGACTTGGGCGATACCATTGAGCAAGCCATGGATACGCTGGAGGAGATGGCGCACGCTAAAGGAGTCGCCATTCAAAGTGATCTGCCTAGCGACTTGGTGGCCGTGCACGACCCCGTGCAAATGGAGCGCGTGATCGTGAATCTCCTTCGGAACGCCCTTGAGGCAGTAGATGAGTCGCGCACGGGCAAGCAGGTAAAGGTTTCAGCGAGCAAGGGCGCGGGTGACGTGACCATCGCCGTGGAGGACTCCGGGCCTGGCCTACTTGATTCAAACTCGATTTTTCGGCCTCTGAAGTCATCAAAGGTTCATGGAGTAGGGCTAGGGCTTTTCGTGTCCAAAAAAATCGTTGAGGCTCACAGCGGCTTGCTGCAGCCCGGCTCCTCGCCCAGCCTCGGCGGAGCCAAATTCACCGTTACCTTACCGCAGGAGGTTAAGCTATGAGCCCGGCTCGTATCTTAGTCCTCGACGACGACATTTCGTTCCTTGAACAGATGCCCGACATTCTGGAAGGTTTCGGCGAAGTAGATTGTTTCCGCACGATCGACCAGGGCTTGGCCGCTGTATCGGCGCGCTACTATGACGTAGCCATCCTGGATCTTAACTTCGAGAACGACCAGCGCACGGGCCTGGACGTGTTTCGTCGCATACTGGCCCTCGATCGGGGAGTGGATGTGATCATGATTACGGGGGAGACTGACCCCCGGCGGATATTCGAAATGGTGAACTCCGGTGTGCATCGATTCATCCCGAAACTCGCCGACGTGAGCGAAATCCAGAGCCAGGTAAGCGCGCTTTTGGAGGAACGGAGCATTCGGAAAAGGATGCTTGCCAGTTCGCTGGTGCCGGGCACTGGCGCCGAATTGATCGGCCAGTCACCTGCTATGGCCAAGATCCGCGAGCAGATTGCCCACGCGGTAAACAGCGGCGCCCGGGACATTCTGATTCAAGGCGAAACCGGAACCGGCAAAGAAGTGGTAGCTCGGTACATCGCGGCCCAAGCCGATAAGTCCGGGCGTTTTCTACCCGTGAACTGCGGCGGCCTCAGCGAGAGCCTTATTCAATCGGAGCTATTCGGGCATGTTCGGGGTGCCTTCACAGGCGCGGATCGCGACAAGAAAGGGATCTTCGAGGCTGCCGGGGGCGGATACGTGTTCCTGGACGAAATCGGCGATATGCCTCTATCCCAACAGCCCAAGCTCCTCCGTGCGCTTCAGGAACGAATGATCCAGCGGCTCGGCGAGGTAGAAGAGCGCTCAGTCAGCTTCAGAACTATTTCCGCAACGCACGTGTCGTTGAAAAAGGCGGTAGAAGAGGGGCGATTCCGGGAAGACCTCTATTTCCGGATTTCGAAAGAGATAATCGTCGTGCCTCCGCTACGCGAACGAATCGAAGACATTCGGGAGCTCGTGCTGCACTTTTTGTCCAAGCAGTCAAAGAAGTGCGTCGTGACGGAGGAAGCAGTTTCTTTGCTCCAGTCCTATGGTTGGCCGGGAAACGTTCGCCAGTTGGAAGGGATAGTGGATTCCATGGTGGTCCGATGCGACGGAATCATCAAGCCAGCTCATGTTCTTCGAGGGCTGCCTGAGCTCGCCAACATCGGTACGATACAGATAAAGAAGGCAGTAGTGGGCAGCTATGGGGTTCAGCTCATCAACCGGGAACGACAGCGCTTTCAGAAGGCCATTCTTGACGCGAATGGCGACCGTACCCGAGCCGCAGGGCTGCTTGGGCTATCCCGAGCAACCTTTTTTAGGAAACTAAAGGAGCTGGGATTAGTTCAGACAAGGCGGCAGAGATCGTTGAGTTTAGACGGAACGAAACTCTCGCATTAGCATTTTTTGAAGGTACGCTACTACGCTTAATTCACCGCGTTATCGCCTCGGCAGCTTTTCTGCTTGTTTCCGTACCTAGGTACGGAATTTAGCCTTTCTGACATAGACTCAAGGAGGTCTCATGCAGAATGAAAATCAGAAAGATCGTAGTGGGAAAGCCGCCTGCGCAGGAATGGGTGGAAGTCTCGGTTTGGCTGCCTTAGCGGGAGCTTGCAGTGTTGGATGCGGATTTGGGGCCGCGCCCTTGTTTGGGATCCTCACGAGTATGGGACTCGGCACCGTCGCCGCCATCCTTCCAACCCTAAGAATCCCCCTAGTGATCATAGCCCTCATCTTCGGAGCTTTCGCTCTGCGAACTTTCGTAAGGAACAAGAACGTAGTCGGAGCCGCAGCTTGCGGCTGCGTTCTCGGGGCTGGTCTGGCCTTCCTTGGCTGGCAAGCCATAAAGGCAGATGATTGCAAGACCGCGAGTGTGATCGAGTCGGTTTTGAAGCAAATTTCCCCTCAGGCAAAACTGGTCTTTCAAAAGGGAGTCTATCCTCTATGGCCTGAGCTTGGCCGCGCTCCTACCATCCAGGAAATCCAGGCCAAGGTGGGGCTTTCCTCTGAACAGGAAGTTCTATCTGCTTTCCATGAGCTCGAAAAGCTCGGGTTCAGGCAAATTTTCGTTCCGGGAACTCAGACCATTCAGTGGTTCTGGCCATTCTCCAGCCTCGATCACGGCGTGGAAGTGACGTTGGCAGGGGCGAAAACCGTGCATGCTCGTTGCGCCATTGACGCCCTCGGCATGTCTTCCATGTTCGGGAAGGTAGCGAGGATATCGATCAAGTCCCCTCTCGACGGAACCAAGCTGGAGCTGGAAATCGATGGAACCAGACTGGTTCGCGCAACGCCAGGGATTGTCGCCTCTGATAGCGATAGCTGCGATGAAATGCTCTTCTTTGCCTCCAAGGAAGAGTACGAGCGATACGTGAAGAAAACGGGAACGAAGACGATGGAGCTGCGGACTTTGGAACAGGCGCTGGAGCGCGGGGTGCAGTCCTTCGGGGGAGTATTGAAGACATGAGCTTACGAGACGCGCGGCCGGTTTCGATCGGGAAGGCCGCTAAGCTAGCAAATGTGGGGGTGGAGACAATTCGCTTCTATGAGCGGGAAGGCATCATTACAAAGCCACTAAAGCATCCGGGAAGCGTTCGTGCTTACCCGCTGGACACGGTAAAACGCCTGCGCTTCATCAAGCGAGCGCAGGACCTCGGCTTCACGCTTCAGGAGATCACGGACCTTTTGGCCGTTCGGGCCATTGGCAAAGGAACTTGTTCGAACGTAAGGACCCGCGCGGACGAGAAAATCGCCCAGATCGAATCCAAAATAGCTGATCTCAAAAAGATTCAGCGTGCCCTGGCTGAGATCAGGGACTGCTGCGAACAACGTCTGACGGCGGACCGGTGCCCTATTCTGGAGAGCTTCTATGCCTAAGATTGAGCTGGTCTACTTTGATGGCTGCCCGAACGTGGAACAGGCAAGAAATGAAATTCAAAAAACTGGATTACCATTCCGCGAGATTCGGCAGAATGCTCTCAGAGAAGATGATGCCTATCGTGCTTTCTCCTCTCCCTCAATTCTATTGGACGGAGAAGTCGTAGTCGGAAGCCGCAACTGCGCTTCGGCTTGTTCCATCGTCCGCTGGGAAGGGGCTTCCGAGAGGATCATTGGGCTAGTTCGTGGCAGATGAAGTCGCTGCACCCTGGCCACCGTTTATTTGTAGGAGCGAAGCGTAACGATAGATTAAAAAGGGCAGCATGTTTTCCCAGCTCGGTATTGCGGTTGTAGTTTTCGCGTCCACTAACATTGACGATATCTTGTTGCTGGCGGCGCTGTTTTCGGATCGAAAGCTTCGTCCCACAAACATAGTACTCGGCCAGTTTCTGGGCATTGGTGGGTTGGTAGCCGCAAGTGCCGTCGCTGCAATGGCCGTCGTAGTGATCCCTGCAGGATGGATGGGGCTCCTCGGGTTGATTCCTTTTGCGCTCGGCGTAAGTGCGTTGGTCGAATTGATCAAAGGCGGCGAAGAGGACGAAACCGAAATACGGGAAGCTGAACACCGCCTTCAGGATCGGTTTCACTCGCAGGTGCTGGGTGTCGCGGGCATCACGATCGCAAATGGAGGCGACAATCTAGGGGTCTACATTCCGCTCTTCTCGAAGGACCTGTCCGTGATTGTCCTATTCGCGACTGTTTTCGCTATTATGACAGCGATCTGGTGTGCCGCCGGGTACGGACTGGTGAATAATCGCTGGATCGGCCGCCACGTACAGCGTTTCGGAAAAATCGCGCTTCCGTTCGTGCTGATGGGGCTGGGCCTGTTCATCCTCTACGAAGCCAGGGTGCTGCTTCCTTAGAGGTGCAAAGCCTACTTCGCCTTTTCTTCCAGGATCAAAACCGGTGCAGGTAGCTTACCACCGTGCCCATGATCCGAAGCGCTTTCGTCTACCCACTGGCTAGAGCCTTTCGAGCACTTCTGAACGGTAGGGAAGAAAAGTTTCCCTCCTCGATCTGGCAACTTCACGCTCATCCCAAATTCATCCATGTGAGCGTCCGGAAGAGGTCCGCCCGTCCAGGTCACTTCTACCAAGCCTTCGGAAATTTCTTTCCCATGGAGCGTGATCGGCTTCGCGTATTTCGCGGTTTTGGTGGCGATCTTCCAGCCTGGATGCACCTGTGGCTTTACCGAAACCACGCCTTCAGGAATTTGAACCGTAATCTGAGTAGTGGGGGAGCCGTCGCAGCCGTGAGGAACCCTGAAGACTAGCTTGGCGTATTCTCCGCCAACGGCGCTTTTTGGATCAATCGTCACGTGGGCGAAGGAAGCCAGCGGCGACAGCAGAGTAAATAGAATGTAGATCATCCGTGATTTCTAACTCATATACGACGGTCAAGCAACGTTAGGTAGGGCTGCGCCTTGCACGAAATTCACTCACGAACAGGTAGAGCATGAGAGCGACAACCGCCACTTGAGCGGAAAGCGTCTGCAAGCTCGGATACATTCCGATCACGTCGAAACGCGGCCAGAAGCTCAGGGTAGAGACCCCAACGAAGCCAGCTTCCTGCAAAGAGTGCGCGCCTTTACCGGCAAGGATGAAGGCGAGAACAACCATGGTCCACGAGCAGACTTTGAAGAGCAATCCGAGCGGCAGCCGTTTGCTTTCGCGGATGGCGAGCACAGAGACTCCCATAAGAAGCACGAAGGAGGCGAGCACACCAAAGCCCACTGCGTTTTGGCCTGACGTGCCGAGGTCAACCATGATGGCGCGTAAGAAGAGCACTACTTCGATCGCTTCGCGGAACACGGCCATAAAAGCCACCACCGCCAGGGCGAGATAATTTCCCTGGCTCAAGCCATGGCGAAGCTTCGTTTCGAGGAAAGCTCTCCACTTCTTCATCTCGGAATAACGATGCAGCCAGAAACCCACGTAGAGGAGCACGATCACGGCCAGGACCGAGATCGCTCCCTCCATGAGCTCGCGGCTCATCCCGCTGATCGACATCACTACGCCAGAGGCGAACCACCCGGCTACCCCGAGAGCCACCGCCGAGATCCAGCCAAAGTGCACCCAGCGCATGGCCTGAGGCTGCCCCATGGCCCGGAGAATGCTGATCAACACGATGATGATCAAAACGGCTTCGAAGCCTTCGCGGAGAAAAATGGAGAAAGAGGCCCAGAAGGCGACCCCGGGGCTCATCTGACTTTGCGAGAACTGCGCGCCGATCCCGGAAAGCCGGTCGGAAATTTTCTTGGCGGAGAGTGATAACTCTTCGATCGGGGCTTTTGCGCTCAGGGATGAACGATAAGCGCTCATCATGCCTTCGATATCCTCAACCGCTCCCGGAATATTTGCCCGCATCTTGGGCTCTACGGGCTCGATGCCTTCGAGGTAGCTCCTCAGAGCCGAGGCTTCGGCCTGTTGGTAGTCGCCCTTCTTTGCGTGTTCGAGGCTGTCCTTGAGGTGCTGATCGGCAACCTTGAGAGGATCCTGGTTATCAGGGCCGCTTGGATTGGAACGAATAGAGCCAATTACGGCTAATGCCTCTTCCTTCTTCTTGCCTAAACGCTCGGCGATCTCGGCGTCGGTAAGCGTCGCGATCTCCGAGAGAGTCAGGCCAGAAGTACTCTCGCCAGCGCCGGTATTTGCGGAGTAAGCGAGGCTCTTCAGATAGAACGCCAACGCCCAAACTTCATTGTCGGACAGCTGCGCGAAGGACATCATTCCCGTGCCGGGCACACCGAGGCGGATCGTGTTGTAGAACTTGTAGGGAGCGCTATTCCACACCAAGTCGGCGTCGTGGAAGTTTGCGGGCTTTGGATCAAGATTCGTTCCTGCGATGCCGTCTCCATGGCCGGTATTGCCGTGGCAACTTACGCAGTTCGCTTGGTAAAGAGTTTTCCCGAGCGCGAGGTCAGGCTTCGCGGTCGGGGCCACTTCGATGCCCGCCAGACGGATGGCGTCTTGCTGTAGCTTACGGGCGAGCTTCGAAACATCTTCGGGCGCACCCTTCGTCTTTATCAGGCGCTGCAGCTCGGTCACGCCCTTCATGAATTCCTGGTCAGTGCTCAGCTTGGAAAAGCCTTTCGAGTTCTTTTCGACGATTCCGCCGAACTCGACCTGCTCGTCGTATTCGCCCTGGCTGATCACCTTTCCGTTTTGAACAGCACCCCCGTAATCCTTCGCCAGGTAATCGAGCAGATGCACGACAAGCTCAGGAGAAGGTTCTTCCGCTTTTGCGAACGGCGAGAATGACGACGAGAGAAGAAGGGCAAGAAGTAGAGAAAGAAGGGATTTCATGAGGGCGATTCCTGGAAATGGCACGGGTTCGACTAACGCTTGCACCTTAGCGCAACTGAGAATTAATCTCAATTAGCTCTTGCGGAATTGCGCTGCGCGCCAAAATCGAACTTGCCGGGGAAGCGCCAACTACGCGGCAGTGGCGGCAACAGGCGGGGAGGAGATCTTCAGGATCTTCAATGCTCCCCGGAATACGATCACCGCGATAATCCCCCCGATGATCAGGTCGGGGTAGGGAGACTTCGTTACGTAAACCAGTGCACCGGCCAAGATCACGCCCATGTTCGCGATCACGTCGTTGGCGGAGAAGATCCAACTCGCCTGCATATGCACCCCGCCGGTTCGGTGCTTGGAGATGAGAGCAAGGCAAGACACGTTAGCCGCCAAGGCAACGAAGGACACCACTACCATATAGGAGGCGAAGGGCTCGCTCCCGAAATAGAAGCGCCGAGCAACCTCTACGATCGCCATTACGGCCAGCAAGAGCTGTAGGTACCCGCTCAGGCGCGCCGCCTGGCGCTGACGCTGAAGCGCTTTACCGACCGCATACAAGCTTACGCCGTAGACAGCGGCATCGGCGAACATGTCCAGGGAATCCGCGATCAGCCCCGTCGACTGGGCGATCCAACCGAGCGTAATCTCTGCGACGAACATGACGGCGTTGATAGCGAGAAGGATCTTCAGGACACGTGCCTCGCCCGGCGCACCGGTCGGCTCGAAATCATCCGCATCGCCCTCAGTGAAAGAATGGGACTCGGAACGGACGACCTTCGCGCCGAAATTGAGCGGCTCGAGAAGACGAAGGACCGGCACGGAATCTCCTTCGTGCACGACCGTCATCTCC
>CAZTCD010000022.1:10288-44068 GCA_964612065.1 uncultured Bdellovibrionales bacterium | reverse complement strand
TGATCACGCGGAAGCCGTTGTTGGAAAGGATGATGTCGACGAGGTTCTTGCCGATGTCGTGCACATCCCCCTTCACGGTGGCCAGCACCACGGTGCCACGCAGGGCTGCATCCGTTTTTTCCATATAAGGCTCAAGATGGTTTACCGCGGCCTTCATCGCCTCCGCGCTTTGCAGCACCTCGGCCACGATCATCTCGTTTTTATTGAAAAGGCGGCCCACGGTGTCCATCCCGGCCATGAGGGGGCCGTTGATGATGTCGAGCGGCTTGGCTTCTTTCATTTTGAGATCGAGATCGGCGAAGAGGCCTTCTTTGGTGCCTTCCACGATATAGGAGGCGAGCCTTTCGTCGAGGGGAAGCTCCGTTTTCACTTCTTTCTTGTGAGGCTTATGCGCGCGGAAAAAGGCCGCGAAGGCCGCCACGGGATCCTCGCCCCTGTTCCAGAGGAGATCTTCGCAGATTTTCACTTCTTCCGGCGAGAGAGAGCCGAAGCGCGGAATCTTCTCGGAATTCACGATCGCGAGGTCGAGCCCGCTCTTCACGCAATGGTAGAGGAATACGGCGTTCAAGGCTTCCCGGCCCACGCTGGGCAAGCCGAAGCTCACGTTGGAGATGCCGAGCACGGAGCGGGTGCCGGGAAAGCGCTCTTTCAGCAGGCGCACGCCTTCGATCGTTTCCACGGCGGAGCCCACATACTGCGCGTCGCCCGTGCCGCAGGGGAATACGAGAGCATCCCAGTAAATATCTTCGGGTGCGATCCCCCACTTCTTGGTGAGCAGCTCGTATTCGCGTTCCGCGATAGCAAGCTTCCGCTCGCGGGTTACGCCCATGCCCTGCTGAGGATCATCATCGATACAGCCCACCACTAGGGCCGCGCCGTATTTTTTCACGAGAGGAAGCACGTGATCGAAGCGCTCTTCGCCGTCTTCGAGATTGATGGAATTGATGATCGCCTTACCCTGGCAGAGCTTGAGCGCCTCCTCGATCACATGGTGATCGGTGGAATCGATCATGATCGGAGCCCGCACCTTCTTGATCAGCTCCGGCATGAATCTATGCAGATCCTCGAGCTCATTGCGATCAGGATTGGAAAGGCACACATCCACGATCGCGGCGCCTTTTTTCACCTGGGCGCGGCCCACTTCCGCGGCCTGCTCCCATTCTCCCGCCACGATGAGATCCCGGAACTTCTTCGAGCCGATCACATTGGTTCGCTCGCCCACGAGCACGGGGCGCATCTCATCCGTGATCTCGAGGAACTCCACGCCCGAGAGGCGGGAGGCCGGATGAGGATCGATCTTCCGCGGAACGGCCTTATCAGCGAGCTCGCGAAGCTTTTTCACGTGTCCGCGATGGGTGCCGCAGCATCCGCCGAGCACATTGAGCCAGCCACGGTCGAGAAAGCGCTCGATCACATTACCCACGAGCTCGGGCGTTTCGATATACTGCCCGTTCTCATCCGGAAGGCCGGCGTTCGGCACACAGGCCACGGGAAAGGGTGAGAGCTGGGCCATGGTGCGGATGTGGTCCGTCATGAATTCCGGCCCGGTGGCGCAGTTGAGGCCCACGTAAAGAAGATCCCTGTGGGAGAGCGAGGTGCAAAGAGCGTCCACAGCCTGGCCGCCCAGCATGGTGCCGGTGGGCTCGATGGTGCCGGAGATCGCGATGGGCAATGGCACGAGATTTTTGTCGGTGGAGGCCTTTAGGGCGATTTCCGCGTGCAGACGGTCGATCCCCTCTAAACAAGCTTTGATGTTGGAGGTGTCGTTGCAGGTTTCGATCAGGAAATAATCGGCGCCGCCTTCATAGAGGCCTTTGGCTTGATCATAGTAATGGCCGGCCAGCTCATCAAAAGTGATGCCGCCGGTTACGGAGATCGCCTTCGTGGTGGGGCCAATCGAAGCCGCCACGAAACGCGGCCACTCGGGAGTGGAATATTCCCGGCAGGCCTCGCGGGCCAGCTCGCAAGCGCGCCTGTTCACTTCATAGCATTTTTCGGAAAGGCCATATTCGCCGAGCACGAGAGGAGTGGCGCCGAAAGTATTCGTCTCCACGATATCGGCCCCGGCTTCGAGATATTTCTGGGAGATTCTCTTCACCACATCGGGGCGGGTGAAAACAAGGTTCTCGTTGCAGCCGTCTAGGGCTTCGCCCCCGAAATCGGCAGCGGTGAGCTTTTCGTCCTGGAGAGCCGTTCCGGTGGCTCCATCCAGCACGAGCACCTTCTCGCGTATTCTTTTTTTCAGAAGAGCTACACGCTCGGCTCTCGTTTCCGGCACTTGGGTCATCCGCCTAATTTAGTCGAGTCCACAGGGGGTGCAAAGGAGAAAGTTCCTGAGTATACTGCTACTTACCCGGTGCTTTTCCGGGCCCGCTCCCAAGGATAGAGAGCCTGCTCCATGATCGAATTCAAAATCATTTCCAGCCCCGATAAGAGCCAGCAGGCTACTTACCAGCATTTGGGGCAAGAGCTCACCCTCGGGAAGGCGGAGGCCGATATGCTCATTGACGATCCCGCCATGGCCGCCTCACAGCTGCGCATAAAGGTGGAAGGAAGCGGCGCCACCATAGAAAATCTGAATCTGGGAGTGGAAGTGCGGCTGAACGGAAAGGCCATCTCCGGGGTGGTGCCTCTGAAGGAAAAAGACAATCTCACCGTTTGCCGCACCACAATTAACTTCACCCGGCTCGATACGAGGGGAATGACCCCACCGGAACCATTCGAAAATCCCAATGCGAAAGAGAGATTCACTCCAGGCTCCAAAGAGCAGGTGATCCTCGATGTTCTTGCGCACCTCGAAAAAATCTCCGAAGGAGCGGAGCCCGGCGCGGCCGCGCCACCTCAGCCACCGCTTCCGGGTGCCCCGAAGCCGCCTCTTCCCGGGCAATCCGCTTCGCCTCCCAAGCCGCCTCTTCCCGGGCAGTCCGCCTCGCCTCCCAAGCCCCCCTTGCCGGGCGGTGGCATGCCCCCTCCCCTTCCGCCCAAGAAGCCCAGCTGAAAGGACCTTCCGTGAACACCCTCCCCAAAGAACATGGCTATTTCCGCACGCGCGACGGAGTTCGTCTTTTCTATTCGGTGGAAGGCCCAAGGGACGCCCCTCCGCTCGTTTTCGCCTACGGCCTCGTATGCTCCAAGCTGCAGTGGAAATACCAGATGGACTATTTCAAGAGCACCCACAAGGTGATCTATATGGACTACCGCGGCCATGGCCAGAGCGACAAGCCCGACGACCCTTCCAGCGTTACCATCGAGAGTTGCGCCCGAGATCTATTGGATTTGTTTAATGAGCTGGAGATCGAAAAGGCACCCGTGCTGGGCCACTCCCTCGGCGTGAACATCATCCTGGATTTTTACCGGATCGCCACCGAGCGGGTGAGCTCCCTGGTTCTGGCCAACGGAACCCCTAAAGATCCCTTTGAAACCATGTTCCATCACAACTTCCTCCAGGTGGCTTTCCCCGCCATTCGCAAAGCCCACGCTCTCTTTCCCCACCTCGTGCAGAAATTCTGGGAAAACCAGGGATCCAATCCGGTGAACCAGAAGTTCGTGGCGCTCGCCGGCTTCAACACCAAATACGCCAGCATGGACGACATCAACGAATACCTGCGGATGACAACCGTAGTAGGCGTGGACGTATTCCTGAATCTGCTCAACGATTTCATGGCTTATGACGCCACTCATTGGCTTCATGAAGTGAAGGTGCCCACCCTCGTGATTGCAGGCGAACGAGACCTCATCACCCCTCCCGTGAACCAGAGGATCTTTGCCGAGCTCATTCCCGACTCCCAGTTTTGCGAAATTCCCGAGGGATCCCACTGCCCGCAGATGGAAAAAACGGAGCTCGTGAACAGCATTATCGAGAAGTTCCTGAAGCATCCCTCCTCCCCAAGAGAGCTGGCCAAAACGAAGAAAAAGAGCCCCAGAAGACGCTCCCTCAGGCCCGAAACCTAACTTAGTTGACCATTATTGTTTACTTATAGCTACCTTAGAAGTAGCTGATATTTTAAAGAATTCTTCCTCCCGGTGGCTGGAAAGCTTGGCGTTTTTGTCGCATTTTCGAAAAAATCTTCGCGACTCCCTTCCCGCTTTGAAATATAACGCAGGTGTCTAAAACCCATGTCTCAGAGGTATAAAGTGAAATTGAATCCAACTTTCGGAATGCTCCTGGCCCTGATCGCCCAACCTGCCCTCGCCAGCCCTGCGCTGATCGGAATGCCTGATGTAGGCACCCGCCTCGCCCCTGCCGAGCTTAGTGAAGAAGCCTATCTGCGATGGGCCGAACCGATCCTCAACGCCCAGGGCGTGGATCGCACCTCCCCCTTCACCAGCCATATCTTCGCCTGGTACGAAGCCAATAAAAACACCGGCCTTCCCGAGCAGGTGAATAAAGATCCCCAGCGCATTTACGCCGATGTAAATACCGCCAAGCAGGAAACGATCGCCCTCGAAAACGAAGGCGAAATCGAAAAATACGTAGCGGCCGGAGCCAACGTTTATGCGGAAATCCCCGCTTCGGTTGACCAGGTTCTCGAAACCACTCTTTACCTCTGGGGCAAGCCGATCGGCCAGGCTGGCGGCAAAACCAAGCCCGCGGCCCAGCCCACGCACTCCAACCGCGCTGATTGGCTCGAGCCTAATGCCAAGTGGGGCGCTGGCGCCTATGCCAACCTGGAAGTGCGCAAAAACGGCGGGATCGTAAAAGATCTCTCCGACCACTACCTCCTCCTCGTGCGCGGAAACTCCTCCAAGGGTTATACGGTGCTGATGCAGTACGTGGCTCCTCAAGGTAAAACCGAAACCACTCGCGTGCTCGCGATCGCGATCATCAAGCCGCTCCCCAACGGAAAAACGGCTCACAAGATCGCCTCTCGCTATATGGGCCAGAGCTACGGCATCCTCGGCCCTATCGGGCGCGAGCAGATGGGCTTCAACCAGACCAAGGTGCGCTCAATCGAGAAGCGTTTCCTCGAGTACGTGGAAGAGCTTCGCACCACCGGAAAGATCGCGGATCAGAACAACGATCTCTGATTCCCGGTGCCCAAAGAAAAAGCCGGCCTCTAAGGGCCGGCTTTTTTTATTTTCTTCGGCTTCACCTCAGCCAAAAAAACCTGTCCCAGCGGATTGATGTGAAAACCGTCCCATTTCGTGGCCACCAGGGCAGCCGTATCCCGGCGATAGAGAGGGATCACAAAGGAATCTTTTTCCAGCACTCTTTCCGCCTCAGTGAACTTCTCTCCCGCCACGGCCCGGTCATAGCCGGGGCTCGCCCAGCCGGTCCAGTTGGCGGAGCTCCCGGAGAGGAACTCCTGCATAAAGGCCCTGGGATGCCCATAAGGCGCAGTAACTCCGCCAAAGAAGATCGGAGAGGGATTCGTGCCCACCTCCTTCCAGTAAACCTTTCCTTCCTGCACCTCGATCGGGATCCGCACTCCCAGATTCTTCTCCCATTGGCCCTGCGCCCATTCGGCGAGCGCCTTATGCGCGGTTTTGGAATAAGTGCGAAGCTTGAGGTCCATCCGGCCTTCTTTCGCGGCCACCCGCAGTTTCCGGATGGATTCACTATCCGGAGGGGCCAACCGGCCCGCCTTGAAGCCGGGCCAAAGATCGGGCAGAAGCCAGGAGGTGGTTCCCCGGCATTCTTTGCCGAGGATGGAGGGGATCTCCTCCCGTTTCAAAGCACTGGATAAGAGGCGCCGTACCGCGGGGTCTTCCAGCAGCTTGGACTTTCCGGCATTCAGGCCGAAATAATAAACGATCAATGACGGGAAAATGCGGAACTCCGGCATCGCCTCCAAGGCCGCGTTCCGGAGCAATTGCGGAACCTCTTTCACCCAGTCGAGCTCCTTCAGCTCGAACATCGCTTTAGCGGTGCTGTCCTCCGGAATAAAACGGAACTCCACCGCCTTCAGATAAGGCTTCTTCCCGGCAAAGCGCTCATTCGGCTCCAGCAGCAATCGTTCATTTTTTTTCCACTCTTTCACGCGAAAGGCGCCATTCACCGGAAGACCGGTTCCTTCGTTGAAAATACGAGGCCTGGCTTCAAGAGCATCTACCCGGATCGGGAAGAACACATAATGCGCGAAGAGGGCAGGGGCTTCAGGAGCCGGCCTCCGAAAGCGCACGATGAGTTCCCGGCAGCCTTTCGCCTCGGCGGTTTTCAGCACACCGGCATAGTGCGCATAAGGAGAGGCAAACTCCTTGGACCGCAACCTCTCCCAGGAATCCAAAAAGTGCCTTGCACATAGGCGCACTCCGTCGCTCCACTGCCGATTGCTGTTCAGCTTCACCCGAAGCTCCGTTTTGTCTTTGTTCCAGGAGAAAGACTGAGCGGCCGCCGGCCTCGGATTGCCTTTGCCATCCGCCCGGAACAAGCCCTCCATCAACTGGTACACCACCTCAGAGTTCACCTCGCCATTGTTCCAGTCGAGAGTGCCGAGATCTTCCGAAAGACGGGCCCGAAAAGTGCCGGCCAGAGCCTGGCTGGAGAGGAAACAAGAAAAAATAAAGAAGAAAAAAGATATACGGTGCTTCACGATTCCTTCCACCAGCATTACCTGGATCAAGTTCAAGGGTCGCTCCGGCCCCAAATCGAGCCCAAAAGCCTCTCAGCCGCTTAGCGCAGCTCCCCACGCATGAATTTATCCGAATTGCTGCAACTACGCTCCTTGGAAACAGTCTTTTTTGGCTCTTTTGCTGAGAATTCCTCCATGGTACCCGCAAGGCATGGATTTAAATCATCTCCACCTTACGTCCCCGAATGTAGAGGCGTCGGTGGCGTTCTATCGCGATTTTTTTGATTTCAGCCACGCGAAGAAACAGGAGTCGGGAGCCTACTTCCTGCACAATCGCGAAGGATTCATGATCGCCATCGGTCCCGATGAGCATACCGGCCGGGGAGAGAAGGTTTCGATGCCGGAATGGTTTCATTACGGATTCCGCCTTCCGTCGATGGAAGCGGTGGAAGATCTTTATGTAAAGCTGCAAACCAGCGGGCAGCATATCGTGGAGCCTCTCACCAAATACGCGGATTTCGTATTTTTCCGCTGCGAAGACCCGGCAGGATTCCGGCTCGAGATTTATTGGTGCCCGCATTCCCCGAAGCCCGGTGCCAGCCCCCCTGTCTCCTGAAAGAGACAGGCGCCGGATTTACGAACGTATATTGTTTGGCCGGTGCAGTGCTCCCTTCACCCCTTTTTCCTCGGGAAGGCCCATCCTTGCCCTGGCTCCGCTTTTGCAACCCTCACCTTGTAGCCTTTCGCATCTGAATGATTAGAGCATTGGGAGACATCGGAGGTTCCATGACCCGCGCCCTCACCCCCTTTTTGTTGGTTGCCCTTTTTTCGCTATTCACCCCAAAGTGTTTCGCCCAGATGGAATTTTACGACAAAGCGGGCATCGAGCGATGGCTGAACGGTTCCGCTCCCCGGGGCGACGGCGACCTGAAAAACAGCCTCCCCCGAGGCAACAAAATCAAGTACTGCGCCGGCGCCGGATGCCCGATCAAAATCCCCTTCACTTTCAGCGCCAGGCATATCGAAGACGTGAAAAACCTCATGCATCACGCCCGTATGGGAAGCGATTGCCTGGATGACACCGCTGCCTGCGAACGCCTCGGCCTGCAGCACGCGATGCGCGCCATGGACAAGATCGTAAAACGCGAAAAGCTCGACAGGATGTCGCACGAGCAGGTGGTGAAAAACTCCGTAATGAGGGATTCCATGGGCTCCGATTTCAATTTCGCGAATCAGATCCATCCCAAACAGCAGTTCCTGCGTGATTGCGTGGACCAAAGCGCCAATGGAATGAGCTTCCTGATCGTACTGGCCAACAACGGGCTGGTGTCACACCACTCGGTGATCGCTCCCGGACTGATCCATATCCCGCTTCCTCATTTCTTCACCAGAATCAAGGATTCGAGCGGCAGGATCTATCGATTCGATCTCTACCAAACGCCGCGCAACGGATTCGATAAGCTGCCCGGAATCAAAGCACTCTGATTATTTGATCTTGTCGCAAACCACGAAAAGCTCCCGCACCTTGGTGCGCGGGAGCTTTTCCGATTGGTCGGTCTCCCTGTAGAGCCAGGCGGAAGCGCGCACCTGCACGCTCGGGGATTTCCGGCTCACCGTATTCCGTTCCGAGTTGGTGAGGAAGTAGCCAGCGTGGGAGAGAGCCACGAAGGCCGATAGGGTGATCTGGTCCTCTCCCGCGGCGCCTCCCTCCGCGAAGGAAAGGCCGGCACTATGGCCGAAGGTGGAAAAAGCTTCTTCCGGTTCCTGCTTGAGATCCAGATACATCGACTTACGGTCGGAGGCCGATAGCCGCGCCACCCACTCCCAATTGCCATCGAATGGGGTGTAGGGACGATTGCGATCCAGATGGAACTTCTGCACGGCATAGAGACGATAAGGCTTTCCTTCCGGTACCGCTTTGCCGTCCCCCACTCTGTCGATCTGGTCCGTGAGCTCGGCCTGGCATTCATAGCGGTAGGCGTAGCCGGGATGATAAGGGCGGGCCGGAGCCCCGGCGCTTTGCCAGTCTCCCCTCAGGGCGGCGAAGGCTCCTGTTAAGGGAAACGAAAGAAGAAACACCAGATATGCCGCACGCTTGGAAGGGAGTTTCGCCATGGATTCCTTTCGTCATCTTCCGCCCCCGTCTATAGACACAAAAAAACCCCCTCTCGTGTAAGAAAGGGGGCTGAAAAGGGCCGGAGCCCTGTTCGGAGAACTTACTTGGCCGGGCAGGGCATCAGGCCGTTCATGGCGCGCTCACAGATGAGCTCCACTTTCACGGTTTTGCGGTCTTTGCTCACGCCCACGATATTCTCGTCGAAGAGCACGCCATCGGCATGGCTGATTTCATAGGAGCCCGCGGTAACGCTTCTCGAGCTCCAGAAGCCGGTATTTCCGTTCGCTCTGTCGCAGGATCCTTTCTGCTCGCTCACCACTACCTTCGCTTCTCCTACGGGCAAAACGCGAAGCTTGTGCTCGGTGTCGGTGATCACGGTTTCCACGCGGCCCTTATCGGTCCATTCGCGCTTGGTGAGCTGCAGGTAGTTCTGGTTATGGCCATTGGCGGAACGAGTGGTGCCTTCGGCATTGGAGCAGAAGTGCTGGTACCAGGAGGCCTGAGCCGAAGAGCTAAGGGCAAGAAGGGTAAGGCTGAGGGCAATAACAGGGGCTTTCATGGTTTTTCTCCGAACTGAGAGAGGCTTGATTGCCTCGCTTCCATGCCGGCGGTTTTACTTCCGCTCCCTTCCGCCTTCCATTACAAATTACTAAACTTTTAATTTTAAATTAATTTTTGTATAATTTCTCTAATGGCAAAAAAAGAGGGAAATATGCGAAGTATTTTCGACCATTTGGAATACCGCCCCCTTCTGCGGGAACAGGCCGGTCACTGGAAAAGCACTCATAGTGGCTGGACCCTCGCCCGCATCGCCGGGAAGGCCGGCATACAGGCCCCTTACCTCTCCAATGTGCTCAAAGAGCGCGCCCACCTCAGCGCGGATCAGCTTCACGGCCTCGGCCAGGTGCTGGGCTGGGAGGAAGAAGAGCTCGACTACTGCCAGCTCCTGCTGGAAAGAGAACGCAGCGGCCTGCCAAGACGTAAAGAAAGCCTCAAGAGAAGGATAGAAACGAGCCGCAAAGCCAAGCTGGAATCGAAAGCACACCTCAAGAAAGACGTGATCGAAAGCACGCCCGAGGAATTCACCCGATTCTTCCTGAACCCCTTCTACTATCTTTTGAACGTATTCCTGGGCATTCCTAGATTCGCCGCCGACCCCTCGCGCATTTCACGTTGCCTGAACGTGCACCCCGACCGCGTGAACGCCTGGCTCCGGGATCTCGTGAAGATGAAGTTCCTCGAACCCACCAAAACGGGTTACAAAGTGGTACGCAGCAATTTTCACCTGCCGCGAGAATCTCCGCTCTGCGAGCCCCACCAACAGCTGATGCTGCAGGCAAGCCACCAGCACCTGCAGAAACTGCCGGAAGACAAAAAATACAGCTTCACCGTTACTTTCTCAGCGGATCCCGCCACTCGGGAAAAAATACAGCGCGAGTTCCTGAAATTCCTCCAAAGCGTTGAGCCACTGGTGAAGGATGCCCCGGCCGAGGAAATCTACGGAATGCGCTTCGATCTATTCCAGTGGTCGCACGAATAAGCGGCTCTAGTGGAATGCCACCCGGGCTTTCTCCACGCTGCGGCGATGGGCCGATTGCACCCGGGCGAAGAGGCTTTCGCTTTGGCTGCTGAGGATGCCCATCTGCTCCTCACCCGTGACCTCATCCCCTGAGAGAAACTCGTTTCTCTTCATATCCTCGAACAAGTCGGCTGCGGCGCGGGTTTTACCCTGCCCGCTCTGGTATTCGGAAGCCAGGCGGCGGCGCAGCCGGTCTCTCATACTGGGAGAAAAACGCCTTCCTTGCTCCAACCTCGCCACCTGCCGATCGGCGAAGGCCAGGGCGTTTTTATTGCCCACCTCGGAAGAGGAAGAAGCCGAAACTCCGGTGGGCTTCGGGTCAGAGGCACGCAAATCAAGATCGTTCCACCCACCTCCGGAAGAGAGGCTGGCAGTGGCGGCCGAGGCCCGGAAGCCCCCGGGGAGAGCCGTGCTGCCCGCACGGGAAACCTCCTCCGCAGGGAGATCGATCTCCTGGCGAAACTGCGCCACCGCCTGGATTTCCTCCTGCTCCTTTTCCCGTTCGGAAAGTTTCCGGCCGGTATCCTTCGCCAGCCTGGAATATTCGCCCGGCGCAAGGCCGAGGCTGCGCTTGCTGTTTTCCCTCGGCTCGGCTGCTGCGGAATAGGAAGCCAATGGCCCCGAAGGCGCTGCCAAGCCCTGAGGCTGGCCGGCCGCCGACGCAAGCACACGGGAAGCCCCCATCAGCAAGGGTAGGCTGCTGCTCGAGCTATCCTGGCCGGCCGAAGCCTGAGGCAGGCTCGGGCCCACAGATCCACCCCCGGCACTAGGCTTCAATGCTACGTTGGAGCTCACAGGCGGAGGTGCCTGGGAAACCGAGCCCGCATTCCCCAAACTGGTTTCCACCTTGAACGCCGCTTCGGCCAGGCTCTTGGAGCTGGCGGCCAGCTCGGCACGGGCCTCGTTGGCCATCGGAAGAAACGAACCCCCGATATGCAAGGTATTCAGCTGCTCGCCGGGCAAAGGGCCAAACCGCTGCATATAATCCACGTCACCGCCCAGGGAGGTGGAGCGTTCCGAAGCGAACTGGATGTCACTGGCTCGCTCACGGATCTTCTTGGTGTTCTCCATATCGAGGCCCGCTTCGCTCAGCATGGCTTCCACGGTAGGAGAGCCTTCGGTCCGCTGCGCCTGCAGATTCATCAATCGCATCGCTTCCTCGTTGATCTCTCTTTTTCTCTGCTTGGCGGACTGAGGCACGAAGCTCATCGGCGCCATTCTCTTCTGCATGGCCTGAAACCTGTCGTGTTGCTCGATCACGTTTGCGATCGTTACCAGGTGGCTGGCGTATCTTCTGGCCACACTGGCGTTCTTTTTGAGCTGCTCCTCGATCAGCTTGATCCCCTTTTCGGCGCTCTTCTCGCCTTTGCCCATAAGCTCCGAGGCTTCTCTGTAAGTGGAAGCCACCAGCCTCTGGCAGGTTTCGTTTCCCTTGAGGCATTCCTTGGACTTCGCTTTTGCCTGAGCGATCTTTTCGCAACCCAGGCGAACCGTGGAATCGGCTATTCCGATGTTCGCCACAATTTTCCGATAGGTCATTTCGCACTGGCCGAGTGCGGTCGTGCTACCCTCCATATTCGCCGGAGCGGTGAGATTCCTGGAACAGTACTTGGTTCTCAGATGGCGAAAGGTGATGTAGGTAAACTTGGACTGAACCGGCAGTTTTAGGAGCTTTGACACCTGCATCCGAAAAGCCACTCGGCCGTCTTCGCAGCTGGAATCAGCGGCGGCCGCGGGAGCGCCTTCGGAGGCCGGAGGATCATCGTGAGGCTTTCCGAGAGCGGAGGCGGATTGGCTGAGGCCTACGAGAATAAACCCGCTCAACCAAATCGCTGCTTTAGCGCCAATCATCAAAAAAACCCCCGGCTAGCTGCTTATCGGCGCTTCCGTGTGGATACTTCAACGGCATCCCCATGATAACACCCTGAAACAGCTGGGCTTTTAGCTCTCACAATTGCCTGTTCCGGAACCATCGTTTAGCCTGGATACATGCCTCTCCCCCCGCCCTTGCAGATGAGCCATATCGACCACATCGTGCTCACCGTGGCCGATGTGGAAATCACCCTCGCCTGGTACCAGCGCGTGCTCGGCATGAAGGCAGAATCTTTCGGGCAGGGCCGAAAGTGCCTGGTATTTGGCAAGCAGAAGCTGAATCTTCATCCGAAAGAAAACGATTTTGAGCCCAAAGCTGCCACCCCCACCCCGGGCTCGGTAGATCTTTGCCTGATCTCCGCAACCCCTCTGGCGAAAGTGCTCGAGCATTTCAAGAACCAAAGGGTGAAGGTGGAAAAGGGGCCAGTGAAGCGGGTGGGCGTAGGCGGGCTGATCACTTCGGTCTATATAAGAGACCCCGACGGGAATCTCGTCGAGGTCTCGAATCCGGGCTAGGGTGTTAAATGGGGCAGACAGTGGATGGATTACCATTGCCCCAAATATATCTATCTTAAAATTTGTAAAGCCGAGCCCCCGATCCGGAGCTGATGCACAGACCGGGGCCTTTGATTAGTCCACCTTCTTGAACTTGCAGCGCGCGTGCAGCTTGCGATCCCAGAATGAGCGCCCTTCCTGGTGGGTCTGCGAATAAACAAATCCGCCCTTTCGATCGAACTGCACTCTCTGGGTTACGTCATTCTCGCGCTCGCCCTTGGCATTCATCGTTACCGTATGGGAGAGCACCTCGCCGTCCGAGCTATAGGCCGAAATATGCGCCACCCTCAGGCCGTCAGAGGTGGTGTTTTCACGTTCAGGATCGTTCACGGCAATAAAACGGGGGTGATCGAACACATTCACTTGCCGCTCCAGCTCAGGGGAATACTGAGTGAGGGTAACGTCCACATCTCCCCGGCGGGAGTACTCATTCTCCTTGTCATTCACCTTCACATTGAGCTGAATCTTCTCGCCAGTCTTCAATCCGAAATTGAAGCGGCAAGGCTTGCTCTTATCGTTTTCCACCAGCTCATAGGTTCCTGCCCGCAGCCGGAGCCTCTTCTCAAGGGAGGAGTTCCTGGCCTTTACCTTTCCATCGGAAACGTACCGCGCATCGGTGGCCTCCCAGGCCTCACCAGCTCCCTCTTTCGCGGGCTGTTCAAAGGAAAACACTTCCACAGCCTTGGACTCGCTAAAATCCTCCATGCTACCGGCCAGATCGGTGGCGAAAGATTGGGTTGGTGCGGTTACAAGGGCGAGGGACAGAATCATCAGGGTTTTCATTTTTATCTCCGTATTGAAAAAAGACAGACAGGAAACTTGGGCATTACAAAGCAGAACGCGTGCCTGCTCCAAGCTACGGAACTCAGGAGAGTCTTTTCAGAGACGGGATGTCAGATTTTTTGACAGCACTAGAAACTTAACAGTGTATCCAACGGGAGGCGCCGCTCAGCTGCTTTCGCCTTCTTTTTTCCGCGGGATCAGCTGGCCGAGCACTCTCACCATCGCCATCTTGGCCTGCGCGGCTTTGTAAACGGCATGGGAGGCCCGGCCGCTTTCGGCTTCCTCGAAATTCGCTCTATCGATGATCTGCACTTCGTAAGGATAGAAAAAGCGCTGCTCTTTCTGCAGATGGGCGAAATCGATGCGCTCGAGAACTTTTTGGATCTCTGGATCCTGGCTGGTGCGCAGAAGCGAACGAAGCGTTTTCACCTCGTCCGCCACCGGCGAACGATATTTCACGAGCTGCCGGCAGGTGAATTGGATCGAGCGGAACTCCTTGGAGGAATGCGGATTGTTCTCGTTGATCTCTTTCTGCGCTTCGGTAAAGCCCTCTTTCAGGGCGTCATCCAGAGCCATCTCCGCCCATCCGCGGTCCCTGCCCTCGCCTCTGGCGATCTGGTGCTTGAGCTCCCGCCAGGTGCGGCGATAGAGGAGCGGATCCACAAGATTATTGCGGGAGCGCGAAGGCCGGATGTTCATGGTCATCACGATATAGCGATCGCGCAGGTATTTGAGCACCCGAACCACATCGGGGCGGGTGCGGGTCACAAAGCGCACGCCGATCTGATCGAATACGTCCTCCGCCAGGGTTTCCTTTTTATGGAGGAGCTTGAGGATCACGGAATCCCGGGTTTTTCTCGGCTTGGTCTGGAACTTTTCGAGCGGCACGGCGCGGGGATCTTTCGGATTGCCGAGGTAAACCTGCCCGTCGAGCGTATGGATCTCTTTGTAGAAGCGGTCAAACACCTGCTTCTGGATCTCGGGAAAAAACTCATGGCGCAGGTCTTTATCGAGGTGGGAGATCGCGTGCATCACCCGGAGGATGGCGCACGACCATCGGGCGCGCACCACCTGATCGAGGCTTTTGTCGGCCGCCCAGAGAAACAAGTGCCGGAGATCGGTAAGCTCCACGAAGGATTTCGGGATTTCGAGATCAGCCCCTTCGGCGTTTTCCGGCTTCAGGAAATACTTTCGGATGAAGCGGAGGCTTTCGTGGTAGTTACCGAGCACTTCGGCCCCCTCCACGGGGTCTTCGAGATTGTAGCCGTATTTGAGGAGGAATTCGTCCGCGGCTTCCAGCTCGCGAATCGGCAGGCCGTGGTGCGCATCGATCACTGAGCGCCCGCGCAACATGAGATTCATCACGTCGCGGCTCAGCCGGAGCGTGTCCATGAAGGACATCAGATCCTTTATATGCTCATCGCTCTGCAATGATTCCCCTCTATCCCCTAGAACCGAGAACGCGAACGGTATTTCAAAATCCTTCAAAATCCATCCACGCTCGTAGGCTTACCCTAAAGGATTTTTTCCCGGCTGGCGAGACTTAAGCTATCGCCAGGAGCGAAAAGGTCGGGTTAGAATTCCTCCATGCATACCCTGATCCGAAAAGCGATCGATCACCTGGGAGAGTGCTGGGCCACTTTTTTCTACGTAGGAAAGATGCCCAAAGCGCCGGGCACCTTTGGCTCTCTCGCAGCTCTTCCTTTCGCTTGGTGGCTTTGGTCCAGCACCACCACACCCATTGCCTGGGCCGTGATCGCCCTGGTGTTTTTCTTCGGAGTGCTCGGCTCTGCTGTGGTGTTTCGGAAAACAGGCGAGAGCGACCATCAGTCCATCGTGATCGATGAAGTGGTGGGAATCCTCGTTACCTCATCTGTGGCTGAGCCCCGGAATTGGATGCATTACTTCGCTGCTTTCCTGCTCTTTCGGATCTTCGATATCTGGAAACCCTGGCCAGTGCGATGGATCGACCGCAAATGGCATTCCCCCCTCGGCACGATGATGGACGATCTCGCTGCCAGCCTGATGAGCACGGGAGTGCTCTGGACTCTGATCCGGATGCTTCCCACTCCCTGAACTTTTTGGGTGATATGCGGTGCAATCTCGCACCACGCATTGCGATACGCACCGCTGCGATAGAATCCAGATCTCTATTAGCAGCAGTAGAGCTCACTACAACCGCTTCATTGCCTGGCACATCACTTGCGTTGGCGCCCTTCGACTGTTGGAGAAACCCGCGATGAAAACGCCAGCCCCCCACTTCTTTCTTGCCCTGCTGTTAGCCTGTTCCCTCCTCCCGTTTTACGCCTACGGTGATCAAGGAGTCGAACGCGGCTCGTACCGCGGCCATTACGGGCCGCAGATCGGCGATGTGGTTTGGACCGATACCGGCCTCGAAGGCCGCGTGGAAGCCGTATTTCCCAACGGCACTCTCTCGGTGAAAATCGGGTACTCCAATTACACCTTCCGAAGCGAGCAGCTGGCCCAGAGAGGCTGCTTCCGGCGCCTGTGCTCGGGTGCAGGCGTGATCACCCAAACCGGCCTCAACGGCAAGATCAACGGAGTATTCCCCAGCGGTCTCTTCTCCGTGAAGATCGGCTATGCGAATTATGCCTTCCGCTTTGACCAGCTCGCCTCTGGGCAGCCCCGCCCGCCCCATGCCCCTGGCCTTCGCGTGGGCGATACCGTATGGACCGATACCGGCCTGCAGGGCCAGGTGGTTGGCCTCTTCCCCAACGGCGAGGTGAGCGTGAAGATCTCCTACGCCAACTATAAATTCACCCGCCAGCAGCTGGCGATACAGGGCTGCGTGCATGACCTTTGCTCCGGCGATCCGGTGGTGACCACCACCGGACTCAAGGGCACCGTGAACGGAGTATTCCTCGGAACCCGCCTCTCCGTGAAGATCTCTTATGCCCATTACGCTTTCGACTATTCGCAACTAGCTAGAACGAGGTGAAAGGCCCTCCACCAAGGCCACCTTTCCCACCCTGTCTTTCTATTGCTGGCCGGGCCCGTGAAAACGGGCCCGGTATTTTTTTGCCTCCTGACGCACCATTCGATACATTTATCGGTGGAGGGCTTATGAAATTCACTCTCGCCATTCTGGTTTCCATCGCACTTTCTGGTTCCGCCGTTGCAGCCGATAAACCTGCCCTTGCCAAAAAAGGCAGCAACTCCCTGAAAACCGAATCCCGCGAGGAAGCGATCGATAGAAGCATCAGCGAGCTGAGCGTGCTTCTCCGCGACGCGCGCATGAACCCCGGCTCCGAAACACCTGCCTTGCTCGAAGATTTCAGAGAAGAGCTCGAGCTTCCAGCCAAGCAGGCCACTCTCACCACCGACGACCTCGCCAAAAACCGCGGCCTCCAAGGCGAGATTCCGGCCCAGGCCGCCACCGAACTCGAGTAGTGGCAAAGGCAGCAAAAAAATCGCGGAACAGCACCGCAGGCGTTTTCATCCTCACCGTGGGCGATGAAATTCTTGATGGCCGCATCCAAAACACCAATAGCGCCTGGTTCGGCGAGCAGCTTCGGCTTCATGGAATTCCGGTGGCAGAAAGCCGCTCCGTGGCCGACCGGAACTCCGCCATCGCAGCCGCATTGAAAGACTCCTCTTCCCAGCCCGTGGTGATCGTGACCGGCGGCCTCGGCCCCACCAACGACGACCGCACCCTGGAAAGCGCCGGCAAGGCATTCCGCCGCCCGCTTGCCGCCACCAAGGCGTCTTTGCAGCACGTGAAATCCCGCTACAAAAAACGCGGCCTGGAACTCACCCCTCCCCGCCTCAAGATGGCGGCGCTGCCGAAGGGAGCAAGAGTGCTTCCCAACACCACCGGCACCGCGCCAGGAGTGCACCTGCGGGTAAAAGGCACGGATTATTTCTTTCTTCCCGGCCCCCCCGGCGAATGCCGGCCGATGTTCGAAAGCTTCGTGCTTCCGGTGGCCAAAAAATCACTGCACGGCCGCCGCCTCTTGCGCCGTGAGTTCTGGCGCACCTTCGGCCGGGGCGAAAGCGAAGTTTACCAGAGAGTATCCTCCATCGTGGAAGCCCTAGAGCAGCGATTTCCGGAATCGGTGGCTGTGGGAGTGCATATTTCTTTCCCTTATATTGATCTCACTCTCGAGGTAAGAGAGGCCGATCGGAAATCCCGGCCCTCCTCGAAAGAAATTGAAGGAGCCTGCCTGGATATCGAGAGAGCGCTCGGCACTCTCTGCTTTTCCCGCGAAAGAGAAAATCTGGCCGAGGCAGTGGCGAAACTCCTGCTGCAGGAAAAGGCCACGGTGGCCACCGCCGAGAGCTGCACGGGAGGCCTGCTCGGAAAAATGCTCACTGATATTCCGGGATCATCCCGCTATTTTCTCGGTGGCTTCCTCACTTATGCGAACGAAGCCAAAGAACGGCTGCTCGGCATAAATAAAAAAATTTTACTTCAGTACGGAGCCGTTTCAGAGCCTGTGGTTCGCGCGATGGCGGAGCGCGCCCGCCGGAGGCTCGGTGCCAAATACGCGCTGGCGATCTCCGGCGTATCAGGCCCCGCTGGAGGCACTGACGCAAAGCCTGTGGGAACCACTTATGTAGCCCTTTCCAACAAAGAGCGTACGCGAACCATGCACCAGATTCTTTTACGCTCCCAAGGTTCAAGGGATCAGAACCGGATTCTGGCTGCACACCTTGCATTAGATGCGCTGCGCACGGAACTTCTCGGTATCCACGAAACAGGGATTCCTGTAAATTAACGGCACCCCTCCAGCTACCGTTTGCCAGCGCACGAAAAATGTACTCTTTTTCCTTTGCACCCCGAATGTACTACTGCTACCTTGGGGTTCAAGGAGACAGTTTGCATTCTCGTTAGGGTCAAGAAGACCACCTAGAAGTGAACAGAACCTGAAACCAATATCAGACGCTAAATATCGGATACGTAAAAGGAGTAGATATCGATGGCCACCCCAGAAATCAGCAACAACAACGCCCCCAAACAAAAGGCTTTGGAGCTCGCGATCCAGACGATCGAGAAGCAGTTCGGCAAAGGCAGCATCATGCGCCTGGGCACCGGGCAAAGCCTGCATGAAGGGATTCAGGCCATCCCTACGGGCAGCCTCTCTCTTGATCTCGCCTTGGGCATCGGCGGCATTCCAAAAGGCCGCGTGATCGAAATTTATGGACCGGAATCTTCCGGTAAGACCACCCTTGCCCTCACGGCCATCGCCGAATGCCAAAGACAGGGCGGCACCGCCGCTTTTGTGGACGCAGAACACGCTCTCGACGTGGAATACGCCCGCAAGCTGGGCGTAGACGTGGAAAATATGCTGATCTCCCAGCCCGATACAGGAGAACAGGCTCTTGAAATCGTGGACATGCTGATCAAGAGCGCTGCAGTGGATATCCTGATCGTGGATTCCGTGGCCGCTCTCGTACCCCGGGCAGAACTTGAGGGCGAAATGGGCGACGCTACCATGGGCGCTCAGGCACGCCTCATGAGCCAGGCGCTTCGCAAGCTCACCGGCTCCATCAACCGCTCCAAGAGCACGGTGATTTTCATCAACCAGGTGCGCATGAAGATCGGTGTGATGTTCGGAAATCCGGAAACTACTACCGGCGGTAACGCGCTCAAGTTCTACGCCTCCGTACGCATGGACGTGCGCCGCATCGCCGCCATCAAGAGTGGCGATGAAGTGATCGGAAACCGAACCAGAGTGAAGGTGGTGAAAAACAAGGTTTCGCCTCCCTTCAAAGAAGTGGAGTTCGACATCCTCTACGGAAAAGGCATCTGCAAAGAAGGCGATCTGCTCGATCTTGCCACCGGCATGAATCTGATCGAGAAGAGCGGCACCTGGTATAGTTATGGCGGCGAACGCCTCGGCCAAGGGCGCGAAGCCGCTCGCGAGTCGCTGAAAACAAATCCCAAACTACTGGCAGAACTTCGCGAAAAGGTGCTCAAGGCCAAAGGCATCGCCCATTCCGGAGCCATGAACGCCAAGGAAGTAAAGGCCGAGGAAAAGGCTCCCTCTCCTCTGAACGGAAAGACCGAGGCCAAGCCCGCCATGGTTCCTCCCGGCAAGCAGAGCGAGAAGCACGCAGAAAAAGCGAACGTGAAAGCGAAGCACTGATTCTTCGCTAAAAAAGACGGCGAGCCCCTGGCTCGCCCCCTCCACACAAGCAAAACGAACGGGCTCGGATAACCCCTTGGGAAATGTCTGAGCCCGTTTTACTATTTACCCATGGGAAAATGGATCTTCCTGTATGCAGTTTGCCTCTCGCTTTCCTCCGCCGACTCCCTTGCGGCCGAGGGCACCACTGCCACCGGAATCCCGGGCGCCGTTACCTACCCCGCAGGCGCCACAAAGGGCCCCACCAAGGTAGGGCAGATCCCCACGCCCGACACCGTCCCGCCCCCTTCCACCGGCACCAATACCGGAACCTCCACCATTCCCGCCCCTGTGGGTGAAGTGAAAAGCATGGGACGCTATCGCAAAAAAGGCCCCGGCGGAGGCGAAGTAGTGGATATCGCCGGCATGCTCCATGACCGCTACAAGCAAAGCGTGGTGAGAGTGGTGGCCAAAGATCTCGCAGGCAATGTGCTGGCCAAAGCTATGGGCGTGGGCGTAGGGCGCAATGCCCAGTTCATCGCCACTCCCCTTTCGATCGTGCTGGGGTCCACCCGGCAATGGGCCGACCGCATCGAAATCACCCATTTCGCCGGCAATAAATACGAGGCGCAGATCGCCCTGATCGATGAAGAGAAAAATCTCGTGCTACTGGCCCCCGAAGCCAGCCCGGCGCCGATCGTATTTACCCGGGATATCAACGAGCGCCCCCAGATTGATATCTTCACTATCGGCTTCGATCTGGACGCCAAGGGAGAAATCGAATCGAACGTGCAAAGGGGCCGTATCGCGGCCGCCAACCCCGAAACCGGCCTGCTTTCCATTTCCCCCTATTCAGGCTCCAAGATCGAAGATGAGCAGGCCGGCACCGGCATCATCGACTCCGAGGGCAATCTCGTGGGCATGCTGCTTCCGGGCGGCAGGGGCGTGCTCTCCTCCACCCTGCAGAGGTCCATCATCAAAGCCCAGAAAGCCACCCCGATCGAACCGAGAATGATCGGCGTGATCCTGGGAAGAGGCGTTCTCGTGGATCCCCGCCAGGAAGGCGCGTTCAAGACCATCGGAGACGCTCTCGATGCGATCAAGAAGGGCGAGGCCCCCAGAACGGATCCCAGCCGTTACACCCCCGCCAAGAACCGGGCCGTGGCCCCGAAGAGTACCGACAAAGTGGTGGTAAAGGTGATGCCCGGCACTTACCGGGAAAAGAAACAGATCACGCTTACTTCCAATATTTCCCTGTCTGGCTCCGGCGCGGGCCAGACCGTGATCGTGGCCCCTGATCCCAACAAACCGGCGGTGCTCGTTCAAGGAGGCGACAATGTGATCGTAGCCGGATTTCGCATCGTCCCCGCTCCGCTGCAAAGCCTGAAGTCGCCCGCTCTGATCGTGAGCAAGAGCAGCAATGTGACCTTGATCGGAAATGTTTTCGAAGCCAAAGGAGGCGTGGCGGCCTGGGTGCACCAATCGAGAAACGTGGTGTTCCAAGGCAATACCTTTGCCAGAGGCACGATTCGCGGCCTCTCCTGCGACAAAAGCGAAATCAAGGTGGACACCAACGCCTTCCTCGGTGATTGGCCGGTGGCTGTGTCCGTAGACAAAGAATGCTCCGCCACCGTTTCCCGCAGCCTCTTTCTCGACAATAAAACCTCGATCAATGTCTCGGGAGCCGCCGGCAACTTAACGCTCGAGCAGAACACCTTCGTGCGGGCCGCTTCAGCCGTAAAACTGAATGGAAACAACCAGCGTTTCCGTCTCAATGACAGCGTATTCTACGAATGCAACTATGCCTTGCTGGGCGCCGGGGAAGTTACCTCCCGCTATATCGGGAGAAACGCCGCCTGGCGCTCGAAGTTCCAGGCCCGCTCACGGCCCATCACCCAGCTCGATGTGGTGAAGACCGAGCCTTCCTTCGAAGCACCGGCCGCCTATGACTTCCGCATCAAACCGGGCAAAGGGCATACCGGATCGGCCCTGCTCGTGGAAGGCGCGGATCTCGGGGCCTTCCAGCGCTCCGATTTTCTGGGAAATCTCTCCGGCACCCTGGCTCGCTCTCTTTCCGCCGTGGCCGGGGAAGACGATCTCGCCTCCTCTTGGGGCATCAAGGAATAACGCCAAGCGCAAAATCGACTCCCGCGCCGTTCTGGGCTACAGTGTGTCCCTATGAAATCGATGTCGGTAGCAGAAGTAAGGGAAGCGTTTCTTAAATTCTTCGAGAGCAAGGGCTGCACGAGAGAAAAGAGCTCGGGCCTGGTGCCTTATAACGATCCCACTTTGATGTTCACCTCGGCCGGCATGGTGCAGTTCAAGGATGTATTCACTGGCAATGAGAAGCGCGCCTATACCCGCGCCACCACCGCGCAGAAATGCCTGAGAGCCGGCGGAAAACATAACGATCTGGAGAATGTGGGCTTCACGGCCCGTCACAACACTTTTTTCGAAATGCTCGGAAACTTCTCTTTCGGCGACTACTTCAAAAAGGATGCGATCGCCTGGGCCTGGGAGCTCTGCACGAAGGTATACGGCCTCCCCGCTGAAAAACTTTATGTAACCGTATTCCGCACCGACGACGAAGCCTACGATATCTGGCACAAGGAAATCGGCGTTCCCAAGGAGCGCATCTTCCGCTTCGACGAAAAAGACAACTTCTGGGCCGCCGGCGACGTGGGCCCCTGCGGCCCCTGCTCCGAGATCTACATCGACCGCGGCCCCGATTACGATACCGGCGATCCCGAGATGGACAAAATGGGCGGCGATGGCGGCCGTTACCTCGAGTTCTACAACCTCGTATTCATGCAGTATAACCGCGACGCCAGCGGGGAGCTTTCTCCCCTGCCGAAGCCGAGCGTGGATACCGGCATGGGCCTCGAACGCATTTCCTCCATTCTGCAGAATGTGCCCACGAACTACGATACCGACGTGCTCCGCGGGATCATCGATGCGATCAGCGCAAAATGCGGCAAGAAATACACTTCCGATCTCAAGCACGATCCCTCATCCGCCATGCGGGTGATGGCCGATCATCTCCGCGCCTGCTCCTTCCTGATCGCCGAAGGCATCACCCCTTCCAATGAAGGCCGGGGCTATGTACTTCGCCGCATCCTCCGCCGCGCGGTGTATTTCATGACCACCCTGGGATTCCAGGGCCCGAATCTCCATTCGTTCGTAGCCTCGCTGGTAAAAACCATGGGCCCGGCCTATCCGGAGCTGAAGGAAAAGCAAATCGGCATCGAAGCCGAAATCCTCGCCGAGGAAGAGCGATTCTTCCAAACCCTCGACCGCGGAAAGAAGATCTTCGAAACCGAAGTGGCCGCGATGAAAAAGGAAGGACGCAAAACCTTCAGCGGCGATGTGGCCTTCCTTCTCTATGACTCCAACGGCTATCCGGTGGATCTCACCTCCGTAGCCGCCCGCAAGCTCGGCCTCGATCTGGACATGAAGCGCTACGAAGAGCTGATGGAGCGCCAACGCTCCCAGAGCCGGGGCGCGGAAGCCGAAAGCTCCCATGGAACCCAGGCCATCTATGCCGAGCTCGGCAAAGATTCGAAATTCGGAAATACCGTTTTTGAAGGCCACGATTCCTTCAAGGGCAAAGGCAAAGTGCTGGCGCTGATCGCAGCCGGCCAGAAGGTGCCCGCCGTGAAATACGGCGATACCGATAACCATCTCGTGGAAGTGATCTTCGATCGCACCCCTTTCTATGCCGAGGGCGGCGGGCAAGTGGGAGACAATGGCGAAATCCTTCTCAACGGAAAAACTCTCGCCTTCGTGAAAGACGTCAAGAAGCCCATGCCCAACCTCACCGTGGTGAAAGCGCAGCTCGCGCCCGGCATGAAGATCGAGGAAGGCTCTTCGCTGGAAATGCAGGTAGCCCGCTCCGTGCGCATGAAGACCATGGCGAACCATACCGCCACCCACCTCCTTCACTGGGCCCTCCGGAAAACCCTGGGCACCCACGTGAAGCAGAGCGGATCCCTCGTGAGCCCAGAGCTCCTTCGCTTCGACTTCACGCACCCGAAGGCTCTGGCGGAGAGCGAGCTCTCCACCATTGAAGGCATGATCAACGAAAAGATCGCCGAGGGCTCGGATGTAGTGCCCAAAGAGATGGGCAAAGACGAGGCCGTGGCCGCGGGAGCCATGGCCCTCTTCGGAGAGAAATATGGCGATAAGGTGCGCACGCTCAAGATCGGCGATGGCTACTCCTTCGAGCTCTGCGGCGGATCCCACGTGAAGAACACTTCCCAGATCGGCTGCTTCGTGATCGAAAGCGAAGGAGGCGTGGCGGCTGGCGTGCGCCGGATCGTGGCCTATACCGGCACCACGGCCTTCAGATTCCTCCGAGACAAAGCCGCGATCACCGATGAGCTCCGCAAGAAATTCAAGAGCCCGAGCAACGAAGACGTGCTCGCCAAGGTGGAGAAGCTGCAGGCCCGCGTGAGCGAGCTCGACAAAAAACTCGCCGGCCAGCAGGCTGAAAGCGCCGGAGCTCTCGCCAAAGAGCTGGCCGCCAAGGCCAAAGATGTTAACGGCAAAAAGGTAGTGGTGCACTCGCTGAAAGAAGGCGGTAATGAAGCACTCCGGGCCTTGGGCGAGCGGCTGCGGGATCATCTGCCTTCCGGCGTGATTGCGCTCGGCGCTCTCGACACCGCCCAGGGAAAAGCCTTTCTGCAGGTGCTGGTGAGCCCCGATCTCTCCAAAACGATTAACGCAGGTAAGCTAATTCAGGCCGCCGCCCCCTTGATCGAAGGAAAGGGCGGAGGCAAGCCCGAGCAGGCGCAGGCCGGAGGCACGAAACTGAGCGGCCTCGATCCAGCCCTCGAGCATATTGTTTCCCTCTTGGGTTAGATTGCTTTATATTTTTCTCCGTTAACGGGCTTGTGGCAGCCCCTGCCCTTCGGAGGAAAATCATGAAAATTCGTCAATTAGCTGGAGCTACCGCGCTTGTGATCACGCTCGCGCTCTCGTTCACCGCTTGCACCCGGAAGGATGATGATATCACCGGCAAGCTTTTGAGCCTGGGCCTCAGCGATAACGTAAAAAGCCTGGATCCCGCCATCGCCTACGACAGTGTTTCGCTTCAGGTGATGCCGATGATCATGGAGAGCCTCTTCCAGTATCGATATACGAAGATGCCTCTCGAGCTCGAGCCCCTGCTCGCCGAATCGATGCCCACAGTTTCGAAGGACAAGAAAACCTATACCATCAAAATCAAGAAGGGCGTGATGTGGCAGGACGACGACGCCTTCCCGAACGGAAAAGGCCGCGAGCTCAAAGCTTCTGACTTCACCTACGCCTGGAAACGTATGCTTCTTCCCGAACTGCAGAGCCCGGGCACCTGGATTTTCGAGGGCAAAGTGGCGGGCTGGGACGACTACAAAAAGAAACTCCTGGAAAACCGCGAAAAAGCCGCAGAAATCCTTCAGGAGGAAGTGGAGGGCATGAAGCCTATCGACGATCACACCCTCGAGATCAAGCTCACGCAACCTTACCCTCAGCTCATCAACGTTCTCGCCATGGGCTTCGGCGCTCCTGTGGCCAAAGAGGTGATCGCCAAATACGGCCAGCAGGGCATCAATGAAAAAGCCGTGGGCACCGGCCCCTTCCGTCTCAAGGATTTCCGGAAAGATTCCCGCATCGTGCTCGAGAAGAATCCCACTTTCCGTGGTGAAAGCTATCCCACCGAAGGCGATGAAGACGCCAAGAAGAGCGGCCTGATGGCGGCAGCCGGCAAGCCGATGCCCTTCGTGGATGAAATCGTTTACTCCATCTTCAAGGAAACCCAGCCCCGCTGGCTGCAGTTCCTGAAGGGAAATCTCGACGTATCCGGCGTGCCCAAAGACAGCTTCGACGCCGCTATCGTTGACGGCGAGCTCAAGCCCTCCATGAAAGAGAAGGGCCTGAGCCTGAGCAAGGGCGAGGAAGCCGTGATCTGGTACCTGAACTTCAATATGAAAGATAAGGTGGTAGGCGGCAAAAATGCCGACCTTCGCCGTGCCATCGCCATGGCGATCGACCGCGAAACCGAGATCCGCAAATTCCTCAATGGCCGGGGCGTGAAAGCCACCAGCATCGTGCCTCGCGTGCTGCAAGGCCATAGCGGCCGAGTGGAAACCGTGGGGGATTACAACCTCGAAAAGGCGAAGGAATACCTTGCGAAAGCGGGATACCCGGGCGGCAAAGGCCTGCCCGTGATCAAGTTTGATCTGCGCGGCGGCTCCACCGATTCCCGCCAGCGAGCGGAGTTTTACAAAAACGCCCTCGCACAGATCGGCGTGAATATCGAAATCGTAGTGAACACATTCCCCGCCTATCTCGAGAAAGAGAAAAACGGGAATCTGCAGTTCTTCGTGGGCGGCTGGTCAGCCGATTATCCAGATGCTGAGAACTTCATGTTCCTTCTTTATTCCAAGAACGTGAGCCCCGGCCCCAATGCCTCGAACTACGTGAACAAGGAGTTTGATGCTCTCTATGAAAAGCTGGCCGCAATGAGCCCTTCGCCGGAGCGCACGGCTCTTATCAAAAAGGCAGAGGAGATCGCCTTTAACGATGCCGTATGGTCGATGCTTTATTATCCGATCGCCTATGATCTGTCTTATGATTGGGTGAAGAACTTCCGCCCGAACAACCTGGTTCTGAACCAGGATAAATACATCGATGTAGACGTGGAAAAGCGCCGGCAGATGAGAAAGAAGCTTTAGTGCCTGGCTACCTTTGGTAGCGATGGCGCGTTAGCTAGGGATAGCGATGCACGGAGAGCCTGGCCAGAAATCGGCCGGGCTCTTTTCATTTGGCCCGCTACCTATCCGCAGCTGTCACCCTTTGAAATCACAGGACATCTGCGCCAAAACGTTTCCCTCGGGGGAAACACTTTATCCCCCTTTTCTGGAGGTCAAACTCCTCCGCCTTTATAATGGCCGCCCCTGTACTTTTCCAAAGGAGAACTCCATGCCTATCGCCACCAAAATCCTGATAACCCTCTCCCTCGCGCTTTCCGCGCAGCTCGCTGAGGCAAAAATCATACGCCTCTCCTCCTCCCAGATCACCGGCCTGAAGGAAGTGGTGGTGGGAAAATGCCAGAGCGGCTGGGGTGAGAGAATGAATGTGGTGATCCAGACCACTTCGGAAAAATTCGTATTCATCTATTGTTCGGATCAGCCGCTATCGGCTCCGATGAGCGAAGTTTATCCGAGGTTGCGCGAATTCGTCTCCGGCCCCTCTTCAGGCTCCTGCCAGATCAAAACCTACTGCGACCAATGGAACCGCTGCTCTTACGCTCCGGGCAGGCTGGAATCCATCAGGCATGAGCTTGTTCTGATCACGAACGAGAAGAACCAGATCGTGGAAGATTTCAACGACATCCAGATCAATGCCGATTCTGTTTGCCGCCCCGTGAACTGCGGCTACTGAGCCTATTTCCAAGCATCAGTCTTCGGCCAGTGAATGGCGAAGAGAATCACGGATAGCGCAAAAAAAGGAAGCGCCACTTCGAAGTTTCCCGTGCTGATTCCCAGCACGAATCCGAAGATTCCGGCGGATTCCGATAGCGCATAGCTTACGATATGTGCCGCAAAAAAACGCGCGACGCGAGCAGGGTCGGCTGCCTCGCCCTGCATCTGCGCACGCAGGAGATCCGTGGAGCTCGATGGTGGTGTCAGGGTTTTCTTCACCACAAAGGAAAGCACGGCCACCAGCACAGCTATTCCCGCCAGCGGAAGGGCCAACGGATGCCTCATGGCTTCTTCCAGGCTCACCCTGGGCTCGCGCCCTTTCACGATATTGTGAAGACTCAAGGCGAGCATCACCACCAGGAAAAAGAAAGAGCCAGACAGCATCAGCGCTGTCTGGCGTATCTTGTCGGCTGGCAAATTCGGCTTGGGCGAATTCATCAATAGTAAATTTTGTGGTGCTTTTCGTCTTTGTGGCCGTGTTCGGCGCATTTGGTGATGAATTGAACGAAATGGTAAATGGCGGCATAGGAAGCCATGGTTTTGTCCATGAGGCAGCCATAACGGTGAACCGCGGTGCCGTTCTCGATGGCGGAGAAAGAGCGAACCACCTTCACATCGATGGAAATATAGTGATCGGTGGCGAAATAGAACCGAACGGGAATCACATCCCCGGAATTCAGGCGCAGCGAGGATCGCTCAGGGGTTTGGAACTGCATTCCGCCCTCTGAGATATCGATCACTTCAATCGCATTCAATCCAGTGGCTTCCTGGTAGGTGTAAACACCGAAATTCGATTTGAACACCACGCGCTCATAATCGCGGCGCTTCTCCTCGATCATTTCCTGGCGCACGCTCGAAAGATTAACCACTTGTTCGTCGGAATAGTTGCGTCCCATGCGTGAAAACTCCTTGAATGCTCTTCGGCTTTCCGGAGCGGGACTTGACCATTTTTTAGACAGGGAGAAATTACGGAGAAAAAGGTTCAGTCAGGAATTCATGAGCTGAGAATCAGAGGGATAAAAAGGGGGTGGCCCCGCGATATCTGTGATGTGCAGTATCGCGAGGCCACGGGGGTAAGACGTTAAAAAATTTTTAGCGGCTCAGTTCGGAAACCTGGGTTTCCGCGAACTCGGAGCCTTCGCTGGAAGAAGGTGTCATCGCCATCAAGGCCAGCGCGAAGAGAATGGGCATCAAGGTGTTCATAAAGTCTCCCTTACCTTGTCCCCGTATCCCTGCCTCGTTTTCGGAATCGCTTCCGTCGTCGAGACCTGACTCTTATACACCCGCAGAAAAGGAAGACTAGCCTAATTCTTGACACTTTGCGTTATCATATTGACTTCAAAGGAGATTTTTATTGATCTCGGAGGGTGCCTCACTCTACGAGCACGCCGGCCTTCTCGGCGGAATCGAAAAAATCCTGGAGCAATCCGATCGCCTGAGCGGAAGGATCATTCGGCTTGGTGAACTCCATTCCAATCTCGGCGCTTCCCAGGCGAACCACTTTGCAGTCTATGGGCAGATAGAACGCGGGATTCAGGTAGATCCTGGCCTGGGTTACCTGGCCTTGCTTCAATCCGGTTTCGATTTCCGTGCGGAAACTCAAGCCCAGCTTGGAAATGTCACGCAAGTAAATGCGAGCCATACCCAGGGCCTCGGGAATCACGAGGAAGAGATGAAAGCTCTCCTGAATCACCGTGCGGCGAGCCCTTCTTCTTTCTTCTACTGAGGATTCCTTTTTCTGTTTTGCCACCGATGCAACCTCTGATTTTATGGCGCGGCCGGAGCTGGCTCAGTGGCCGCCGGAGCCGGCTGGCTCACGGCCGGGGCAGGATTCGCAGGGGAAGCGCTCTTCGGCTCCTCTACCGGGCTCGCGTCGAACGGGCTCCTCGCTACCGCAGCAGCCAGCAAGGATTCCAAAGCCTGCACTCCGGCCTGCACGAGCCCGTCGAGCTCGTCCGGATTCGCGCTGGGAAGATTGCCACTCATACGATCACCGTGAGCACGGATAAGCTGCTGAAGCTGGCCGGTAGTAGTGGCCACGTCCTGAAAGGCGCGGGCGTGATACTTGGGAGGCTGGCTGCCTTCCAGGCGCTCCTTCAGCTTCAGCTCGATCTGCCCGAGGAAATTTCCGGCCTTGCTGGTGAGAGCCGTCCAGTCCGCAGTGATCTTCGGCCGGCTGGTGGGCATGGCCCAGCCTTCTTTGTACTCCTTGATCAGGCGGGACGCATCGGCCTGCTCTGCCTTCAGCGTGGTAATGAACTGCCGCAGCTCATCCACTTCACGATCGTATTCGGCCTGCACATTGTCTTTATAGGTTTTCAGCCGGCTTTGGTAGGAGCCCCCCCGGTTCCCGATGAACTTCCCCTTCACCTCAAGCGGTTCAGCGCCTTCCGCCGTAACTTTGAAATTGAATTCCCCCCAGAGCGGCTTTCCGTTGTCGTTAATCTGCTCGAAAACCGCCAGCTGGGTTTTATCCACCATGGCACTGAAGGTTTTCTCGAAGGAAAGACGGTTCACCAAGGTGCCCGGCACTCCCATCACATGCATCGAGATCGTGGTGCCCTCAGGCAGGTTCGTGGCCACATAATACTTCGGAGCAGTGGGGTCAGGAGGCGAATCCTCTGTACCGGTGGCCTGGGCGATCATCATCTTCAGGCCGGCGTCCGGCTTCGTCTTCGCCACATCGTTCATCGCCGCTTTTTCTTCTTCAGTCACATCCAGATCCGAAGGAAGCGGGCTAGCCAGCAGAAAAAACCAGGCGGCCCCGCCGCCTCCACCCAGCACGATAAGAACCAGGAAAACGGTTACCAGCCGCTTTACCGCACTGCCGGCTCTTGCTGCTGCGCCTGCCTTCCGGCCGGGAGCCGGTGCCGGAGCAAGCGCGATCTTGCCCCCCTTCAAGGTAGCGGCCGCAGGTGCCGTGGCGGCTTTTGCCGGCTTATTCTTTTTCTTCAGCAGCGCCTTCAGCTTGAACAGGATTCCCTGAATGCCTTTCGGCGGAGCCTCGATCTCCGTGTCGGTGGGCTGATCGTCATCGCCCGGCATCGGCGTGGCCACACCGGAAGAAACCACTCCAGGGCGCCCGAGAGCTCCCCTTGTGGTGCCGGTTTTCGTGGTGCCCGTCTTTGTGCTGCCACTCGACCTGGCGGCCTCTAGCGAAGCCACGGCATTCACGGGCTTGAAGTCGCTCCAGCCGGAATGCCAAACCATCGCGTCAGGCGGAATTTCTCCGGCGGAGGCGAGCTCTTTCAGACGATTCAAAGAATGCAGGCCGCTCACTTGAGCGCCGATTTTCAATGTCCAGGCGTCTTCGTCGGGAGGAGGCTCGGAGGAATCCGGGGCTTGCTGCGGGGCGGGCACGCCACCGATCGAAACTCCGGATCCCATGGTAACGGGATTATCCTTATGAACCTGGCCCAGCATCGAGGAAAGCACAGAGGCGGAATCCGCGATCTGCCCCGTGCCGCCCGTAGTGGTTTCCCCTTTTTGCTGATTGGCCAGCAACTGAGCCAGGGAAACTTCCCCGTCGGAGGCGGCGGGCGCAGCTCCCCCTGCTCCTGCGGGCTCCACCGCGAGATCGAGAGAAGGGCTAGCCGGTTCACTTACCTGAGGAGCACCTGCACTGGCTCCACCACCCCCCACGGCCGAGGCGAGCTCAGGAATGGTTTCGGCGGGAACCCACTCGGGCATCCCGTCTTTCCAGGCGAGGCTCGCTCCCGATACGAGGCCTGCCTTCGCCTTTTCCGCGATTTCTTCCGCGGTAAACGGGCCCTCGTGATGATCGGTGAGATAAATGAACCAAATTTTCTGTTGGTCGCTCATGCCTTTAGCCAAATTTGGTTCTATGCTTATTTATAAGGCTAAAGGATGTACGAATAAATCCAATGAAAATCTCGCCTTTCAACCCTAAAAGCGCAGCTAGTTCCGGATCCGTGGACAATTCCCGCCTCGGTTTGCACGTTACCGCCATCGGCCCGGCGGATCTGAACGCGATAGAACACGGAATCGTTGTAATGGGAATTTCCGACGATACGGCGATCCACAACGTGGGCGGAAGAGCCGGCGCAAAAGAAGGCCCCGCCTTTGCCCGAGCGAAACTTTACAAGTTCACCACGGGCGCGCCATCGATTCCCGTCTACGACATCGGCGATATTCTTCCTTCTTCCTCCATAGAGAACACGCACGCATCCGCAACCTCCTTGGTGAGAGCGATCTCGAAAGCCGGACACTTTCCCATCGTGATCGGAGGAGGGCACGATCTGGGATTTCCCCACGCGCTTGGGATGCTGGAATCGATTCCAGGCCGGCAACTGCTGGTGAACATCGACGCACATCTCGACGTTCGCTCCACCGAAAATGGAATCACCAGCGGCTCGCCATGGTACCTCCTCGCGGAGCATCCGTTGTTCCATTCCAGCAAAAGCCGCGTAGCGGAGTTCGGCATTCAGCCTCACTGCAACGCCGGGCTGCTGGTGGAATATGCCCGGCGAAAAAAGTTCGCCCTGCACTGGTTTGCCGATATCAGGAAGAAGAAGAAGCCGGCCGACCTTACCTTTTCCCGCCTCCTGGGGCCGCAAACAGGTAAAGAAGCCATCGTGGTGTCTCTCGATATAGACTCTGTACACTTTCCCGATGCCCCCGGCTGTAGTGCTCCGCAAACCGAAGGTTTTCTGGCATCGGAAGCCATCCGTATGAGTTTTATTTCCGGAACCCATTCTCGGGTAAAAAGCCTCGGGATTTTCGAACTGAGCCCTCCCCTGGATCCGGATGGAAGAACCGCCCTGCTGGTAGCGCATTGCATAAACGCCTGTATCCAGGGTTATTCCCGTCGCAAAAAAAAGTGAGCGCCCGGCCTTCAGGAACGATAAAATAAAAAATCATCATGAGTGATTCGCAAGACCCAAAGGATCCGAAGAAGTCAGCCGGTGAAGCGGACATCACCCGCGTATTGAATCCCGCTACCGACACTCTCAAGATCGACCTTGAGCTCGCCAAAGCCACGGATCCCGTGCTCATTCTTATTCGCGGCACTCCTCAGGGAAAAAAGTATTCCCTCAAGGGCCTGAAGAGATTCATTCTCGGCCGGGATAAGTCCGCTGAGATCCAGCTCGACGATGCCAACGTAAGCCGCCAACACGCCCAGATCACCATCGAAGACGAACGGATTTATATTGCCGATATGGGCTCCCGCAACGGCACCTTTATCAACGACGAATCGATCGGCACGAACAAGCTTGAGCTCGCAAAAGAGGACATGATCAAGCTGGGCTCCACAATCCTCAAATACCTTCCTGCCGGGCAACTCGAAACCCTCTACCATATCAACATCACCAATGCGGCCCACATGGACAAGCTTACCGGCCTGTTCAACCGCAAATACATCTCGGAAGTTCTCGAGGTGGAATTCAAGCGCGCCAAAGCGCTGCACTCCAACATCTCCGTGGTGCTTTTCGATATCGATAACTTCAAGAAGATCAACGACACCTACGGCCACGACTGTGGCGACTATGTGCTCTCCACCCTGGGCGCGCAGGTGAAAGCGAGCGGGCTTCGCGAACGCGATCTCGCCGGAAGATACGGAGGCGAGGAGTTCATCGTGGTGCTCACGAACTCCAACTCACAGCAAGCCGCCGATGTGGCGGAACGCATCCGAAAGAAGATCGAAAGCCACGTATTCGAATACGACGGAAACAAAATCCCGGTAACCGTGAGCTTAGGGGTGGCCACGATCAAAAAGGATTTTCACCTCGGTGCCGACATCTATAAAGAGGCCGACAAAGCCCTCTACGAGAGCAAGCGAAACGGCAAGAACTGTGTGACCGTGGCCCCGGAATAGGCCGAGATTCTCCTTTAAAATCAATAATTATGCAGCGCGTTGACTAGTGCCTGGCGATTAGGTAAATTCCGCCCTCGGCCCAACCTCCCTGTGGGGACAGGAGGTTAGCCAAAGGAGATTCCATGCTTCGCTTGCGTTCCCCCCTCTGGAGCCCACTGGCTCTTTTCGTACTTCTTACCGCCTGCGGCGGTGGAGACAACAGCGGCGCCCCCGCAACCAGCTCGGCTCCCGCCCAGCAGAACAATCCTCCGATAGACAACCCGCCTGAACCAGGCCCCGGCATCGATGACCCTCAGCCTCTGCCGCCCGGCCCCCGCCCCACCGGCCGCCTCGCCGTGCATATCCGCACCATCAACGACCTTGATGCCGCCGACCATCCCGGCCAAGTAGGAGTGCATCCCGGCTCGATCGTTCGCATTACCGCTGATACGTTTGTGCACGGTGAAGCTCAGAATTCCGACTCCCGCTTATTCAGCTGGCAGGCCGAAGGCTTCCGCCAATGCGACGGCGAGGAGGAGCGCACCTGCATCGGATCCGGCTTCATGCTCGATGACGAAGGCGTGGTGTTCATCGTTCCCGAAAACTTCCATAGCGGCACGATCGAGCTGAAAGTTTGGCTTACTCGGAACGACTCCAAGTGGGACACGATCACTCTCTTCAGCCTCGGAGATAACTTCGAGCGCGCGGATCCTCGTTATCGCTGGTTCCCTCGCTGGAATCCGGACTGGAACCGCGACCGCCGCGGCCGCTGGGACAGAAGTTGGGATCGCCGCTGGGATCGCGACCACGATCGCTGCCGTGGACAATGGTGCCGTAATCAACCGGCTCCGCGTCCTCAGCCGGAGCGCCCTCGCCCTCAGCCAGCTCCGCAACCGGCTCCCCAGCCCGAGCAACCTCGGCCACGGCCGGAGCGCCCTCGTCCTCAGCCAGCTCCGCAACCGGCTCCCCAGCCCGAGCAACCTCGGCCACGGCCGG
>CAZTCD010000022.1:0-10188 GCA_964612065.1 uncultured Bdellovibrionales bacterium | reverse complement strand
AGCGCCCTCGTCCTCAGCCGGCTCCGCAACCGGCTCCTCAACCCGAGCAACCTCAGCCAGCCCCTCAGCCGGAACAACCTCAGCCACAACCGGAGAATCCCGGGCGTGGCGGGCGTGGCGGCCATAACGATGGAAACGGTGGCAGTTCGAATGGAGAAAACAACGATGGCCAAGGCCGAGGTGGCCGGGGACGCCGTTAAAACCTAACAGCCCCTTTGGCACAAACAAAAAGAGACGCCCTCAAAAGGCGTCTCTTTTTTCGCGCCGACTTTCCTGCGCTAAAAAGCGGCTACCTTCTCTTCCAGCCAACCGGCAAGATAATCGTTCACTTCGGTCCAGAGAGAATCCGTGCGCGCGGCTTCAAGATGCCGGTGAAAGTCCGCCTTGGCCTGCGCCTTCACCCCCTCTTTCTCCATCAGGGAAATCACCCAGGAGATATCCTCCACGGAAGTTTTCTCGCGAGGGGCCCGCACCACAGCCTCCACACGGCTTCGATCCTGCGAGCCCCGCCCCAGCTTGGCCAGCAAGAGCACAAGAGGATAACTCAGCTTGCCTTCCGCGATATCCGAGCCCACCTCTCCCCGCCCCTTATTTCCCCAAAGGTCGAGAAGATCGTCCTGAATCTGAAACGCATGGCCCAAAAAAGTAGCGCTCTGCTCGAGAGCCTTCCGCTCCAAAGCTGAAGCACCAGCCACGAGGGCTCCACCCACCAGCGGCACCGAAAAGAGCGCGGAGGTTTTTCCCTCCACCATCCCCAGATACTGGGCCACGGTGATCTCCTCGCCCCTGGCAAATTTCTCCTTCAGCGCAAATTCCTGGCTCTGGCCGTCAATCACCGAGAGAATTCGTGTTTGCACCAGTTCGAGCAGCTGCAGCTTCAAATCCGGGCTGTAGACTGCTCCCTGAATCAGAAGCTGAGGCACGAAGAACCAGGCATCGCCGCAGTTGATCGCCTGAGCTTCCGAGTATTTCACCCAAAGCGTGGGCTGCCCACGCCGGGTCCGGTCTCCGTCTTGGATATCGTCGTGAATCAGTGTGGCGTTGTGCAGAAGCTCCACCGCGAGGGCATAAGGCACGCAAGCGTGAAGCAGCTTTTCTTCATTCCCGCCCTTGCGGCGGGCATAGGCCAGGGCCGCACCCACCACCAAAGCCGGGCGCAACCTCTTTCCACCCGAGCGGTAGTGATATTCCAGCATTTCCCGCATAGGCGATGCCCTGAAATAGCGTTCCTGGCACTCTTCAAACGCGGCATCCAGAAGACCGGAGGTTTGCTGGATCAGATTCTCCCAACCGCTCATCCCTCGTCTCCCTCGGACTCCCTCGGCACCAAAGGCGCGGAAGCTTCCACCTTTTCCAGACGCGCCCGCAATTCGGCCTCAAGGCGCGCCGAAACCTCGTCGAAATCGAGCTCGTGGCCGAGCTGCTCTTTCATATTGGTCATCACCATAGGGCTATAGCCGCAGGGAGAGATCAAGGTAAAGGGCCGGAGATCGTTGTTCACGTTGAGCGCGAGGCCGTGGTAGCTCACGCCCTTCCTCACCGCGATGCCCAGGCTCGCGATCTTGCGCTTCTGGTTCTGCGAATCTAGGAGCCAAACGCCGGTGGCGCCATCCTCCCAAAAAGAGCTAAGGCCATAGCTTGCCAGTACGGCAACCATCGCCTCTTCCATCAAGCGAAGGAAGGCCTTGGGCCCAAGCTTCAGGCTCAGGCGCAGCAGAGGATAAACCACCAGCTGCCCCGGGCCGTGGTAGGTGGCCTCACCACCTCTTTCGATGATGTGCACCGGCACACCGGCGAGTTCGGCGGGAAGAGCGGCGCCATCCCGCACTCCGGGAGTTTTTCGTCCCAGCGTGATCACGGATGGATGCTGTACGAAGAGAAGGGTGTCGGAAATGCGATCGGAAGCCCGCTCTTCGAGGAGATCCAACTGCAGCCGCCAGCAGTCCTCGTAAGGCATGAGGCCGAGCTGGCGGGTAACGGGATTCACGTTTCGTCCTCAGTGCGAGCCGGTAGCCGCGCGATTGATCACATGGATGGCATGCCCCAGAGCCACCTCAGCGGCCTCCATGGTAGCCTCACCCATGGTGGGATGGGCATGTACCGTGAGAGCCACGTCTTCCAGCTGAAGGCCAGCCTCAAGAGCCAGAGCCATCTCGGCAATCATCGTAGACGCTTCCGGGCCCACGATCGCAGCGCCGATCAGGCGGCCGGTTTTCTTGTCGCCGATCAGCTTGGTGAAGCCGTCGGTTTCGCCACTGGCAATCGCTTTGCCGAGAGCCGCGAAAGGAAAGGATCCCGAGAAAGCCTGGATGCCTTTCGCTTTGGCCTCCTGCTCGGAAAGGCCTACGGTGGCTACCTCCGGCTCGCAGAAGATCACAGCGGGCATCGCTTTCACGTCATACTTGGTTTTCTTGCCGGCGATCACATCCGCTACCACAAGGCCTTCCTTCGTGGCTTTGTGCGCGAGCATCGGTTGTCCTGCCACGTCGCCGATCGCGTAAATGCCGGGCACGTTGGTTTTGAGCTGGTCATTCACCTTGATGAAGCCTTTGGCATCCACCTGCACTCCGGTTTTCTCGATGCCAGGCATGGCGTTGGGCCGGCGGCCCACGGTAACGAGCACCTTCTCGCACTGGAGGGTTTGCGGCTTCCCTTCCACCTCCACTTCCACGCTGAGCATTCCGCCTTTGGACTCTTTCACGCCCTTGGCCACGGCATTGGCGAGCACGTTCACGTTGCGCTTCTTGAGCGAGCGGCCCACCACGTTGGCCACGTCCTGGTCATAGCTGGCGAGCAAACGGGGCATGGCTTCGAGCACGGTCACCGAAGTGCCTAGCTTGGCCATATAAGTGCCGATCTCGAGGCCGATATAACCACCGCCTACCACTACCATCGAGGAAACCGGCTTATCGATGTCGAGCGCTCCCGTGGAGGAGATGATGTTCTTTTCGTCGAACTTGAAATTCGGAAGCTCGATCGGAGAAGAGCCCACGGCGATCACGATATGATCCGCGGTGAGACTCTGGGCTCCCGCCTGGCTCTTCACGGCAATCTCGTTCTTGCTCACGAAGGAAGCGTCGCCCTGGAAGATCTCCACCTTATTGCCCTTCAAGAGCTGGCCCACGCCGCCCGTGAGCTTCGTAACCACGGAGCGCTTCCACTCCTGCAGGCCCTTGAAGTCCACGTCTACGCCCTTCACCTTGAAGCCCATGCCATCGGCCTTCTGCATCTTCTCGAAAAAAGAAGCCGCCTTGATCATGGCCTTGGAGGGAATGCAGCCCACGTTGAGGCATACGCCACCCACGTTTTCCTTCTCGATGATCGCCACCTTTTTGCCTAGCTGAGCCAGGCGGATGGCACAAGGATAGCCGCCAGGGCCGGCGCCGATCACGATCGCATCAAACTTCTTCTTTTCCATAAAAAACTTCTCCGTATTGAAGCTGGTCATCGGGGGCCAGGAATCAGAACGCTTCGCCCATCATTTCCATCATCAGCATTTTGGGATCCTGAAGCAGGCTCACCACCCGGTTCATGAAGCGTGCGGCCACGGCCCCGTCCACCACGCGGTGATCGAGGGAAAGCGAGAGATAGATCACATCGCGGATCTTGATCTCGTCTCCCACCACCATGGGGCGCTTCTTGATCTGGTGCACACCCATGATGGCCACTTCGGGATAATTGATGATCGGAGGCGCAAAGAGCCCGCCGATGGTGCCGGCGTTGGAGATCGTGAAGGTGCTGTCCTTGAGATCGTCCATGGTGAGCTTTCTATCTCGCGCTTTTGCGCCGAGCTCGTTGATGTCGCGGGAGATCTCCCAGATTCCTTTGCAGTCGATATCCTTCACCACGGCCACGGTGAGGCCGTCGTCGGTGTCCACGGCGAGGCCGAGGTTATAGTATTTTTTGTAGATGATCTCGGCCAGGCCTTGCTCTCCTTCCACGGAGTGGGCGTTCACGCTGGGGAACTCCTTGAGCGCGATCTGGCAGGCCTTGAAGATGAATGGCAGATAGGAAACCTTCACGCCCATCTTTTCCGCCTTGGGCTTGAGCGAGCGGCGGAACTCGCCGAGCTCCGTGAGATCGCATTCTTCCACGTAGGCATAGTTAGCCACCGTGCGCATGCTCTGGGTCATCTTCTCGGAAATCTTCTTGCGCAAGCCACGCACGGGCACTCGCTCTTCATTGCGCTGCCCGCGCACTCCGCGGGACAAGCTCATGCCACCACCGCCGGAAGAGGGGCCGCGCTCCACATCCTCGAGAAGGATGCGTCCGTTCGGGCCGCTGCCCCGAATGGTGCCGAGATCAATGCCGCGATCACGAGCCAGCTTGCGCACGGCAGGCGCGGCCTGAGGATCGGAATTCACGATAGCCGCAGGGCGAGCGGCAGGAGCCGGGGCCGGAGCTGCTTTGGCGGCAGGGGCGGCTTTAGCGGCGGGTGCAGGAGCCGCTTTGGCGGCAGGCGCAGAGCTCTTGGCTCCACTGGTCGCTCCGGCGGCGCCTTCGAGGCGCATCATCACCTGTCCCACTTTGGCCACGTCTCCCTCTTTCAGGAGCAGCTCGCCCACGGTGCCGCTGAATTTCGTGGGGATCTCCACGGTGGCCTTATCGGTCATCACCTCGAGCACCACTTGGTCTTCCTTCACCTGATCGCCCGGCTTCACCAGCCACTTTACGATCTCACCTTCCATCACGCCTTCGCCGAGGTCGGGCAGCTTGAGTTCCATTAGCGCGTCTCCTTGCTTTGATAATTCACGCCCTGAGGCGCAACGGTAGTTTGAATGCCAGGAAGGCCCGAAGCCTTCTCCCGCTCCGAGAGGAAAGCCTCGAGGAAAAACTCTCCCGCGCGGTAGGAAGAGCGCACCAGCGGGCCGGAGGCCACATACTTGAAGCCCAGCTCCATGCCGATCCGGCGGTACTCCTCGAAGGCTTCGGGGGTAACGAACTCTTTTACGGGCAGGTGCCAGGAAGACGGCTGAAGGTATTGGCCGAGGGTATAGATCTCCACTCCCGCGGCCAGGCAATCCTTCATCGATTGCACTACCTCATCCTTCGTTTCGCCCAGTCCCAGCATGATCGAAGTTTTGGTCACGATCTCAGGCCGGATTCTTTTCGCCGAACCAAGCACCTGCAGCGACTGCCGGTAAGAGGCGCGGCGGTCCCGCACTCCCGGAGTCAAACGCTCCACGGTTTCGATATTGTGCGCGTACACATCGATGCCGCCGGAATCGAGCAGGATCTTCTGCAGATCTTCCCGCCCCTGGAAATCCCCGGCCAAGGTTTCGATGCGAAGCTTGGGATTGCGAGCCTTCACGGCACGGATGATCTGCGCGAAATGGCCGGCGCCCTGATCCTCGAGATCATCCCGGTCCACGGTGGTGATCACCACATAGGTAAGATTCATGTCCTCGAGCGATTTGGCCACGCTCTCGGGTTCCGAAGGATCCAGCGCTCCCGGCCGCTTGGCTGTTTTCACGTTGCAGAAGCGGCAGCCGCGGGTGCAGGTGTCGCCCATCACCATGATGGTGGCCGTGCCCCCGCCCCAGCATTCGCCCAGATTGGGGCAATGCGCTTCCTCGCAAACGGTGGCCAGCTTGCGCTCGCGCATCATCTCTTTGATCTTGAGGTATTTCTCTCCGGAAGGGGCGCGCACCTTGAGCCAGGAAGGCTTTTTCGGCACCGCATTTTGAGGAGCGCTTCCGGTGAGGTTTTCCGTCATGCCGGAACACTACCATTCACCCCCCAAAAGGCCAACGAACAGCAGGCATTTTATGCGATGCAATATTGCGAGAAATACGGGGGAAAATGAGGCAATGCCTAGGCAGGGATCGATATCTGGAATTCCGTACCCAGGCCGGGCTCGGTAGACACGGAAATAGATCCTCCGAGCCGCTTCACTTCCGCATGCAAGGCAAGCATTCCCACGCCTCGCCCGGAATATTCATCGGCGCTCGATTTCGTAGAGATCCCCTTCAAAAGAAGCTCGAGAAGCTGCTCCGAGCTCACCGCTCCGGACGGCGAGCCATCACCGGAAAGCCTCTTCAACTCCTCCGTGGCAATACCGCGCCCGTCATCGGAAATCTTAAAAATAATAAACCTGCTCGTGCCGGATACCCGCTCCGTTACCGAAAATCCGATCCGCCCCTCTTCGGTTTTGCCAAACAGCTTTCGGTCTTCCGGGCCTTCGATTCCGTGGTCGATGGCATTCGTGATCAGGTGGGAAAGCGCGTTCAGAAAACGATCCAGCCTGGCAACGTTAACGCGAAGCTCTTCGTCCATCTTGAGCTCGAGAGGGTGAATCCTCTTACCCAGGGCTTTGGCCGCATTCTCCGACAAAGAGAGAAATCTCCGGCAGTAGGTTTTCAGGCGCGCATTCGAGATCAGGTCATCGAACTTCAATGCGAGAGGGGCGAGCTCCGGATTCTGCGACAGCATTTCACGAAATCGGCGAATGTCGTGAATCCTCACGCCCTGGTATTCCGTAAACTGCATGAATTCCGCCCCCAGGAGATCCTCGATCTGCCTGCGAAACTCCTCCACGCAGGATCTGAGCTCAGCGGCTCGCCTCTCACGGGCTTCCAGAAAGCCTTTTTTGTCGGTGGCGAGCTCCGACTCAAAACGGTGAACCAGATCCTGCACCGAATTCACGTAGAAGCAGGCCGCCACTCCTTTCAAACTATGAAGCACGCGCTTGCAATCCAGAACATCCGCGTCGGTGATCCCCTCCGGGTTCAATCCGAGGAGAGCCTCGGCCACGCTATCCACCAAACCGAGGAAGCTGCGGAAACCAGGCCGGTTGCTTACGATGGAGATAATCCTTTGCCCGAGCACATGCTCCTGCTCGATCTGCGCCGCCCTGCGAACCTCTTCCGTGCGATCGGTGGCGATCATCATCACCTGCGACACTTTTCCTTCCACGTCACGCACAGGCCGGAACTCCACGTCAACCCTTCGGTCGCCGGTGTTCGGGAGGCGGCTGGGCAGCAGCCCCAGCAGAACCTCATGTGAGGAGGAGCCCTCGAACAGGAGCCGGAGCCAATCGTCGAAGGCCTGCCTGTCCTGCACGCTGAAATGGAGGATATCGGTGATATTCCTGCCACCAGGCTCCTCACCGATCACCTCCAGGCAGCTTCTAGAAAACACGGGCAGGCAAACCCCTTCCCGGCCGAATACGAGAATCGCCTGATCCATCATATCCAGGATGGTGCGGATCTGGCTGTTGGTGTTCGTGAGGCTGGTATTGGCTTCAAACAGTTCCCTGGAGCCGATCTCGAGGCTCCGGTTGGCGAGCTGCACCTTCGCTTCAGCGTCCTGAAGCGTCTGGGACAGCAAAGCGATCAGCTCCGGAAGCTTGGCGAGGATGACCCTGGAATCCTCCTCCCCAATAGCCTCCGGGCGCTTTTCAACCGCCTGTGCGATCTCAGAGCCGTAGACTCTCTTTACGCATCGATAGAGTTTGTCGCCGGGTGCTTTCATTCGTTTACGCCGCTTTTTTGCCTTCAGAAATATAGGTAATGGTCATGGTTTGGTTGTGCAGGTGGCAGGCTCCGCCCTTTTCTTCAGGGCAGATCTCGCCATAAGAGTAAAACCCGGTAAAGGTGGCACCTTCTCCCAGCACCTCTCTCACCGCTTCCACTTCCTCATCCACGTCCTGGCCAAGCACCAGCTTTCTTCCCACGCAGGAAATCAGAATGGCCAGGCCCCCGCTCGCCGGGGCAAAGATGTTCTCGGCCGCTCCCCTGGCGCCGTCGATAATGGCGTCGTCGGGGGCATACATCAGCCGCACGATTCCGTTATTGGGAATGTCCCCGGCAAAAGTGAGGCTCTGCTGTTTTTCGTCCACGCCCAGAATCGTGCGAATCAAACCGGAACTGTCCCGATCGTTTTTCAAAATCGCCAAAGGGAAAAGAAGAGCGGAAGCGGGAAGGTTCTTTGCGTGTTCGCCCAGATATTCCTTATAGATCGAAAGGGCCGGCCTGTTATCCAACTCAAAAAGCACGTTGCCTTCGGCGCGGGTCACCCGGCGAACAGGGCCGAATGGCTGCCAGCCTCCATTGGTGCCCGAGAGAACCCTGGTGGAAGCGCCGCTCAAACCAATGGCAACCACCTCATCACCGCAAGCCTCACCGTTTACCAGAGTGAGGGTTTTCTGGAAGCGCACATCATCGCCCGCCAGACCGCCCGTGATCAGCACATCGGGCCCTAGCTCCTGCTGCAATCCCTTCACCAGGGCGCTGCCGTTGATCTCGAGGCCTTTGGAAAAAACAATCACGGCCTTCAGCTCGGGCTGCTTGAGCTTTCTCGCGAGATCGGCGCCCGCCTCAGCGGATTTTTCCATCGCCGGCACCTTGGTCCTGGCCACTTGAACATTGGTGCTTTCAAAATTTACGGCGGTGAGCACGAGGGAATGATCGCTCACTCCTTTATTGGAGATCTCGCCGGCGGTGCTGCAGCCGATCAGCGTGCAATTGGCGGGAGCGAGCTTTTTAAGAGAATCACGCAACTCGGGCTTCTCCATCATCTCGACATTTCCGAAAACGAGCGCGAGCTGCGGCTTGATGGAAAATGCTTCGGCAATAGCTTCCTGTTGATTCCCGTTCTGCGCAATTAACACCTGTTTGGTTTTCATCTATTGCCTTTCCAACTTCGCTTAAGCCGCGTTTTCCTGGATTCTTCTGGCGATGCCTTCGATTTTTCTCTTCAGGTCGCTCGCATTCACCGGTTTTTTTATGTAGTCGAGGGCGCCGAGCTTGAGCGCTTCAGTGATGCAGTGAAGCTCCACCTCGGCAGTAACCATCACGAACTTCGCGCCGCCACAGATGGCAGGATCGGAGCCGCACCGGCGAAGCAATTCGAGGCCGGTGATTCCGGCCATATGAATGTCGGAAAAAACGAGATCGAAAGGCTCGTGCTTTCCGGTTCCTTCGCGAAGAGCGGCTTCAGCGTCTTCCCCGCTCACGGCCTCGGTGATATTGGAATAACCAAGAGCTTTCAGCGTGCGCAAAATCAGCTGCCTGGCCGATTCATGATCGTCGACCACTAGAATTTTTCCGAAGCTGCCGCTCATTTCATGCCCCTCGCTCCCTAATCCTGAATTGTTTCGGCCGATTCCGCTTTCTTCTGGATAGCTAAACTCAGCCAGCCAGCCGAATCTCTGCGAAGAAATCTCCAAGGTCGCTCGTGAAGGGCACCGTGATCGATGGACCGAGATAGGCAGGAAAGCTTTCATTGAGCTTTTCACGCTCGAACGTGGAAGGAAGGGCTCCTTTGATGCCAAACCCTTGAGCATTGAGCTCTGTTTTTCCGCGGGTAAAAGCGATATTGGTGATTTCCCCGATGGAGTCCTTCAGGAACAGAGGATTGCCGGCATCTTCGGCGCCGTGTACTGCGCTTACAAAGTTCCGGATCGTTGCCTTGGGAAAGCTGAAAACCACCAGCCCCTGCAGGTTCGGGCTGTTCACCTCGATCACCCCGCAAAGATCGCCCATTGCCTGCGACCCGGGTTCCCGCACATAAGCGGTTCCCGCTATGGGCTTCCTGCTGATCTGCGCTTCAAACACTTGTATCAGCGATCCCAGGAAGGGATTGATGAGATCCACGCTCACGCTTTTCTTCGCCTCGCAGGCCCCTTCCAGGCCCAGGCTCCGGCAAACCACGGAGATATTTTCGCCAATCAAAAGAGCGGAATCGAGGCCCTGGGCAATAAGGTATTTTTTCAGCGCCGGCGAGGCATTGGTTACCGCCACTTTTTTTCCGCGTGCCCTTTGGACGGCAGCCAACTGTGCCAAAACCCAGTTCCACTCCACGCCCAGAGCCGCCAGCTCGGAGAAATCGAATACGATATGCTTGTCTTCGCCGGAAGCTACGCCCTCGATTTCCTCGAATACTTCCGCTCTCATCGCCGGCAACAGCGCTTTATGCCCGCGCACAAAAACCACCATGGGCCTGGATCCGTCGATCTCAAGGAAATCCCGGGTTGATTCGAGAAAGGCGTTCAATACAAGGGACTTTTCCGGTCTTGCGCTATTGGAATCGATTCCCATCTGCCAACGTACCTCTGAAAGGGGACGACTATTTTTCATGATACCACACCTGACCTGACGAAAAAGCGTGTCGCCCCTGACACCTGCCCCGGGCGCGTTGACTCATAAAAAACGACACCGAGCTGGGTGCTGAGGAATGTGAGGTGAG
>CAZTCD010000021.1:0-45422 GCA_964612065.1 uncultured Bdellovibrionales bacterium | reverse complement strand
AACCATCGCTTGCGTTTTTCAAATCTGGCCGAGGGAGGGAGAGTTTCAAGACGATAACTGGGAAGAGAGCGTGAAGCGCGAAGTGAATTTTTCCATGCATGAGCTCAAGCCCGGAGAGGGAATCTTATTTTCCGGGAGCGCGCAATGGCACTATAGAGAGGCTTTTCCGAAAGCACGCAGCGGCGATTTCTGTGACATGGTGTTTTTTCACTTCCGTCCGAAGGGGAGCGGCAGGCTCACCGATCCTTCAAGCTGGCCCGCGCTCTTTGGCCGCGAAGACCTTTTCCCCACCTCATAGGCGGCCACACAGAGGCCGAATAGAAGCCAGAGGTGCCGGAATCGTTCACTATCAACGGAGAGTGAGTCGAATAGCATCGCGTATAGGGTTGCTTTAAGCGTGAGGGAAAGACGGCTGTCCCGGGAGGGAGTCCGAGCCACCAGGAATGCGAAGAAAAAGAAAGTCAGGAGTCCGGGCACTCCTTGGGTGGCAAGCAAGCCGAGAGCTGTATTGTGGGATCGCCAGCTTTCCGGCGATCCAGCCGGCCCGTTATAGCCTTTTGTGGCGGCCACTTTTTCTCCTGGGCCGATACCGAAGAGCGGCGCTTTTAGAAAGTGTTCCGTAGCCTGCTTCTGAATCGTCCAGCGGATCCCTTCCGAAAATGGCTTGGCCAGCTCTCCACTTGGCCGGGCCCACTCATAACGAACAGAAAGAGCGAGAAGGGCGAATAGGGCCGAGGCCAAGGCTATATTCGCCCTTTTGGGCCACTGAAAAACAAAAAGCGTCCCGAATGCCAGCGCAAGCAGAGTGCGGGAGAACGAAAGGAGAAAGAAGGCAAGGAGCGCAATCAATAGAAGCGCGCGCAGTTTTTTCCGGAAGAGATCTTTTCCGATAGCGCTCAGGAGTAAAAGTGCCGGCGCCAAGGAGAGAGAGGCCAATAGATTGGTGGATAGGCTGATCCCCTTCGGCCGGAAAGAAAGCCCGAGTGCGCCACCCATGCCGGCCAGGGCATTCGAAATCCCGGCATAATCCAGGGCCACTCCGGCCAATGCAACGGCACAGAGCGCAGAGGCAGACGCGCACCAGAGCCGCAGCAGCATCAGGATCTTTTCTTCGCTATTCGCTATATGAGCAACCAGCAGTGGAATTAGAGCCAGCTCGAGTTGCCCGAGTGCAGGGAGGTGGCCCCGGCCATTCATGAAAGACGAGAGGAGTCCCCAGGCAGCAAAAGGCAGGGCCGCTATGGAGATGAGAGATGAGTGTTTGGGAAGTAGTCCTGAGGTACAGGCGAGAATGCCGGCGAACAGAATCAGAAGATCGCTGATCTGCACCTTGTTGGTTTCACCCCAGGGAAAGATCGCGGCTCCCATGAGTGCGATGAATGCCATGAGGAGATAGAACGAGATCTTTTCGGCCGTGAGAAGCTGCAAGCCCTGAATCGCTCGGCGGGCTTTTCCTTTCCAAGTGCGCTTATGAGAGATCAATTCTCCCAGCCAGGCTTCCGGAACGGGATCGGGGAATTCAAGGTTGTCTCCCCGGGTGGTGAGACTTCCATTTTCCATCTTTGCCCTGTGGAGGCGATAAATGCCCTGCGACCGAGTGAGGTAGCATTTTCCTGCTTCCGCGGATTTGTCTTTCAGGGGTTCGAGCAGAACTTTCTCTCCCGAGAATAGAGCGGGATACATACTGGTGCCCCTCACCTCCACCTCTACCGGTGTTCCCGCGCCCAGAATTTCTTCAACGAGTTTCCAGTCGGTCAAGAAGGCCTCCGAGAATCCGTTGCGGGTGAAGAATACCTCTGATCAGGGGCCAGGGGCTGTCGGCGAAGCGGGCTCTAAGGACTTTCCTCGGCGAATCATCTCCGAAAAGGCCCACAAAGAGCTTTCTCGCCTCCACCTCGGCGGCGTCGCCCAGAAGTTCACGTTCCATCATCCAGCCGCAGGCGCCTAGGGACAGGAGGAAGAGCTTCCGGCATTGCCAGCTCGTGGCCAGGGGAAGCAAGGTGTCTGTTTTCACTCCCCGATTTTCCGCCCATTGCCAGATATCGGTAAGGTCGAGAAAGCGTGACGGGCGATCGAAGAGATGGAGGGCGGAGTGATAAAAGATATATACAAGCTGGTCTTCGGTGCTGAGCTCTCGTGCGAGGCCTTCTCCCAGGCTATGGCTTCGTTTCCATACCTCGTTCGAGGGGATCCGGGTGAAATCGGGAATGGAAAGGGCGGAATGGAGCTCCACCATGGGGCCGGTTTCCTTCGGAAGAAATGCATGATGGAAGTGAAGCCAGTTGTGGGCGCGATTTGCTTCCTGGAAGTCAAGAGAGCGCATCACCTCTTTTGCCTTCCGGATGTTTTTTTTCTGAACCCAGAGGTCCAGATCCGAGCAGTATCTAAGGGAAGGATTGGAGTGGAGCCTATGGTTCATCCAGATTCCCTTCAGGGGAATATGCTCTACTCCTGCGTGCTGGAGCGCCTGGGCGATTTTACTGTAGGCAGACTGAAGCTGTTGAGTGCGCCACACTTGCTTAAAAAAAGATTCTCGCAGGGGCTCGGGTATCTTTTCGAGTCCCATCCCGGCATCCAGCAGAAGTTCGGTCGCGCGGGCTCTGAGTCCTGTGGACTCTTCCAGGCCGGAGGCGAGCTCAAGGGCTTCAGTGAGCGGGGGGGGTATTTGCTCCAGCCGATAAAGCTGCTTTGCTCTTATACAGTTGCGCTGGTCCATTCCGTTTCCCTGGAGGTGTCGAGAGAGAGAGATTGTGTGGGCTCGAGCCAGGCGCAGGCATCTTTGCGGTGTTCGCATACGCAGAGAATCCCATCGGCCATCCATATCCGGCATGCTTTAAGGAGTGCCTTTGCCGATTGCCTGTCAAGGCCGGCGAGGGGCTCATCAAGCAAAAGGAGGGAGGGCCTTCGCATCAGCTCCCGGTAAACCGCAAGCCGAATACGCTGGCCACGGGAGGGGTTCACTCCTTCGGGGCCGAGAGTGGTGCTTTGGCCTTTCGGAAGTGAATCGAAGAAGGTTTTCAGTCCCAGGGCCTCGAGTAAATCCTGGTCGAGGGGGGAGCTTTCCAGATTGTATGCAATCGACTCGCCTTCAAAGAAAAAGGGATTTTGAGGAACAAATCCGATGGAATCCGGTACCTCGATACGTCCCCGCCAGGAAGAATGAAGGCCGGCAAGGCTACGTAGAAGAGTGGTTTTCCCGGCTCCACTTCTTCCCTCTATCCATACGCGATCACCGGGGATCCACAGCAGCTCGAAGGGGCCGAGGGCGGCCGACCTCTCAAACTTTCGTGGATCGAAGGATATTTCCAGTTTTTGTGCGAGCAATGCGCCGCCCCGACTCCGCTCGCGGTGATCCGTGTCGGCCTTGGGGTCGATCACCTCTCCAGCTCTTCTGAAATGGGCTTCCGACAAGAGAAGTTTCTGCCAGCCCCAGCCTATTTGGGCCGCAGCTCCCAAAGATAGATAGAGCCAGAAGATGCTCTTGGGGTCGAAGCCTGCGGGAAGCGCGAGCAAGGAGGCGAAGCCGAGCATCACAAGATATCTCAGCGCCCAGTGAGAGGACGTGAGCAGATTGTCCACCAGCGCGAATCGGTTCTCCAGGCCAAGACGCTCCTGGTAGATTCTTTCCAGTTCACCGCGAAGGGACGAATAGCGACCGGAAATTCGCAAGTGGTCCATGCCCTCCACGAAATTTTTCTCTTTCCGGAAGATCTCTGCGGCGAGCTGGGCTCGCTCCGCACTCCAGGCTGCAAGCAGCCTTCTTGCGATCTGTGCCAGGGCCACCGCAGCACCGCCAATCAGAAGAACTGAAATCAAGCGCAGAGGTGCTGTAGCCGCAAGCGCAAAAAAAATAATCCCGAAGGCAGCCAAACCCGAAACCATTTCCAGCCGCGCATAAAACCGGGCTTCGATGAAACTTGGAAGATCCGCGCCCATTCTTTGCAGGAGATCCGCCGGAGGCAGATTGGTGAGCAAACTTCTTCCTCCCGCAAAAATGCGGTCATAAGAGCGAAGGAGCGCAGCCCGAAGGCGCGAGCGAAACAGCAGATCTGTTCCAAGCTGGTGGGAGATTCGCAGGAAGAATCCAAATGCCGCGCCCATGCCCACGATCAAAGCAGAGGAGCCGGCTTGCATCCCGATTCCCGCCAGTACGGCGGCCTGAAGCGCGGAAAGAGCCACGATAAACGTGCAAACTCGATCCCAGGGCCCGAGGAGAGATTGAAATCTCCGGGCGGTCTCCTTAAAATTCAGCAATGCCTACTCCTCATGAGTTGCTAGTTGCCAACCTGAAATTCAACTCGGGGGAGGAGCTGGCCCTTTCGCTTTCTACCATCGAACGCTACGTGGCCGAGCACACACCCACGGAGCTGGATCTCAGGCTCCATTGGCAGAAACATTTGCTAACTCCAGAGTATCACAGGCTTGCTTCGGAGGTGATGAAACGCCTGGTGGCGGATCATAATGGTCTCCCACTCTATTCGTTTTTGCCGGAATGCTTTGAGGACAAGCTGGGAATTACCTGCTTTCCGAACTGCGATCACTGTGCACTTTTCGAGGCTAAGTGGTGCAAGTGGCCCAGGCAATTTACCGATAAGTACTACAGAACCCCTCAGCGCAATCTTGCTTCCGTTGATTTCAGACAATTGAAAGAAATCGATTTCACGGGAACAGAACCTGTTACCTGGTTTACCCCTTCAAGGCAGGATATTGCCCTGCTTGCGGAGCTATTTCGCGTAACGGGGCGGTTAGTTGATTTTGGCTGCGGATCCGGCTTCGTGAGCTCGCTTTTACTGGCGGAGAGTGAGGGATTTCAGATAGAAGGCGTGGATCCTTTTGCGCTCCCGCAGCTGAAGCACTCGCATTTTGTTCATACCAAAGAGCTCCCAGTTCCTGGTGCACCTTGGGCCCTTCTCTCCTGCCTTTCCGATTATCACGTGCCGGTGGAGAAGTGTTTCAAGGGCGATCTGCTGCCCGAAGTGGCCGCTTTTGTGGTGTTTCCCGAAGTGTTCGGGCGCGGAGGAGAGCGAATTGTGGTGGAGGTGAGGGGAGAGCGGCTGGAAGTAGCGGAAAAAAGAGAGCTGTTCTCCTTCTCCAAGCTTGATTCTCTTGGCTACGAGCTGGGCCTCAGGCGGCCGGTTCGCTCCGCCTATTACCAGGACTGTGAGCTTCGAATTTACCTTAAGGATAGATTGTTGCTTCGCGATGCCGTAGCACGACTGAAGATTTCCTCTCCATATCCTTGGGAAAACTGCGCAAGCCGTTCGGCAATGTCCACGGAGTCTTTTGCGTAGTTAAGCTGGAGGACCGGCACCTGAAGCAGCAGTTCTTTCAACGTGTCCAAGCTTCTATCGATCCCTGACTGTGAAAATTGAGGCAGGAACAGGGTGGGAAAAAGTGCAGCGATGGAATTCTCCAGCGAAAGCCTTTCGAGCGAGAATCCTTCGTGGGCGGGGTTCAACGCGATCATGGCCCGCAGTGGAAAGGAGGCGTTCTTACAGATCTCTCCTCCTCCATACCAGGGTGTGGAGCTGAGTTGAAAGGCCCCCGCTCCACTTCTCCAAACTGCATTTCTCTCATCACAGAGAACATTCCATCCCGCGGTCTGGAGGATTTTCCCGAGCGTGCTCTTGCCGGCTCCGGAAACTCCGCAGAATACATATCCCGCCCCATTTCTTTCTGTGGCGCAGGAGTGAACCAAAAGACTGGAACTCAAGGAAAAGGCGTTCAGGAAAAAAAGCTCGTCAAAAGGATATGAGAGGCCGATACCGCGCGTATCAAAGAGCCGGGCATGGCGCTTGCGGGAATCAATCCGGAGGAGGCCCTGCGGCCTGCGCTTCCCTTCCCCGTCTCTTGTCATCTGCACGAGATCGAATTCGGTATCGGAGAGCGCATAACCTGCCCAGCTCTCCCCGGAATCAAAGCTCAAGTCACCACGAATGTCCGGCAGTGGGGCATGAGTGATTTCCATTTTCCATTGATCGCGAATCTCGCCGCCGCAATTCTCAAAAAGCGGGAAGGTTGGCAAGGGCCAGCTGCCGTGAAAGCCGGTGATTTCAAGCGAGATGCCGGCCACAGAGATAGTTTTAGAATTCCCTGCCTCAGCAGCCATAGGCGCTGCACGGTTGTTTAATACCCATGCCTAGGTTGTCGTTACAAACGTTTCCGGCGCTGCCAGGACCTGCGCTCATCGTGCTCATTTTGCAGCCAGCGAGCACAGCCTGCTCGATGGCGAGGGGAACTTTCTTGATTTCGGGCTTCACAAGCTTCTTCTTAGGCTTTGGGGGCATTCGCTTCTCCTTCTTGAAAGAGCATCATTTTCCGCGCCATGGTGTGCTGGCAGATATAGGTGGGGCGGCCTTCTTTGGATCCCGTGGCCAGCTTGGCCGTGGCCGGGCAGGCGCTGCACATCGGGCGATATTCGCAGGTTTTGCAAACAGGATCGCGATTCTTCGCCTCCTGGAAAACGATCGCCGGAAGGCGAAGCTCCCAGGCCTCCCGAAACGAGATCTTGGTGAGATCGATCTTTTCTTCGAAGAGGCGGCCAGAAGAACAGGTGTGCACCCAGCCTTGGTAATCCACGTAGAAGGCATTTCGGCCTGCTCCGCAGTGATAAAGCATATTGAGCTTTTCTGTTTCTTCGAGCTTCTTCCGGTTGGAGGCCAGCAGAGTGCCTAGATCGAGTTTGACTGCTTCCCCTTCCACAATCTCCCTCTCCAGGCGCACGGATTCTTCGGCGGTGGGGCGGATTTCATCGAAAGAATCCCCATAGATTCCCGGGTCGATTTTAGTGTCAAAGCGGAACGGGGCGCCGATTTCTTCCTCGGCAATGCGCTTCAGCTCTTTCATCTGCCCATAGAGGGGGTGAAAGGCCACGGATTTCATTTTCAGCGGAATTCCGGCGGCGCGGATCTTTTTTGCGTTCTCGATCACTTTCGAGAAAGAATTCTTCGTGCCGGTAACGGCGGCGTAGGTTTCTTCGTCTTTCCCGTAGAGCGTGATCTCCACGGCGAAGGGGGGAAGCTCCTGCCAGAGCTTGATGTGCTCCTCTTTCACCAGCCTGCCGTTGGTGAAAACCGTGGTGATCAAACCGAGGGAGATCGCATGCCTGTAGATGCGTTCGAATTCAGGATGTAGAAGCGGTTCTCCGCCCGTGATCAGCAGCCAGAAACTCCCTGCCGCCACAAACTGGTCGAGGAGATTGCACCATTGATCGCCACTTAGCATGGCCCGGGCTTTGTTCTTGCCCTGGTAGCAGTGCACGCAGCGAAAATTGCAGTTCTCTGTAAGCTCGATCGTGGCATTAAGGGGAATTCTATTGGCCCCCACAGTGGCATAGATCTTATCACTGAACTCACGATAGGCGCCGGTGGGTCTACCGCTCCAGCCTTCGATGGCCGGGGATGGAGTGGATTCGGGCCGCGAAGAGCTGCAGGAGCTACAGGACGATTTTATGGGAGCGGAAATCTTCGATGATTCCATCCAGCCACTCTCCATAGCTGGTGCCTTCGCAATCGAAAGCCTCTTCCAGCTCCTTTAGAATAATTTCGCGATTCTTTCCCTCTTTGATTTTTTCCAAGATGAAGGAGGCGGACTCGTTGAGGGTAAATACGGAGCGCACGGCATCTACATTCTTGCCGGTGGGAACCACCACGCATTCCGAGCCAATGCGGCGAAAGATCATCTCAGGATTGTATTGCATGGATCCAGCTCCTCCGTGGCGGTAGGCAAAAGCCTAGCATGTGTGGCATTTGATTCAAATTCAGGGTCTAAAATATGGGGATTTCTCCATGGCTCGTGTTGGCTACTTTGTTTTGCTGATGGCGATGGCACCCAAAGTAATGCCCACGATGCTGGAAAGCGCCGTGAGCAGGAGCATGGTATTGTTGCTGAGCACTGGCTGCGTTTCTTCCACATAGAGAAGATCATTGGCGGCGAGCTTGGGATTCAACTTCGGATCTTCAAACATTTCATGAAGGGTGCGAGTGGTGGATCCCGTCTTATTGCCTTGAGCGTGATGCACTTTATGAAGATCGGCATCGGAGGAAAGGCCGGCAGAAAGAGAGATAGCCGTAAGAAGATCGGTGCCCTCTGGAAGATAATAGATTCCAGGGCGATTCACTCCACCGAGGATGCGTACGGGTATAAGTTTTTCTCCGGGGTATTTCCTAAGCACGAACTCGGCCGCCGGTGCTTCGGGCAGGGTTGTTTGCCCTCTCAGCCTGGAAACCATGCTTTCTAGGGCGGCGTCGGCGGCGTGAGCGGGTGCCACCTGAAACAGGTAAGAAAACAGCGAAATATAGGCAAAGAATTTGATCGGGCTCTTTTTCATACACGTTATCGTAGCGCGTTCTTGGGAAAAAGGAAGAAGCCGATCAAAACTCTTTAATTAATTTTGACCACTGTGGCATGGAGCGAGGTGGAAATTTCTGGATAAGTGGCTATGGCCTCAAGGAGATACCCCTCTTTGACGAAGAGTTTGCGTCAGAGCAAGAACGCTTTGATTTGTGAGCCAAGGATAGGATGAAACAGCAAACACGCCTCGAAAGCGAGATCACGCTCCGGAGCCTGGTAGAATTCCTTCGCAGGAATTTGTGGCTGTTTATCGTCTTCTTCCTATGCACTTCGATTTTCACGGTTTGGAAGTTCCGGCAGAACCCTTCCTATACAGCGTCCACCACGATCATTCTGGAAAACTCGCAGAGCAATGCCGTACAGGCTGTTGCAGAGCGCCTGAGCGGTTCTCAGACTTATGGCTACGTGGACCAAAGCGCGGTGATTGAAAAATATCTTCTTCTGATTGGAAGCCGAAATTTCGCGGAGAGCGCCGCACGTATTCTCATTAAGGACGGCAAGGCAAAAGAGTTCGTGGAGCTGCTCGGAGAACAAGTTCATGATCTGAACGATCCTGTGGAGATCGGCGGCCTTTTCCTGGGTGCACTGGATGCCGGCCGGTCGGGGAACGAGATCATCCGGGTGGCCATGACCCATGAGCGCCCGGAAAATGCAGTCGCGCTAGTGAACATAATCGCACAGACTCTGATTGAGGCGATCGCAGAACGAAATGCCAGCGATATCTTAATGGCGAAAAAATTTCTTCAGGCCGAGATCGATGCCGTGGAAAAGCGCCTTCGTGAAATCGACGAGGGAATTCAGTCAGAACAGCTCAATAGTAAGGAGCAGGAGTATAAGTTCGGTTCGATTATCGGTCGCAGCTCGACCGAGGCTGCCAACTTAGATAGAGAAATCATTGAATTGCAGCGGGACTTGATGGAAACCGAAACCATCATTGCGGCCAGCAAGGCCCAAGAGGGTATGGTTTCCAATGGCGCGATCGATAAATTTGGAGGGGCTGCCGCCCTTGAGGCCTTGGAGCAGAAAGCAAAACTGCAGCGCCTTCGCATTGCCGCCAATCAGAGAGTGCTCACACAGGTAATGAATAACGCGAGAAAGGCGCCGGGCAACCAGGGGTTGGTAGAGGGCCTGATCAAGAAGCGTGAGGTGGAGTACACCATGTACTCCGAGCTGAAGAAAGAAGCCATGTCGCTCGACATCCAGCGCATCTCCGCCCAGAACAAAGCCCGAATTCTCGAGCGTGCTATACCAGGTTCCGCTCGCGCGGCGAGAAACCTGATTTCCACGGTGATGAAGCGTGGTTTAGTGGCGGTGGTGGTGGCGGGCCTACTTGCTCTCTTCCTGGAAAACTACGATCCGGTGGTGCGCTCCACCACTGAGCTTGCTGGTCTTCGCTTGATTTACTTGGGAAGTATTCCTGTATTCGGAAAGCGCCGCCGCTCCCTGTGGCTTCATTATCTGATCGGCCTGATTCCCTGGTTGAACCGGCGAAGCAAGCATCTGATGCATGACATTCAGATTGAGCCCGATTCCCTGCAGGATATCGTGTTCAAGAATCTGAGAGTAAGAGTGAACGGGCTCCTGAACCAAGGCGTGCTCAAGCCCAGAGTGGTTTCTGTGATGAGCTGTACCTCCGGAGAGGGAAAAACCTCGATCGCCTCCAATATGGCCAAGTATCTGGCAATGAGCGGCCGACGAGTGCTCCTCGTGGACTCTGATCTTCGCATGCGGTCTCTTTCCAATTCGTTGGGATTTGCCAATGAGAAGGGCGTATCTGAATACCTGATGGCTCCCAAGGCCCAGCATGACAAGCCGCTTGTGCGGAAGATCTCGGATATGCTCGAGTTTCTCCCCGCCGGCCAGTATTCGGTGACAAGTTCGGAACTTCTGGCGGGCGAAACCTTTCATGAGCTTTTGGAGGCCATGAAGCATTACTACGATTTCATCATTGTGGATACGCCGCCGGCCCTTCCCTACTCCGAGGTGGTCCCGATCGCGGCGGCATCCGATCTCGTGATGTTTACTGTGCTATCTCGTTTCACTACTGTGCGGAGTGTGGAGCAGACCGTTGAAAAGCTTCGCTTTGGCGTGAGCACTCAGATCGGCCTCGTGCTCAACCAGCATGACGACAAAATGTTCCTTATGTACTCTCCGTACTATTTCGACGCTCGCGGGGATTCGAAATTACGCGCGGCCTGACGGCTTTCGGGACGTAGAGAAGAAGAAAAATCATCATCGGCATCACTTGCAGGCGAAAGCGAACGGCGGCCCCAAGGTTCTGGGGTGAAATGAAAGCATAGGTCATGCTCCAGATCAGTATGAATGATCCAAGTGCGATCACCACAGGACTGCTCCATGCGTTTCTCGCCGGCTTCCGGATGGCGACGTAAAGCAAGAAGAGAATGGCGGCATTTTCCAAGCCCGCCAGTAATCCAAATGGGTTAAGAACTTCTCCTGGCAGCGGGCGAAATAGAGCCGTGAACATTCCCAGAGGCAGAAACTGAAGCATTGCCGACCAGGAGTTTAGCTGGGGAACATATCCCGCCGATCCCCCGTAAGCCCATGACCTCGAAACCTGATTTACCTGGGACAGAACCTCCACACTCTCTACTGCAATCATTCTACCGGCTTGTTGCAGGCCAAAAAGGAGCCCCCCAACAATGCCTATAACTGCCAACCAGCGAACTGCGCGGCTGGGAATCGAAATTGTGGCTCCAATGATGAACGGCACTATCAGCATCGGAACCAGCCAGGTACGGATGGACGCTGTGAGTAAAAGCCCGGCGCCGACGGAAAGAAGGAACAAGAAATTCTTTGTTCTGATTGTGGCGAAAGCACCATAGAAGAAAAGCGAAGAGCCGAGAAGGTTCACCGGATCCTTTCCCAAAGTGGAGGACCAGAACAGCACTGAGGGGAAAAGGCCTATATAAAGGAGGGTGCGAGGCGACAAGTCTGAGACCTGATACGTTAGACCGCGATAAAAAATGAAGATCGCCAGCAGTCCCAGGAAGGAAAAGAGGATTTTCTGGCTGTGGAACGAACCGAGAGAGAGGATCTTGTTTTCGAAGTACCAGAGCGCGGCGGCGATGTTCTCGGTACCCATTCCAAATCCGAGCTCACCGTAGCTGGAGTAAGGCGATTGAGATTTCTCAAAGTACCAGAAGGCGTCCAGGCCATAGTTCCACTCGTAAAAGAGCATCACTACCAGGCACACAAAAGATTTTGCCATCCACAGAATCAGAAGATTTTTTTTGTCGTCCGAGCGAACGGGAAGGCCGAAGATAATGATACCTAGGGTTACCGAAAGAATAACTGCTTTCGTGTAGTCGTTCGCTCGGTCTTGAATGGGAATCTTGTATCCAAGAATCTGCACGAGGTCTAAGGCGAATGGCAGGAGACCGGCAAACGCAATTGCCGCCAGCAGCAGTATCCAGCTCCGACCGGTCGTTCTCATTTTTTCTAGATTACCAGGGAACAGATTAAGAGTCACAGTGCCCCCGGTACACGGTACTCATGGGACTATCTCTGGAGTTAGGTGAACGATATTCTGTAAAATCAGATGCCTGTTTTTCAGCAAAAACAAAAGCCCGTGGTTGCAGTGGTGGCTTCGGATATAACTGCGGCCTCAGCAATAGAGGCCTTGGCAGAAGAGGCGTTGACGGAGCGGTTCGACCTTCATTTTTTCTTTCTTTGTCGCTCACGCCCCCTTCTGGCCGAAGCTCTGCTTTCGAAAGGGGTCGGGGTGACGGTGATAGGCCATAAAGGCTGGGTTTCGTTGCTGAAAAACATTCTCCTCCTTGCGTGGAGGTTAGGGCGCATTCGGGCTGAGGTGGTGCACACTCATCTACTGCATGCCAATCTAGCTGGGCTGTGGGCGGCGGCATTGATCGGGGTGCCGAAGAGATTTCACACCAGACATCACTCCGATCCTTATCACCACAAGTTCAAGCATGGCCGGCTGTACGATTGGATGGCCCAAAAGCTGTCCACAAAGATCGTGGCAACCTGCGAAAACGGGCGAAGGGTGCTGAATCAGCTCGAAGGGGTGCCGGAAGAAAAGATTGTGAAGATTCCATTTGGAGTGCGAGTAGAAGATTTCGTGGTGCAGGATCAGAAGCGATTGGAAAAACTTCGAAACAAGTATCAGATTGGCAAGGCCGATCTGTTGGTGGGAGCTGTCAGCCGATCCCTTGAAATCAAAGGCTTGCAGTACCTGATTCCGGCCTTCCAAAAATTCCTTTCAAAGGAGCCTGGGGCTGTTCTTGTGCTTGCTGGATCAACGGTGGGTTCGTACCGGTCCGAGGTCAGGAATTTGCTGTTGGGGCTACCACAGGAATCCTATAGGGAGGTGGATTTCGAGCAGGACATGCCGGCCTTCTATTCCGTGATTGATATCTTTGCCCACGTGCCCGTGAATTCGAGCTGTGAGGCTTTTGGACAGGTCTACCTGGAGGCCTTGGCAGCCGGGAGAGCTTCGATCTTTACCCTGTCTGGCGTTGCGCCTGAATTTATAGAAAATTCAGTGAATGCCGTTGTGGTGCCCTTTCAAGATTCGGCATCAATCACCAGCGCGCTTGATCAACTAGGTTCCGACTCGGACTTGCGAATGAGACTGGGCCAGGCGGGCCGGGAAAGGGTACGTGAAATGTTTCCTATTCAAAAGTATTGGGAGGCCCATCAAAGGCTTTGGGAAAAATGATCGTGGGACTGGATTCGAAAATTCAAAGAAGTGAAGGGATCGCGCTACCCAAGGGTTTCTATTTCCGTGGACGGTACTTCCCCACGGATGGGAGGGCAACCAACGAAGGCGGAGGATTTTCCGTTTCCCTTTCTGAGTTTACCGGTGCCGAGGGCCAAAGACTGGAAACGCGAAGTTTATCTCTTCTAAGAGGCGGATGGGGTTCCCACGTGAGCCTGATCAATTTCAGGAATGTTGCCATGGCGCCTGATATCTCATCGGGAGATGCTTCCGCATTCTTTGAGTCTCATGGAAATGCGATATGGGGAAAAGTGCGAAAAGGTGTGCTGCTCTCGAAGTTTGAGATTCATGGAGCGTCCGTGAATCGGGTTCACCTGATGCCTTATTTGTGGAAAAAATTAGTCCTGACGAGCCGGATTCATTCAGTGATCGCCAGGATGCCCCACTCTTCTCCAATGTGTTCTCTATACCCTGACCTTATCGAAACACAGAATATATGGATCAGGTGGCCATCCGAGATTCGGGAGAGGGAACTTCACTTCTATGCTCCAAGGAGAGAGGCGTGAGTATCAAGAATTTGGCAAAGCAGGCAGCCTATTCGATCTTTCCCCAGGAGCTTCCGAAAGGACTTAAGCTGAATATCGCCTACACCTTTCATACAGAATCACTTTTTGAAGATGCCTACTTTTTGCCGTTCATCCAGTTTCTGAGAGACTACCGAAGTTTGACGGGAAAGAAGGCACTTGCCACATTGATGAGTGGTGCTAACCCCAGAGTGAGGGATGGTGCCAAAGGCCGGGGAATGGGAGATCGAGAGCTCGCGGACAGAATGCTGAAGGTTTGTGAGCTGGCGGAGCTTGGTTTCCACGGTCACTATGCCTTTGAGCCTGAGAGGTATCAAGAAACCCCGATGCAGATCAGGGGTGGACTCTATGACATTGCATCGATCGAGAAACAGATTGATGCGGAGTTGGAATGGTTTAAAAGGATGGGCCTTGAGCTTGGCCCTTTTTACTCTGGTGGCTGGTGGTTTCAGGCGCCTGAGTTGTACGCCTTGCTTGCTGAAAGGGGCTTCAAGTTAGATGCTTCTGTGTCTTACTCACCCTGGTTTCAGCAGGCAAATACTTATTTCTGGTTCCAGCTAGCCAAGGTGCTGCCGGGTGAGGCGGTCATAGTTTTGGATAAAATCGCCGCCGTACAGAACCTGATCGGCTGCCATGACACCCCCTTTCCGGATGACTTCATTCGTCATCTTCGAAAGATTATCGGTAGAGAAAAAGGATTGGTTTCAGCTTTCGTGCACTCCCATGACTTTGATCTTAAGCCCGTGTTCGCACTTCGGGCTCTGGAGCGCATCCAACGGGAGGGCGCATCGTTTTGTGAGGCGTCAGATTTTTTGAGTCATTGGGACGATTTTAGGCGGATCTCTTTGCCGGAAAAGCTCGTTGGAGGAGTGGGTGGACATTAACAGGGAAAACATCGGGCAGAAGACCGTAGTTGAGTCGTATGGAAGCTCAGCGCTGGGTCTCCAGATTGCGGAAGCGAAGGTGATGGCGGAACTCAAGGCGTTTCTGGCGGAGGCTGATGTCCTTGATCTAGGTGTGGGGGCCGGCCGAACCACTGTGCACCTCAGGCCGATCTGCCGTTCGTATCTCGGCATAGATTACTCTGAGGGAATGGTAGAGCATTGCAGAAAGCGATTCGACGACAAGGAAGGGAAGACCTTTCGTTTGGGAGATGCCAGGAATCTGGACTTTTTGGGCGACAGTTCGTTTGATTTCGTTTTTTTCAGCTACAACGGAATTGATTTCGTGGATTTGAGTGATCGTACGAAAGTGTTGCTGGAGGTTTATCGTGTGTTAAGGCCAGGAGGTTTTTTCTTTCTTTCCACTCACAATCTGCATTTCGATTTGAGACGCCATCACAAACTCTCTTTCCATCTGAATCCGTTGAAAACCTGGAGGAGTCTCCGGCGTTTCGTTGAATTTAGATTCTACAATCCGGACTATGGATCCGCGATCCGCGGGTCCCAAGAGCTGATTAGAGATGGTTCCGGGAGCTTTCAAATGAAATTTTCCTATCAAACCGCGAGCCATCAGAAAGAAGAACTTGAAGGGGTGGGATTTCAGGGGACAAAAGTTTATTCCCAGGCAAGTGGAGATAGCATTGGATTTCAAATCGCGGATCGTTCCAGCGATCCTTGGCTACATTACCTTGCAAGAAAGCCGGAATGATTAGCTTTAAAGGAAAATATGTGAGGTTTGGTGAGCAATGGTTTTCACCTGCGAAGGATTGCCCCTCTGATATTGACGTTCTTTTTTCTTTTCAGATGCCCGGTTCCGAGGGTTCCGGAAGCCACGAGTTTTTTACCCTGCTGATTAACTTGACCGATTCAATAGACGACATTCAAGCGAAGCTATCGAAGAAAACGGCCTACGAAATCAGGAGGGCCGACGCTAAAGACGGCGCCGAGTTTTTCTCGTGGAAGGTTCCAGACGCCCAGGTCTTAAATGAGTTCTGCGATTTTTTCAGGAGATTTGCCCAACTTCGGGGCTTGCAGGCTGTCAGTGCTGCCAGATTGAAGGCATACGCCGAAGCGGGGGCGCTGATGGCTACCCGAATTAACGATCGTGAATCCGGGAAGGTTCTTGGGTGGCACATATATGTGACCATTGGGAAGAGGGCTAGATTGCTCTACTCTGCCAGTATGAGGCTGTCCGAAGGGTTAGATGCCCAGGAGCGGGCTCGTCTGGGGCGTTTGAACAGGTGGCACCACTGGAAGGACATCCTGTTCTGCAAAGAAGCTGGATTCGATACCTATGACCTCGGAGGCTATGTGCCAGACTCACAGGATCGTGAGATTCAAGGAATCAGCCGGTTCAAAGAAGAGTTTTCTCAGGTAAAAGAGCGATCTTTTGATTCGCGCCGGGCCCTCACGTGGCGAGGAAAGGCATATCTGTTTCTCAGGGGCCTTCGGGGCTAAGTTAGCTGGTGGCGCTTTTTGTTTTCAGAGCTGCCTTGTTCTGAATCGCTTGCAGAATAAAAAATCCAGCTCCCGACACCGCCGCCAGCCATAGTATCCGCCAGGCAAAGCTTAGGTTTGTCGCCAGCAGCGCTCCTTGAACGATAACCGCCATCAGCAGCATGAAAATAAGCCCCATCAAGCGAAGTCTGTTTTTGCTGATCGATGGAAGCGAGCCGACTTTTGTGTAGAACCAGAAAAGACTGATGGCCATCAAGACAATATTGGAAATGGCGTAGGCGGCCGCTGGCCCGAGAATACCCTGCCCACTGGCGGCCTGGGCCAAGACTACAAACAGTACCTGGCTGCAGATGAGTAGCGCTAGGTAGGCTCTTCTCGCACGGAGGCCCAGCAGCACACCCAGGATGGGCTGGGAGACTATGAATCCGTAGTCACCAATCAGACGCAGCGGCACAATCTGGGTCGCGGCTAAAAACTCCGAGGAGTAAAGCGTTTTGATGATCAGATCGGGCGCCACAAGAAGAAGGCATTGGCTGATGGACGCGAACAACGCGGAATAGACTAGAGCTCCGATGACCTCCTCCCCGACGGAATCATCAAGGCCTTGCCCACCCACCTGAGGGTAGAGGCGAACCCAGGTTCCACTGGTAATGAAGGGTATGTAGATCGAGGAGAGTGAAATGACCACCTGATAGTAGCCGTTTACTACATCACCCAGTGAGTGAATGATGATCGCTCTTACTGCAAGTGTGCCTCCGTAGGCGGCTGCTCCGCTGAATAGTATCGTAAGACCGGTTTTTAGAAATTTTGAAAAGAGCTGCCTCTCCCTTCCGAATCGAAACAATTTCAATTCGGGGCAATACCGACGGACCTGAAAAAGAAGGACGGTAAAATGAGAGACGACGGCGACCAGGATTCCGATGGAAGCACCCTGGACCCCATAAAGAATAACCAGCGGCACGAATGCAAAAAGGTCTACGAGCGCAGAGATCTTATATGCCGCGGCCGCCTGGGTGGGCATCCCTTTGCCATAAAGAATGGCTTCCAGGTAGCAGGTGCCGAAACAGTAAAAGGGTAGCGCGAGGGTCGGCGCCAATAGGAGCTTCGAGAGAGATCGGTCTCCGAGAATGTTCTCGGATATTGCCGAGATTCCCAGAAGGATTACCGACACCGCGAATATCGAGGCGATAGACAAGGCAGAGAATGTCACCGCGATAGCTCTGTTTGCCCCGTCTAGATCGCCTGACTTTGTTCTCGAGCTGATTTCCGCCGTAAGCCCGTTTCCCAGTCCCAGGCTGCCTAAGGAAAACATCAGCATCTGAAAGTTTTGCAGGACACCTACTGTTCCCAAGCCCGAGGCGCCCAGCACAAGGGCACTCACCTTTCCACGTATGGGTGCTGAAACAAGGCGAATAAGTACAAAGGGCCCGAACGTGATGTTCGTGCTCACAAATGGCACTCTCAGATGGGAAGAAAGCAGAGATGCCGCAGTTCTAAGGCGAGACCTCACTTGTGCGGGCCTCCGGAGACCATGTTTTTTAGAATGTGTTTAACCGCACCCAGGGTGGCCGGTCTCAGCGCTCCACGATAATTTTTCTTCAGGGCTCGAAAGAGATACTGCGCCGGCCGGAAGGTGCCTCCGGACAACGCTAGGTGAAGCGCGGTGTAGACGCTTCTGAACGCAGCAATTTCGGAGATTCGATTTCCATATCTAGCCATGAAAACCGGATCCGCTTTCAGATACTTTTCCAAAAGAGCTGCCCGGCTGTTCAGGTCGGCTTCAGTGAATCTATAGACGCTATTTTCCCCGGTGTCGATATATGCCCAGCATGTTCGGGGCCAGTACCTGATCGTATATCTGGCTGCGAGCTGGAGTTTGAACAGCCAGTCTTCCGTGCCCACGAGACCTCGCTCCTCCTCGAACCTGACTTGTTTCATGATCTCGTTTTTTACAAAAATTCCACCGCAGGCGAAGAGGTTGCCCAAGAGGAGTTTTTCGTTCAAAGGATCGGGCAGGTGCGCCGCTTTGCGAATGGTTATTCCATCACCGTTACGTACCTCCATTCCCAGGCAGAAAACATCCGGTGAATTGAACTCATCCACGCAGTTGGCGGCCTCACTGAAGAAGTCAGGAAAGGGATAGTCGTCCTGATCGAAAAAACCGATATATCTGCCGCGAGAAAGATCGGAGCCGAAATTTCTCGCGGCACCTCTCTCTCCATTTTCTTTACGGTGGTAGCGAACCTGCTCATGGCTAAACTTGGAAAAGATTTCTTGCGTATCGTCTTTACTGCCGTCGTCCACCAGAATGATCTCAAAATCAGTTCTTCCGCTCTTCAGGAAATGGTCCACGAGCTTCAGAAGCCCTTTTCCATAGTTATAGGCAGGCACTACCACTGAAAAGAGGATGTCTGATCGGGTTGCTGGCATTTGCGGCTTCTCCAGCACTCTATTTTCACATGAGAAGCAGAGCTTGGCACGCTCTGAGGTCTAGCGTGTAGAAAAGCCGATTTATGCAATCCTAAGTGGTCCGGTCGGTTGCTGTGTTTTTCTCATGGGGGTGGGCGGATTTGCCGAAACGTAAGACATGAAGATGTTGATCACTGGGGTCTCGGGTCTGACGGGAAAATATATCTTGAACCACGCCGACCGCCCTTCGGACATTAAGATTATTGGCACTTCACGCCGCGCTCATCAACATCCTGATTTTGAAACAATCGAGGGAATGTTCGGGCTCGATTTCGCCAACAAAGAGGAATACGCCCGTTTGATCGCCAAGTTCCGTCCCGATGTGATCGCTAACCTTGGTGGTGACGCCAATGTGGATAGTGTGGAAAAAAATCCGGACTCTTCCAGGGTGACCAATCTCGACTTTCCGATTTTTCTGATGGAGCAGGCAGAGAAGGTGGGGGCCAGAATAGTCCAGTTTTCTTCCAATGCCGTTTACGATGGCAGCAAGGCACCTTATTCAGAGGCCTCGAAGGCAAATCCCCTCAACCTTTACGGGAGCTTCAAGGCTCAGGTGGACGACGCGACCCGGAAGTTTTCCGGAGACTGGCTGATCCTTCGGCCGATCGTGATGTACGGATGGAATTATGCTTTCGGTCGCAACAATCCGGTTTCACAGTTCGTGCCTATGCTCCAGGCGGGTAAAACACTTCGAATGGTTACGGATCAGTTTGAGAATCCCGTGTATGCAGGGGACGTGGCCGCAGTTTTCTGGAAGTGCGTAAACGAGGGTATCAAGGGAGAATTCAATCTGGGTGGATCGGATTCCAAGATCAGCCGCTACGATTGGCTGAGGGCGATCGCAGTCGAGGGCGGATGGAATCCTGATTTAGTGCAGCCTGCTTCGATCAGCGATTTCGTGCTTCCCGCCAAGCGTCCCCGTGACACGCGTTTTGACATTACTCGGCTAACTACGGGGCTCAATTACACTCCTGTCTCCGTGATTGAAGGCTACAGGAAGATGGCGGAAGAGCTGAACGATCAAAAGATCGCGGCTTAGAGCTTTCACACGCGAGCGTGCGCAAATCGCTCCGTCGCGTGAAATTGTCTTTATAGGCAGAGCTATCCTTGTCTGCGGTGAAGCGCCCACTTTATGCTGAAGTTTATGCGCCCCATTCTCCTTCTCGAAATCAATGAAGTGCCGATCCGTGTATGGAAAAAATATGCAGCGGATCCACGCTATCCTTCCATCGGCCGTTTCTTGAATGAGAGTACGCTCGTGGAAACCGAGATTTCCGATGAAGGCGAGCTTTCTCCCTGGTGCACCTGGCCTACCTTTCATCGAGGCCTGTCCAAGCAGGAGCATGGTGTCTATAACCTGGGGCAGGACCCTTCTACTTTTCAGGGCACCACGATTTGGGAGGAATTTCGAAAAAAGGGAATGCCGGTAGGCGTGTTCGGTTCCATGCAGAGTTGGCCGCCGGTTGATCCGGGTCCTGGCGGATTTTATGTGCCGGACACTTTTTCTGCGGATGCACGCTGCATTCCCTCCTACTTGGAACCTGTGCAGGCCTTTAATCTTCTTCAGGTGCGAAACAACGCCCGAGTGATGGCAAATCAGCCATTGCGCCGGCCGCCTGCTTTGAGCCTGATTTTTGGAATGCTTCGCTCCGGAGTGCGCCTAAGCACTCTGGCTTCGATTGCGATACAGCTCGTGGCGGAGCGGCTGAGGCCATTAATGCGAGAGAGACGAGTGGCATATCAGGCTCTGCTGTTTTGGGATATCTTCCGCGCTCACTTTCATCCCGGAAAGCCCCCGGCTTTCACTACTTTTTTTACCAACCATATCGCCAGCGTGATGCATCGTTATTGGAGCCATATCTTCCCGGAAGATTTTCCCGAGCAGGCTCGTCCTGAGGGCCGGGAGCATCTAGCGACAATGGAGTTCGCGATGAAGGTTCTTGATGGGATTCTTTCCGAAGTGCTCGACTGGCGGGAGAGAAATCCGGATCTTCTGGTTTTGGCGGCTAATTCCATGGGTCAAAGAGCCATTCTTCGTGAAAAGCACGAGGGCTTTGAGCTCCTGATTCAGCGCCCACAAGAGCTCCTTTTGGCGATTAAGCCCGGATGGAAGGCCAAGCAGAATCTGGCCATGATGCCTCAGGTATCTCTTGAGTTCGACCGAGCGGAAGACGCATCGGATGTGGCGGCACTCATCAACGCCGCTCGCCTGCCTTCAGGCAAGGGTTTTCTGAATGGAGATGCCCGAGGCACTTCACTCACTATCGGATGCCACACTCCGGCCGCGAGTGAATTGGAGAAGGGGTATTTTGTGTCCCAAGGGCGTGAGATTCCTTTCCACGAGGCTGGCCTGGAAAAAGTGAAAGTGGACGCGGGCACCGCATATCACGAGAAAGAGGGCTTGATTCTGGCGAATGGCCTGAAAAAAAGCGAGGGTGCGCCGGTTAAAGTGGACGCCACTGCCGCCAAATCTTTGATTCTCAGATGGGCCGGGCTCGAGCGGGTGTAAGCTCTCACCCGGAACCGTAAGCAATAAGATCGCCAGAAAATTGGCACTGCCTTTTTAGCTAATCTTAACTGCTAGTGCATAGGTACTTAGATGATATGATTGGAAAGGAGCGTGGATGATGCTCGTATTTCCTTTCAGTCAGGACGACATACTCAGGAAAAAGAGGGCTATCAAGCGGCAGCTGCTTGCGCGCCCGAATCTGCTCAAGAAAAAAATCGCGATTCTTGGTGGCTCCACCACCTCCGAACTCCGCGATAGTCTCGAGATATTCCTTCTGAATGAGGGCATTCAACCGGAGTTTTACGAATCCGATTACAATAGATTCTACGAAGATGCGGTTTTTGGGAGTCCTGTTTTAGATTCCTTTCAACCTGATTTGATTCTTGTATTCACTTCTTCCGTAAACGTTACCCGTTGGCCTGAGATGAACCATTCCCCAGAAGAGGTGGATGTGCTGGCCGAGGAGGAGATCTGCCGATTCCGTGCGGTATGGGATGCGTTGGCGGCAAGATTTCCCTGCCCCTTGGTGCAGAATAATTTCGATCCGCCCTTCTTCAGGACCCTGGGTAATGCTGACTTCACGGATCATCGCGGCCGCGTGCGATTCGTGAATATGCTTAACGAGCGGATTGGGGCCGAGGCTCGTGGCCGAAAGGGCCTTTATGTACATGACCTGAATTACCAAGCTTCGTGCTATGGGCTTTCTCGTTGGGCAGATCGAGGAGCCTGGCATTCCTATAAGCTGGCATTTGCCTCGGAGGCGATGCCCGTAGTGGCTCACAGTATTTCAGCGATGGTGAAGGCGATCTGGGGGCGGGCCAAGAAGTGCCTGGTTCTCGATCTGGACAATACCCTCTGGGGCGGTGTGATCGGTGATGATGGAGTGAATGGGATACGGATAGGAAAAGAAACGGCCGAGGCCGAGGCCTATACCGAGTTCCAGCGCTATCTGAAGGGCCTCGCTGCACGTGGCGTGCTTCTCGCTGTGTGCTCCAAGAACGACAGAGCTAACGCTCTCTCGGGACTGGCCCATCCGGACTCAATCCTGAAAGAGGAGGACTTCACCGCCATCATGGCGAACTGGGATCCCAAGCATCTGAACATCGAAGAAGTAGCCAAGGCAGTCAATATAGGTCTCGATTCCCTCGTCTTCGTAGACGACAACCCCGCCGAGAGGGAAATTGTGCGAGCACAGCTTCCTGATGTGAGCGTGCCTGAAATCGCTTCTCAGGTGGAGCAGTATCTGCCGATTCTGGAAGGGGCTGGCTACTTCGAGAGCGTGGCGATATCCGAGGAAGACCTTAGCCGAGCGCAGACCTACAAAGAAAATTCTCAAAGAGAGAGCCAGCGGGCCCGGTTCCGCAACTATGGTGAGTTTCTGGATTCACTGAAAATGAAAGCGGAGATCGCTCCGTTCTCGCAGCTCTATCTGGACCGCATCCATCAGCTCACGAACAAAACAAACCAGTTTAACCTGACCACCCGCCGATACTCGCGGGAAGAGATGGAGCAGGTGCTGGGAAACAAGAATCACATAGCTTTTTATGGGCGCTTGTACGATCGATTCGGCGATAACGGCCTAATTTCTGTTGTGGACGCTGAGGTTCGCGGCGAGGAAGCTGAGATCCGGCTTTGGCTGATGAGCTGCAGGGTGCTGAAGCGCGGAATGGAGCATGCGATGATGGATGCACTCGTGGCCGAATGCGCGCGGCGCGGAGTGCGGCGGATCGTGGGGAAGTATTTAAAAACGCCAAAAAACCAGATGGTGGAAAATCTGCTGGGCGATCTCGGATTTCAGCTTCAATCGAAGAGTGATGTTGGCGATAGCGTTTGGCATTTCGAAGCATTCCGAAACTATAAGAACCAAAATATTCATATTCAGGTGGGGGGCGATGAATCAGCAAATGTTCCAGCAAGTACAAGAAATATTTCGTGACGTTTTCGATCGCCCCGAGCTGGTGATACAGGCGGAGACTAATTCCGGCCATATCGAAGAGTGGGATTCTCTCGCTCATATGAGCCTGGTGACGGCGATTGAAAGGCAGTTCAAAATCAAGTTCGGCCTGGGAGAGCTGCAGACGTTGAAAAACGTGGGTGAGATGATCGCTCTTATAGAGAAAAAGCAGAAATGAACGATTTTTCGTTCGAGCAGATGACGGTGGGAATGTCTGCTGCGTTTCAAGCGCAGGTACGGGACGGAAGCATCGAAAAGTTCTGTGAAATGAGCGGCGACTCCAATCCCCTGCATTGCGATCAGGATTATGCATTGGCTAGGGGGTACCCGGGGCGGGTGGCTCACGGGATGCTCACTGCCAGCCTCTACTCCCGTCTCGCGGGAATCTACCTTCCCGGGAAAAGAGCACTGCTCCACCGGGTGGACTCCAGCTTCCTGAAGCCCGTATTCGAAGGTGATTCGCTCGATGTGATCGGGGAAGTTACTGCAGTGAACGAAACGGTTCGGCAGCTTGAGATCAAGGCCTCGATCCGCAGAGGGCAGGAGCTGGTTTCGCGAGCCAAGATCTGGGTTGGAGTGCTGGAATGAAAGCGCGCACTGTGGTCGTATTTGGCGCCACTTCAGAGCTCGGAATGAGCGCGGTGCGCAGTCTCGCTAGGCAAGATCCTGCACTTTCGTTCCTATTGCATTTTCGGAGCTCGAACGAGGAGTTCGAGTTGCTTTGCAAGGAGTTGGGATCTCGTGCAGAGCGCCTGGAGGGCGATCTGGCCATCGAGAGTTCCGTGCGGAGTCTTCTGGATAGGGTGCTCGCCATATGTGCTGAGCCCGCCGCAGTTCTTTTCGCGGCCGCTCCCGCTCTTCAGCTTCGCAGATTCAAGGAGGTTCCAGCGGAGAGCATTCGCAATCACCTGGAGGTACAGGTGATTGGTCCGGCGGTGATTATGCAGGGCCTTCTTCCTCGTATGGCCCGGGCGGCATCGCCATCCAGGGTGGTATTTGTGCTGAGTGAAGTGGTACGCAAGACTCCCAAAGGCATGGCCGATTACACTCTCGCCAAATTTGCCACCCTCGGGCTCATGCGATCTCTTCAGGCGGAGTTTGGTGGTAGCGGTAAGATTGGCTTCCACGCGATCGCTCCGGGCATGATGGAGACCAAGTTCCTGCGTGATTTGCCTGAGCTTGCGATTGCGGCAGCTAAGGATCAGGCTCAGGACGGACGCTTGGTTTCCGTGGGCGACGTGGGCGCAGAGCTTGCTCGGCTCTTGCTGGGTAGTGACCCTCAAGCCGGGAATTCCATTTATCTGGAGGGAAGCGATGCTGTTTAACTCCGCGGTTTTTCTTTACGCCTTTCTTCCGATTTCTTTCCTGGTTTACTGGCTGCTTAACTCCCGCCATCTGGTGGGCGCCGCTACGGTCTGGCTGTTTTGTTCTTCCATGTTTTTTTATGCCTGGTGGAATCCCTCCTACCTTCCCTTGATTCTGATCTCTATTGCAGTGAACTTCAGTTTGTCTCGCCTGATTCTTCATCTGAAAGATGAGCAAAATCAGGAGAAAGCCGCTCTGACAGCTCTTTGGGGTGGCATTCTTTTCAACATATGCCTGCTCGGCTACTACAAGTACGCCAATTTCTTCGCGAGCACTTATTATGCCCTGGCCGGCCATCCGTTCCGGGGGGAGGATATTCTTCTTCCCCTTGCTGTCAGCTTTTTTTCCATTCAGCAGGTGGTGTTCCTGGTGGACACCTACCAGGGCCTATGCGGGAAGGTGTCACCCATCCGGTACGCAGTGTATATTTCCTTCTTCCCCCATCTCATAGCCGGCCCGATTGTTCTGCACAATGAGCTGATCCCGCAAGTGCAGAGCTTGCGGAACAAGATATTTTCTGCACCTGCTGCCTTGCAAGGCTTGATGCTCTTGTCTATAGGGTTGCTGAAGAAGCTTGTTCTTGCTGACACTCTCGCGGTCTGGGCCAAAGCCGGGTTCGACAGCACGGGACCGCTTGGCTTCGCGGAGGCATGGAGCTCCAGTTTAAGCTATACGATGCAGCTTTACTTCGACTTCAGCGGATATTCAGATATGGCGGTGGGAGTGGCGCTTTTGTTCAATATGCAACTTCCCACGAATTTTCGCTCTCCCTACCGGGCAAAGAATATTATTACTTTCTGGCAGAATTGGCATATTACTCTCAGCCGATTTATCACGAACTATCTCTATACTCCGATCCTTCGTTCCTTCAATAAGATTGATTTTGCCCGGTCCATGGTGGCCACGCTGCTTGCAATGCTGATTGCGGGTTTTTGGCATGGAGCGGACTGGCGTTTCGTGGTTTTTGGGGCAATGCACGGGTTCGGGTTGGTGCTGAACCATATCTGGAAAAGAAAAAAGTGGAAGATGCCTGCGCCTGCGGCATGGGCGATCACGTTTCTTTGGGTGAACCTGGCTTTCGTTTTTTTTCGTGCTGAATCCTGGGAGGCCGTGGGCCGCATGGTGGGGGCGATGGCAAGCCCGGCATGGGAATCCAATGTGAACCTGGCGCCGTATCTATTTCTGGGATTGGCCTTTGCGATTGTGTTTTTCGCACCCAGATCAGAACAGATTTCCGAATGGATGAAGGCGCCGAGAAGAGCATGGGTGCTGGCTTCCGGCGTGGTTCTCGCTCTGGCCCTTACGGCAATGGAATTTCAGAATGCGAACGAATTTCTCTATTTTAAATTTTAAGCGACAGGCTCGCTTCTGGGGAGCTGTAGCTATAACAGTTTCCCTGCTGGCGATCGCGGATCTTGCTTTACTCGCGCACGTGCGAGCTCGATCCACGGTCACGCGCTTTATTGACAATAAAGAATCGAAGTTCCGGCACTTCCTCCTTCAGGATTTTTCGTCCGGTCTCGATGCGGTCTTTGTCGGGTCGTCACTCACAAAAAATCACGTTAGCACCGCTGAGTTCCGTGAGCTGGGATGGTCCGTTTACAATATGGGAATATCGGGCCGTCTTCTGGCCGATTTTCCATCGATGCTGAATCGGGCGCTGATGAAGAGCCCCAGGCTGGTGGTGTTGAATATTTCCGCCGCGGAGCTTTTTCAGGAACCTCAATCGGATTTCGTTCACTTCGATGATCTTAAGATGCATTGGCGTGCAGGCCTGCCCCCCGCTGAACTGCTCACCTCTGCTGCTTCTTTTCTGCTTAGCCTTCATAAGCTGCATTACTATCGGGAGCCTCTTTACGAGCAGATAAAGGGCGTGGCCATGAAGATAGTGCCCAAGAGATCCGGGGAAGCGGTGGAGGAGCAAAACCGCTATCCGGCTCATTTGGCCCAGTTGAAGGAAAAGCCAGACTGCCGGGTTTTCAAGCGCGCCACCTACGAGCGAATGGAAGTTGTCACCTGTGAGAATGGCGACGGAATCCAGCTCGGAAATTTCAGCTCCAATCATGACACGATCAATAAAGTGCCGAGCGAGGCAAGGTTGAACGAAGGCGCCCTTTCCCTTCTCACTGAGCTGGTTCGTGAAGGGGAAGCCCGGTCCAAAATCGTGGTGGTGCTGCAGCCCTCCCTGGGGGCTGCACCGGCCTATGATCTCTCCATGCTGCAAGCTAGATTGGGAGTGCCCTTGATCGATCTCAGCCGAGAGGTGCTATCGGAGGCTGATTGGTGCGACGGTGGTCACTTCAATATTTACGGCCGCAAGAAATACAGCCTATTGCTGGAAGAGAGGCTTCGTCCTTACTTGGCTCGAAATTGAGAGAGCAAACCTAATTTCTCGCATTTTGGTTTTTGGGCCTTTGGGGCGGTGCTTTGAGGGCGGGAGTGGGTTTTGCTTTTTTTTCTTTTCCTTCCGCCATTTCCAGCATCGCACGGGCATTCGCTCGAGCGGCCCCTGTATTCCCGTGTCCACCGAGCATCCGGCTGATTTCCAGCTCGCGTTCGCTTTTGTCGAGCTGGGTTACCTTACACAAGGTGCGCTCTTCTTTCCCCTTTTTCTCCACAACTTTATCCACATGAAAGTGGATATCTCCAAAGGAGGCCACTTGGGGCAGGTGCGTGATGCAGATCACTTGGTTGTGTTTTGCCACTTTTCGGAGTTTCGCGCCTACGGCTACAGCAGTAGACCCACCGATGCCGGTATCCACTTCGTCGAATAGGTAAACGCCTACGTTCCCCCGGCTGGTGATCACGTTGTGCATGGCCAGCATGATGCGGGAAAGCTCGCCTCCGGAAGCCACTTTGCTCATGGAGCCCCAGGGTTCTCCTGGATTGGCGGCCACTTCGAATCGTACTGAATCAACTCCGGTGGAGCTGGGCTCTTCCAGGCGGGAAATGGCCACCTGAAATCGTGCGCGGCTCATATGCAGTTCCCCTAGCTCTTTCACCACGGCGGCTGAAAATTCTTTTGATTTAGCCATTCGCGCCTTGCTCAGCTTTTCGGAAACTTTCATCAGTCGGCTACGGGATATCTCCAGAGCGTTTTTTGCCTCTTCCAGCGAGGTGTCATGGTTTTCCAGGAGGGATAGCTCTTTCCGGAAAGCTTCCAGGTTTTCAAAGACCTCCGGGAGAGACGGGCCATATTTTCTTTTCAGCTTAGTAAGGAGAGCGTGCCGGGCATTTAGCTCCTCCAGGCGGCTTTCGTTCCTGGAAAGACCCTGGGAATAAGATCGTAGAAAATAACCTAATTCATCAGCATGCAGCTTTAGAAGACTGAGGTGTTCGAGGGCCATATTGAGCTTGGGGTCGGATCCGGAAAGAACTTTAGCCTTGGCGAGCAAGGTGCCCACTGCATTCAATAGCGAAGGAGATTCGGAGGCGTCCTCGCCCCCAAACACCATATTTTCCGCTTCAGCAGCGAAGGCAAACAGGTTTTCAGCATTGCCCAGTACCTTCAGTTCCTGTTCGATATCCTGGTCCTCTGATGCAGAGGTAAGCGAGGAGTCTTCCAGTTCCTGAATCTGGAATCGAAGAAAATCGCTTCGTTGGCTCCGTTGTGAGGAATCGGTATTCAAGGCTTCTATCGCATCCCTCTTTCCTTTCCATTCCTGCCAAAGAGAGCGTACTTCCTTCCTTTCCCTCTCGAGTCCACCGAAGCGATCCACCCAGAGTAGCTGCTCGTCCGATTTGGATAGAAGCTGTTGGTCGTGCTGGGAGCAAAGGTCTACCAGGGGGCCGGTGACACTCTGAAGGGTGGCCATATTGGCCATATTGCCGTTTAGAAAGATCCTGTTCTTTCCTGACCGATGAACGATGCGGCGGATGATGAGATCTCCCTCATCAGTGGCCACTCCCTGGGCCTCGAGCATTGCATTCACTTCCGATTTGGCTTCGATTTCGAAAAGCGCCTCCACCGTGGCCTCTTCGGATCCCGCACGAATCAGGTCTTGGGAAGCTCGGCCGCCCAAGATCAGGGCGAGGGCGTCCATGAGAATAGATTTTCCGGCTCCTGTTTCGCCGGAAATGATATTCAGGCCGGGACCGAACTCGATCCCTACTTCATCGATAATGGCGAAGTTCTGGATTCTGAGATTCTTGAGCATGCGCTTCTCCTTCAGCCCTCGCAGCGGAGGGGAGGATCTGCATGCCCGTTAGGGCTACTCCCCTCTGGCGCCGAGGTATAGCTTCGTTCGCAGCAGCTCGAAATAGTCTCGCTTCGGTGATTGCACCACCTGCACCGAGTGCCGCTTGTACTTGGTGATGGCGATCTTGTCTCCCTTTTCGAGCGCGTATCCGAATTGCCCGTCCAGGGTGAGCATGATGTCGCCATCTTTAGCCATCAATTCTACCTCAATCAGCGCATCTTCCGGGATGACTAGGGGCCGCACGTTCAAGCTGTGCGGGCAAATAGCTGTAATTACAGTGCCTCCCACCTTCGGGTGCACGATCGGGCCCCCAGCCGCTAGCGAGTATGCGGTGGAGCCGGTAGGTGTGGCGGCGATCAGGCCATCGGCCTTCAGCTCAGCAACGAGCACTCCGTTCAGCTTGAGCTTGAAATCAATCACGCGGGCGATCGCGCTTTTCGTGATCACCACATCGTTCAAAACGGGCAGGCAAAAGAGCTCTCGCCCTTCACGATTCACGCAGGCTTCGAGCATCGAGCGCTCCTGCACCACGTATTTTCCCCGAAGTACTGTCTCGAGCGTTTCGTAAACCTCGTCCACTCTCACTTCCGTGAGAAAGCCGAGCTGGCCGAGGTTCACGCCCACTATGGGCACGCTCTTCCAGATCATCTGTCTTGCGATGGAGAGGAAAGTGCCGTCGCCGCCGAATACGATCACCATATCGCAGGCGGTGGGGATTTGCTCTTTGGGAACTTTGCGTGCTTTCGGGCGGCGGCTGAGGTAGCTCTTGCTTTCGTCGGCCACCACCACCTTGCATTTGCGCTTTTCGAGCCAGTCGGCCACTTCCAGAGCAAGTTTGGTGGCCTTGGGCACGCTGTGCTTGATGACAAAACCGAAGGTTTTGGGCTTGAACACGACCATTTTGCTACCTTTGGGGGCGGGGAATTAAAGCGCCACGATCACTTCGATTTCCACTTTCGCGTTCCTGGGGAGGTGGGAAACCTCCACGGTGGATCGCGCGGGTGGATCTTTGCGGAAAAATCCGCCATAAATTTGATTTACAGTCGCAAAATCCGCGATGTCCTTGAGGAAGATCGTGGTCTTCACCACGTTTTCGAAGGTGGCTCCGAGCTCTTTGAGGAGGCCTTCGATATTGGCCATGGTCTGGCGGGTTTCGGCTTCCACGCCGCCCGTAACCAGCTGTCCAGTGGCTGGATCCAGAGCGATCTGGCCGGAAAAGTAAATGGTCTTGCTTCCGCCATCCACGGAAATAGCCTGGGAGTAAGGGCCGATCGCAGCCGGTGCGCTTTTGCTGGTGATCACTTTTTTCATGCGTTTCCTGTCACTTTCTGTTGTTCGCGCGAGTTCTGGATGTTGAGGGCGGTAAAGGTGGCGATGTTCACCACATCTTGTACGTCGGATCCGATGGGGATCACGTTCACCGGCTTGTTCATGCCGATGAGCATGGGGCCGATGGCTTCCGCTCCTCCCAGTTCCTTGAGCAGCTTGTAGGAAATGTTCGCAGAGCTGAGGTTGGGGAAGATCATCACGTTCGCATCGCCCTGGATTTGGGAGAACGGGAAGAATTCTTTCGAGATCTTCTCATCCACGGCGGTTTCCACCTGCATCTCTCCATCGATGATGAGATCCGGCCGCATGCGTTTGGCGATCGCCGCTGCCTCCTTCATCATCAGGCTGGAAGTGGTGGGGGCCGAGCCGAAGTTCGAGTAAGAGAGCATGGCCACGCGAGGTTCGGTTTGCAGGTATTGCTGGGCCATGTCGGCTGTTTCGATGGCGATCAGGGCGATTTCTTCGGCGTTCATTCCGGTATTCACGGTGGTGTCGGCGAAGAACATGATCCTGCTTTTGAAGATCATCATGTAAATGCCTGCCACCCGCTGGCCCGGCTTGGTGCCAATGGTGTGGAGCATGGGGCGGATGGTGTCGGGATAGCTCTGGGTGAGACCGTTTAGCATGCCGTCGGCATCCCCGTTCTCCACCATCATGGCGCCATAGTAGTTGCGGTTTCTCATCACGCGTTCGGCGCGGGCAGGGGTCATGCCCTTGCGTTGGCGCTTGCGGAGAAGCTTGGCTGCATAATCGGCGCATCGCGGGGAGTACGGCGGGTTCTCTACCTGGGCAGAAAGCAGGGAGTCTAGCTTGAGGTGCTTGATCTTCTCCCGGATCGCGTCAGGATTGCCGATCAGGATGGGTTCCGCGATTTTTTCATCCAGAACGATCTGAGCAGCTTTGAGGATCGTTTCATGCTCGCCCTCGCCAAATACGATACGAGGGAGCAGTTTTCTCTCGGCGGCAGCCCGCCTTACCGTGTTCCGCAGTGTGCGCATCACCACGTAGCGGTTGCCCATCAGCACTTCGAGTTTTTCCTTATACTCGTCCATGTCTTTGATGGGGTGGCGGGCCACTCCGGAATCCGAGGCGGCTTTCGCCACGGCTGGGGCTACCCATAGGAGCACGCGGGGATCGAATGGCTTGGGAATGAGGTATTCGCGGCCAAAGGCGAATTTGGTGCCGCCATAAGCCGCCGAAACCATCTGCGGCACCGGCTCTTTGGCGAGCGCGGCCAGCGCTTTGGCGGCGGCTACTTTCATTTCTTCATTGATCTGCCTGGCGCGGGTATCGAGAGCGCCACGGAACATAAACGGGAAGCAAAGCACGTTATTTACCTGATTGGGGTAATCCGAGCGGCCGGTGGCGATGATCGCATCAGAGCGCACTTTCAGAATCTCCTCCGGAAGGATTTCCGGCTCGGGATTGGCCATCGCGAAGATGATAGGATCCTTGGCCATGGTTTTCACCATGGCGGAAGTAACCGCACCAGCCACAGACACACCCACGAAAGCGTCTGCCCCATCCATGGCTTCGGCCAGGGTGCGCTTATTGGTTTCGATGGCGAAGCGCTCTTTGTAGGGATTCATGCCCTCGGTGCGGCCTTTGTAGATCACGCCCTTGGAATCACACATGGTGAGGTTCTCTTTGCGAACCCCCATATTAAGGTACATATTGGCGCAGGCCATGGCGGCGGCGCCTCCCCCGGAGAAAACCACGCGCATTTTTGCGGGATCTTTGCCGATGATCTCTATCGCGTTGGCAAAAGCAGCGGCCGAAATTACAGCGGTGCCGTGCTGATCGTCGTGAAATACAGGAATGGAAAGCTCTTTCTTGAGAGTTTCTTCAATATAGAAGCACTCCGGAGCTTTGATATCCTCAAGGTTGATTCCCCCAAAAGTGGGTTCCAGCATCCTGCAGGCTTTGATCACATCATCGGGATCCGGAGCGTTCAGCTCGATATCGAATACGTTGATATTGGCGAACTTCTTGAAAAGGATGCCCTTTCCTTCCATTACCGGCTTGCCAGCGGCGGGGCCGATATTTCCCAGGCCCAGCACAGCGGTTCCGTTCGAAAGTACGGCCACTAGATTGCCTTTGGTGGTGTATTCGTAAACAAGATCGGGGTCATGAGCGATCTTGACGCATGGTATAGCTACGCCTGGGGAGTAGGCCAGGGTCAGGTCCCTTGCCGTGAAGCAGGGTTTGGTGGTGTTTACTTCGATTTTTCCTCGCGGCTCCCGCGAGTGGTATTCAAGTGCTTCTGTTTCCAATGACATAGAGCCAAGAGCTTACGCTCGAAGTACGACTCTGGCTAGCTTTGCCTCCCAAGTGGTTGGTGGTATCTTTTCCTCATGAAAACGATGCGTCGAATTTCCTGCCTGGTAGTTCCCCTGATCTTGGGCACTTTCAGTGCTTGCGTTACTGCGGAGCAAAAACAGGATTCCAAGTGGGAAGTGAAGGCCACCACCGCCAGTCAGCAGAAGGTGTGGATTACCAAGAGTGACGGTTCCCGCCAATGCGAGGGCCGGAAGGGGGCATTGTCCCCTGCCCTGGCCGCTCAGCAGCTGAAGCAGGCTGGAATTATGGTTTTTCGGGCCAAAACTGGCACGGATGGCCAAATGCACGCTCAAAAATGCGGAGCAGCAACCGGGGCAACGGTGGACCTGGAGATCTCCCGTATGGACGTTCGCAAGGCCTTGGAGTTTGGCTTTGTGACGAAGAGTATGTAGAGCCCGTCCAGGGGGTAGCTGCCGTTTGACATATGGTCCCAAGGCCACTAAGTTAGCCCTTCCGAATGCCAAATGGACTTCCCTTTCCAGGGATCCAAATTCAGGTGCGAAGGCGGGGTGATTAGGAAATGGAAAAACCCACAGTAAGGGTAAATGAAGGCGAGAGCTTCGAGAACGCGATCAAGCGTTTCAAAAAGCTTTGCGAGAAAGCCGGCATCCTCTCCGAGGTTCGCAAGCGCGAGCATTTCGAGAAGCCCAGCGTTCGCCGCAAGAAGAAGTCGATCGCAGCCCGCAAGCGTTCTGAAAAGAAGGGCCGCCGTTCCTTCAGCCGCGACTAGTTTTCGGCCAAAAAGCGAGGGCAAGGCTCCAGAAGGAAGCCTTGCCCTTTCCGTTTTCTCCAAAATAATTCCCGAGGATTCTTATGAGCATCAAAGAACGTCTCAAGACCGATCTGATCACCGCTATGAAAGCGAAAGAGCAGGCCAAGGTGGACTGCATCCGTTTCGTGAATGCCGCCATTAAAAAAGTGGAAGTGGATACCCGCAAGGATCTCGATGATGTGGCTGTAAGTTCCATCCTGATGAATCTCGCCAAGCAGCGCAGGGATTCCATCGAACAATTTCGCAATGGCGGGCGAGAAGATCTTGCCTCCAAAGAAGAAAGCGAATTGCAGTTGATCCAGACCTACCTTCCCAAGCAGATGAGCGCGGAAGAGCTGGGGGCTTTGGTAGAGGCTGTGATTCAGGAAACGGGCGCCAAGACCATGCGGGATATGGGTTCAGTGATGAAGGCTGTTCTGGCCAAGGCTGCCGGTCAGGCCGAGGGTGGCGCCGTGAGCGAGATGGTAAAGAAAAAGCTTTCGGCGGCCAATTAAGCGCGGATGTATAGCGACGAGTTTCTCTCCAAAATCAGGAATGCCGTGGATATCGTGACCCTCGTAGGGGAAACGGTACAGCTGCGCCGTTCGGGGAAGCAGCTCACGGGCCTCTCTCCCTTCACGAAAGAAAAAACCCCCTCTTTTTTCGTGAACCCGGAGAGGCAAACCTTTCATTGCTTCAGCACGGATAAGGGCGGAGATATCTTCACTTATCTTATGCTCACCAAGGGGATGAAGTTCCCCGAGGCCGTGGCTTTTCTTGCGCAAAAAGCGGGTCTGGAGCTGGAGCAGACCAATCGCAGCCCGGAGCAAATCGCCGCCGATAGAAGGCGCGCCGACGAAAAGAAACTTTATTTGAAACTGAATCAATACGCCGCCCGCTTCTATCAAGATTGCCTCGAGGGGCCTTTGGGGGGCCCGGCCCGGGACTATGTGGCCAAGCGGCAGATTCATCCCGATAGCGTGCTGCAGTTTGCGATTGGTTTTGCCCCCGACTCATGGACTGCCCTGAGGGATTATTTCTTAAAGGTGAAGGCTCCTATGGTGAAGGCCTATGAGTTGGGCCTTTTTCGCACCAAGGGTGGCGATAAACCCAAAGAGGACGGTTCGAACTTCTTCGACACCTTCCGAAACAGGCTGATTTTTCCCATTCGGAATCCCGAGGGGGAAGTGCTTGGTTTTGGGGGGCGGTGGTTAGGCCCTTCGAGTGCCGATGCCCCCAAGTATCTCAATAGCTCCGAAAGCCCGGTTTACGAGAAAGACAAGGTTCTCTACAACGTGGACCAGGCCAGAAAACCAATTCGGGAGATGGAAACCGCTGTACTGGTAGAGGGCTATATGGATTGCCTCGCCCTTGTGCAGGCGGGCTTTCCGAATGTGGTGGCAAACTGCGGTACCGCCCTTACCCGCACCCAAGTGGGAATCCTGCGCAAACTGGCACCCAAAGTGATCTGCCTTTATGACTCTGACCATGCCGGGCAGGCCGCCATGGATAAGGCTATGAATCTATTTCTCGAGGCCGAGGGCTGGCCCCTGCTGGGAGCCCGCCTTCCCGATGGAAAGGATCCCGACGAATTCCTCCGGGAGCACGGGGAAAGCGGCCAATTGCGCATGGCAGAAATTCTGCAGAACAGCCCGGCTCTGATCGATACCTGGATTGAGGCCGAGGTGGCTGAGGGTTCCAAATCTCTTCAGGGTAGAACCGATACTCTAAACAAGATTGCAGCTAAGCTATCGAAATTACGAGACGATCTCTCTATTCGTGCTCGCTTGGCGGGATTGGAGAAGCTGCTGGAGCTCGACCAGGGGCTCTTGATAGAGGCCATCCGGAAACATAAAAAATCGTTTATGGCAGATCAGAGGGCGTCAGCGTCGACGGGAAATGCCGCCGCTAATGCAAAAACCCTGCCTCAATTAAGGGCCCGAATTTTCCAAAAAAACAGGCAAATTCAAGCACCTAGTGTTAGAAAAGACTTTGGTTTTCAGCGGAGGTTTCTGGGCGATCTTTTGAGGCATCCCGCTTGGATCGAGTCGTTGCGCAAAATGCCGACATCCGAGCTCGCGGCGGTGCTCTCTCAAGTGGATGATGCCGGCATTCAACAAGCACTGAACAAAATTCTCGAACCTCTGCAGCCGGACGAAACCGATGGCGAAAGAGTAAGTGGATTGCTGAACGTGTTTCGCGAGCGCCCGGAGATCAGGAACCTCATTGCCGAAGCCACGATGAAACTCGACGATTCCATGCCTCCAGCTGATCTGGAAGGGGCTCTGAAGAAGCTGAGGGAGGAATCGTTAAAGAAAAAGGCAGCGGATCTGCAGGAACAGATCCGAAAAGCCGAAGAGAGCGGTGATTCGCAGGCCAGCGAAGCATTGCTCCAGGAGCTCACCGAGCTCAGGCGCCAGCGAGCCACCTGAGCGGATCCTCCCTGAACCGAAACCGGCCGGAGAAACTTACCGAATGGCTGATATTACAAGATCGAAAATGCAAGCCGCAGACTTCCTTTCCGCCAAGGACCTGAAAAAGATCCTTGAACTGGGCAAGGTGCGCGGGGTGCTCACTTTCGAAGAGGTGAATGACCTCATTCCCGCCGATATTCAGGATGCTCCGCGGGTAGACGCGGTAATGGACTTCCTCGCCGATAACGATATCGATGTGGATGACAGCATTAAAGCCAAGGGTGCTGATGAGGCGGATGATGATGATCAGCCGGGTGAAGAACTCGACGATTTCTTGAAGCGGAAGCAGAAAGAAGAAGAGGCTTCTGTTCGATCGATCGATCCCGTAAAGCTTTATCTGCGCAAAATGGGCTCCGTTTCCCTTCTTACCCGCGAGGGTGAGGTGGAGATCGCCAAGCGCATTGAGCAAGGCGAAGAGCAGATTGTGGCTGCTCTATTGAGCTGCCAGCTCGGCGTGGACGCCATTCTCGGCCTTTCTCAGAAGGTGCAAGATGGCCAGATCCGCGTGAAGGACATGATTCGCGGCGTGGACGAAGAGATTTCTGAAGAAGACGAAAAAGCCCACCAGGCGCGCCTCATGGGCTCCATGAATGCCCTCAAGAGCCAGCTCGATCACTTCAAAAAGGTGAAGGTTGCTTACCTGAACCCGAAAATTACTCAGAAGGACAAAGCCAAGATCGAAAAAGACATGGCCAAGAAAAAGGATGAAGTGATCAAGGCCTTCCTCCAAATCTCCTTCAACCGGAAAACCATTAATATGCTCCTCGACGCCATCAAGGGCGCCTATCAGGAAGCCTTGAATATCAAGAGCGAGCAGGAACGCACACTGAAGTTCTACGACGTGAAAACGCACGAGGAATATACCCAGCTCGTGGTTGTGTTCCGCGGCCCCGAAGAGCGCGCTCGGTTGCAGCTTCTGAAAGACCAGGACGTGACCGCGCAAAAATTCGATCAGATGTCGATCACCTATGAAAGCGGATTCACCCGCATCAAGGAGATCGAGCACAATGCGGGCGTGGATTTGATCGCCCTGAAAGAGGTTTATGACCTTGCGATGCAGGGCGAGCTGAAGGCTGATCGTGCAAAGAGTGAGCTGGTGGAAGCCAACCTTCGTCTTGTGGTGTCGATCGCCAAGAAATACACCAACCGCGGCCTCCAGTTCCTGGACCTGATCCAGGAAGGAAATATCGGCATGATGAAGGCGGTGGATAAGTTCGAGTACCGCCGCGGCTACAAGTTCTCCACCTACGCCACCTGGTGGATTCGCCAGGCGATCACGCGCGCCATTGCCGACCAGGCGCGCACGATTCGTATCCCCGTGCATATGATCGAGACCATCAACAAGCTTGTTCGCACCTCGCGCCAGCTGGTACAGCAGCTGGGCCGGGAAGCTACTCCCGAAGAGATCGCTGAGAAGATGGATATGCCCGTGGACAAGGTTCGTAAGGTGCTGAAGATCGCCAAGGAGCCTATCTCTCTCGAAACTCCTATCGGTGAGGACGAAGATTCTTACCTGGGCGATTTCATCGAGGACAAAAACATCATTAATCCGGCCGAGGCCGTGATCAATATCAACCTTTCCGAGCAGACCCGCCGCGTGCTTGCTACCCTAACCCCTCGTGAGGAGAAGGTGCTGCGTATGCGTTTCGGTATCGGCGAGAAGAGCGATCACACTCTGGAAGAGGTGGGGCAGGACTTCTTCGTTACCAGAGAGCGTATTCGCCAGATTGAGGCAAAGGCTCTTCGCAAGCTTCGCCATTCTTCCAGGGCGAGACTTCTAAAGAGTTTCGTAGACGGCTGATCTCAGCCTTTTTTGCAGATGATATCGTAGTGCTGGCCCGTGAAGTTATTCGCGGGCCTTACTTTTTCTTGGGTTATGGCGTGGCAGCATTGGTAGCCCAGGCTCTCGAGCAACTCCACGAGCTCTTTGGCACTTGAGTTTTGTTCCCTTAAATTTGCATCGTCAAGCTCGATAAAGAGAGTGGGTGAGAGTTTTTGGAGCAGTACCTTCGCACCGAGGAGCACGTTTTTCTCAAAGCCTTCCACGTCTATTTTGATCAGATCCACCCGGGTGAGCTTTTCGTCATCAATGAATGAGTCGAGGGTGACTACTTTTATGGTTTCGCCTCCGGTGCCGGCAGAGGAGATGCGATTTCCGCCCCGATTGTGTTCCGTGGGGGTGACAAGCTGGAAGCTGCCCGGCTCGGATCCCAGGCCCAGTGGCACTATCTTGACGTTCTTAAAGGAATTCAGCGAAAGATTCTTTCGCAGCTTGGTGCCCACGGTAGGGCTGGGCTCGAACGAATAGACTGTCCCGTTTGGGCCGGCTGCTTGAGCGAGCCTCATGGAGGTTTCGCCGATGTTTGCTCCAATATCCAGTACAACGCCCCCTTTGGGAGCAAGGTCCAATAGCGCGTTACGGGGTTCCACCTCCAGGCCGAAATAGAGGAACCATTCCATGAAATCGCTTAGATCCAACTCATAGTGGAGCCCATCGCGCATCACCTGCCGGAGCGTTGGGCGGGGGTATTGGCCACAATTCGGAGCAAGGCGGGCTGAGATGCTTCGTGGGCTCTTTCCACGGGTGAAAAAAGGAAGCAGGTGATCCGCTCCCATCACACGGATGCCTTGCCGAATTGCTTGAGCAAAGGGATTTGCGGAGCTCATGTCAAAAGTTTTCCCCGATCCATTGGTAAGCCTCGCTGCCCTCGAGGACTACGGCGCCTTCGCTATCCAGCACCGTGAAGGATGGCACCCCACGAACGTTCAGCTCCCGGGCGATCTTGTTATCATGGTCTATCACCACGCCCTCCTGGGCGATAGAAGATGCCATTTTCTGGTTATCGCCTGGTTGGTGGCCCATCCCGATCACCACGCGCACGCCGTTCTTACCGCTCTTTTGCGCCTTTTGGATCATCTTCTGCACCTGAGGAACCGCTGATTTGCAGTGCGGGCACCAAGGGGCCATATACACGCTCACGCAGCGCTCTTTTCCAGCGCAGGTATCGCCCTGTAGTGTGCCTGGATCGCTCCAGCGCCAGCTGCCGAATTTCCATTGATAGGCTCCAACCACGAGCACACAAATCAAAACCAGCGGTAGCCATCGTTTCATGGATGAAAGTATATCACGGGCGTTTTCCGTGTAACCAGGTGGAATTCGGATAGACCCTTCCCAATCTGCTATCATGAACAGGGAAACCTCAATGGCAGGGAGGCCATTCGAAGCATGATTCGCGCTACATTTCTGGCAGTCTTGATTTTTGTGCCTGCATACTCTCAGGCCGCATCCTTGCCCAAGGGGCTGTGTCCTTTCGACGCAAAAAAGATCAAATCCAATTTCACTCCGGCACTTCGTCGCGATTACAAAGACGAAGGAATTCGCGGGCCATTCGAGAGAAGGGAGAAATGGTACGGCGGCTGCAAGGCCGGCGAATCGAAGGGGCCAGGCCGAGAGAAGTTTGAGCTGCAGTATGGGCTGGCCAGGATTCCGCTTCGGATTAGCTGGAAGGCGGGGAAAATAGAGCAGTTCGAGTTTGGAAGGGTGGAGCTGGAAAACGACACCTGGGAGAGGTTCGTCGTCTTTCTCAAGACTCATTGGCCCAGGGCTTCATTTCTATTTCAAAGAGGCGAGGGGGAAGGGGCGGCTTTTCAGCCAGGTGTTCGATATGCGATCGGAGAGGGCCGGATCGTTCCCATTGTGGACACTCTGGAGCAGGAGATAAAAGAGAAGAAGATTTCCAAGGACGCCAAGATCAAGCTGGAAGAACGGGACAAGATTCAGGATATCGATGATCTGGCAGAGGAAAACGCCGGCCTTGCCCTTTCGGCTGGAGATCTGAAAGAACGTATTTTCAGCAGGTTCGATCGTACGGCCGGTGAAATGGCGCAAAGATGGGTAGGTACCGATGCGATCGAGTCACGCTTATCGGGATCGAAGCCTTTCCTTACCCGGCGCGAGTTTTCGTGGCTGATGAATATTTCTGATTCCGCCATGGCGAAGATCAGTAAGGAGTCTTTAAGGGAAGAGGCTGTGAAGCTCGATCGTGTGAAGGAGATGCCTCCGCTGCCCAGGGAGCGTTATGATCACCTTGACAGGGTGGAGTGGTGGATGAGCGCCGAAGAGCTATGCGGCGCCATGCTTCGGATCAAAGAGGTGCCCGAGCTGGTGGAGGGTTTGGCCAGCAAGAATTTTCGTACCATGCACCCGGCATGGAAGAAGGCTGTTTACTACGCTGCCAGAGACTTTGGCGTGTCTCAGACCACCTGGGTGGCAGATCTTCCGGGCACGAAAAAGAGCAGCTGTTTCACCCTGGTTCTAAACTCCCCTGCTCTCCTGGATGAGGAGGCGGGCGACGAGACCCTTGCCCGTGCCTACGATTTGGTCAATCAGGGGGTTAAAGAGGATCCAACACCTGGACGATAGCGAAACTAAGCCGGAATCCAGCAGCCGGACACCCCTAGATTGACATGAACCCCATTGCTGGAGTTAGGTGCCACCCATGTACAACCCATTGAAAATAATGACTATTTTCGGTGTTTCCCTCCTGATTGCCGGGCAGGCTTATGCGGCGAATAAGTTTCGTCTTGTTGGTAACTGCGCGGGAGAGGAAGGGCGCTTTGTAAGAAATGGCCGTAACGGTAAAGATATCAAGCCCTCGTTGAACGCCATCGCTTCCGCATCCGGGAAAACCCTTCAGGTGTATTCCTGCTACCGCTCGCAGGCGAGGCAGAACGCGATTCTGAAAAGACGTGGGTGCGCTCCTTTCGGCCGAAGGAACTGCAGTGGTTCGGTGGCCAGGGTTTCTTATCATACGCGCACTATCGCGGCGGATCTGAAGAATTTCGAGCCCAACCTTCGTAAACAATGTCAATTTATAGCCAAGGGGCGCAGTGTGGCTGGTGGTGTTGGTGGTGTGGGCACGTATCCGGGCGGTGACGGGCACTTTGACCTCGGCCCCGCTCGTGCCTGGAATCGCTGCGCCGGGGTGATTAGCTCGAGCTATGGGCGCACCTCTAGCCGCAGGGTAGAATCTTATAACGCAAGAAGGCCCTCTGGCCGAAAGTGCTATCCCACCCGACGTTATCCTAGCTGTTGTGGTCCGATCCGCGCCTCCAAGGGCCTGTGTACGATGTAGAAGATGTGGAAGTAGACGCGGAGGGTGAAATGTTTGTTGCGATGATCGTGAGTTTTCTTTCCATTCAACCCGAGGCGGCTTTGGCCGCCCGGGTTTGCATGAATCCTGCGGGACCCATCTCGGAAGCTAACTCTTGTGCGGATAATCTTGTATTCGCCGATGCTGCTGTGGAATGCCTGGAGCGGTTGGAGGGCCAGATCAAAGCTCAGACCGGAGCTTTGGGGGCCGGACTGGATGCATTGGGCTCCAAGGCTGTGGGAAGCCAGGCAGGAAAGCAGAAAAACTCCGTGCTCGATTATAAGCTCTCCGCGGCAAGCCTGGACATTCTGATCGGAATGGCCAAGGACGCTCAGAAAGAGACTGCCGTATACCTTGATAGCGTGGTGTGGCCCGAGGACTCTGATAATCCGGAGATCACTGGCCCTGACTTTGAGGCTTTTTTGAATAGCGACCCTTGCTACAAAGACAACAAAGACGTGATCGCCCGGGTGATGAGTGACTTCGATGTTTATATAGCTGAACTGGAGGAGGCGCGGGACGTTTCGAACCAGCTGGAAGCAGCCTCTCATCGCCATGAAAACTCTTTGGATTCTCTTGGGAAAGGAGCCGTGAGCTCGAAGCCCAAGAGCTCCTCTCCTGTTCGCAGAACGGCAGGCTTCAAGAAGAAGAAGCAGTCCAAGTCGGGATCTACCATCACCGGCGTGAAAGAAGACGCGGCGAAGCGCACCAGGAAATAAGGGTCTTACGCATGGCATTCCGCTCCGCCCATTGCGTTATCAATGGCTTTTGCACTACAACCATAGGTCCTACGAAGGGCCTATAGCTCAGTCGGTTAGAGCAGGAGACTCATAATCTCTTGGTCGCAGGTTCGAGTCCTGCTGGGCCCACCACCAACCGTGATGAACCATTCCTTGCCTCAGTAAGTATTGGAATTAATTTGATAAAGCGGTGCCCGGGTAAGTGCCTGCAATCAAAGATTTTTTCATTATAGGCCGATAGTGCAATGCTGAAATGGGAATACTTTTTCGGATTCAAAAAGCATTTCGAAGCGGGATCGCTGCCATGGTGGGTACGATGCGCACTATTGCATCCATTGGAGCGATCACGGTTACGGTAGCGATAGCGGGCCAGGTGGCTTTGAAATATGGATCTGAAGGAGATGACATGCCCAACGGAGTATCTGAGGGCAGAGCATCTGACTCCTTTCAGGGGATGGGCAACGGATCAGTGCCGAGGAGAGGCCTTGCTTCATTGGGAGGCGCTGATTTGGGGCAGTCAGTGCGAGATTCTGCAAACACACAACGAGGAGTTGGAGCCGCCTTTGAAGGAAGTGAAGAAAAAATAAGTCACGCGTCCGGTGTGGCTTCGGGGAATGAAATTTCCTCATCGATTCCTACCACTGCTTTTTCGTTTCCTACAATCAACCATCGAATCTCTCCCGCCAAAGCGCCATCTTCCGCAAAATCAAATAGTGGCTTTGTTTCCTATTTCGGCCTTGAAGCTTCAACGGAGGATGACACAGAAGTTAGATCGGCCGTTAGCTCCTCAGGCGATGCGAGTGATTCTCCTACAATCTCGCTCTCCGCCTCTTCCAGTGTAATTACCGAAGGAGAGTCTGTTACGCTAACCGCTTCATTGAGCGAGATTTCCTCGGATGACGTTACCGTTGAATACCTTGCCAGTTCCGGGACGGCTGGCAGCGGAACAGACTTCGACGCCACCAGCGGCACTTTAACCATTGCAGCTGGCGAGCTCTCGGGATCCATCGTGATCTCCACTACCGATGATTCAGTGGACGAATCTGACGAGACCTTCTCTTTCGCCCTTTCAAATCCCAGTGGCGCGGCTTTGAGCTCTTCTACGGTGACTTTGACGATTCGAGATACAGATGAGTATTTCGATTTCACCACGGGATCTTTGGATTCTAGCCTCATTTTTTCGAGGAGCAGCTCGGGCACGTATTTCGATTCTTCCGGAGTAATGCAAGTTGCGGCGGCCGATGCGCCCCGATTTGACTATGATCCTTCCAACTGCGCTGGCGGAGCTTGCGCCATTAAAGGACTGTTAGTGGAGCCGATGCGCGAGAATGTTGCACTGAATTCCACTACCCTGAATGGGGCCCCTTGGTCCACTGTTCGCGCTACCATTATTCAAGAAGCCGCCTCGGCGCCAGACGGATCCAACACCGTAGGATTTTTGAGGGAAGACACCGCATTCGGAGCACATGGAATTTCGACTCCGAACATCGCCGGATCGGCGAATCAAGCCTGGACGCTTTCCTTTTACGTGAAGCCAAATGGTAGAACCAGAATCAGAGCAGATATTCGAACCAACGGAGGCGGCGGCGGAAATCTTCTCAGCACATGGACTCTTTCGGGGGCGGGCACTGCTGCTGCTGCTCCTGCCGGTCATGCCACTACATTGGGTAAGCAGACCTCCATTCAGGCGTTACCGAATGGCTGGTACCGTTGTGTATTGAGCACATCACGTTTGGATGCCACAGCTAATCTGATCTACCTCTCTTTCGGTTTTTATGATGCCGACGAAGTTACCTCTAACTACACTGGCAATGGAGCCTCGGGATACTACCTTTGGGGAATGCAATTGGAGCAGGGGGAAACAGCTACATCCTATATACCCACGGGGGCAACCGCAGTTACCAGGCAGGCTGATGTGGTTGAAATCTATACTTCTCTTACTTTTGGCAGTGGATGGAGCGCAATCTTGGATTTCACCAGGCCCAGATATGAGCACACCGATAATACGGGTACAGTGACTCTCTTCTCAGCTTGCGATACCTCTGCTGCCGGAACCTGTGCTACAGATGCCAACGTGATGAGTTTTAAAAAGGCCGCGAACGAATTCGAGGCGGTTTCTACGAAAGCCGGAGCTGCGGGCTCACAGTCCACTTATGCCAATGGAGCCGCTCTGACTGAGGCGACCGTGATGCAAGTTGGACTAGTCCGATCCGCGGCTGATAAAAATACTGTTTACGTGAACGGGGCTGCAGCGGCGGCGGGTGTGGCTTCTACGTCTCCTGCCACTTCTAACTTTGTGCTGGGCGGAGGGGGAAGCTCGGCAGCGAGTTACGAAAAACAGCTGAACGGCCATATGAGGAAGTTCACCTTTCGCTCACGTGCTCTTACTTCCGCGCAAATGACTGCATTGACTTTGGATTGATCACCAGCTCTGTAAGAATCCCTCTTAGGAGAAACCAAAGGCACGCCATGCCCGCAAAAATACCCAGAGCAAGGGTGAGCAGTTGAGCCATTGGCAAGGGCCAATTGGTCACCTTTCGATTCACAAAATTATCGAATTGTTTGTCTTCTGCAGGAATTCTGGCGAACGGCTTGGAATGATAAAACTCCGGCCAAACGAGAGCGGGCGGGAAGTGCACATTGTAAAGCCCCGCATCGACCGTTTCCAAAGCGCCGATTTTCAGATCGGTTTTGAACAGAGCATTGTCGTATTCGTAGAGGGAGTCGTGGGTTTTCTGCGAGCTGAGCGATTGAATCAGTGCCTGGGAATCATCTACTCCCGCAAATCCTTTAATCGTGGGAAGGGTATTGGCTTTACTGCTGGCACGAAGATAAAAACCTTCCAATGCCGAAAGCTGGGTGTAGCTTAAGGCATAGTTGCCCGGATCAAGGAAGAGGTGCCGATAGAGATACGACTGATGAACGGATCCCGTAACAGCCACGGCCAAAAGAATGCCCGCGAGAAATGGACGATTCCGAAGCAGGAGATCTGTGCCCCAGCTAAGTATAATTACCGCTGGTAGAATCAAAATGCCTATAAAGCGGCAGTTCACATGCAACGAGCTCAGGATGGGTAACTTTTTAAGGAAAAAGCCCACAGGGCCGTTGGCCATAATCCATGCCAGAAGAAGGCAGGAAAATAAAAATAGGCAAGCCAAAGCAGTCCACTGCCGAACTTGCATCCTGGGTTGCCGATAGGCCTTCAGGCCGAAGCCCAGAACGGCACAGGCCAGAAGAAGCCAGGAAAAAACAGGAAAAGAGGCATCCATTTCCCAGTATCCGAATGGTTGTGGGTAGAGGTGTGAGAGTACGCTTTCCCGAAGGGAACTGTATCCGTCGGGGGTGAGAAAGAGTGATTTTAGGGGAAACAGGAAGAGCTGGCTTAAGATCAGCTGCAATGAAGAGAGGCCTTCGCTCATGGGTTCAGAAATCTGCAGCCGTGGAAACGATTGCATAAGAGAGTATGTGGCATATAGCTTCGGGGCCGAGATCATTGCTCCGCCTATGCCGCCCAGTAGTAACGTGCCTGCGGCCTGCTTGGTTTTTCTTTCAGGAAAACGCCATAAGTAAATTGCCCAAGCAAAGGGCAAGGTGCCAATCCAGGCGAGGAGTATAAAGTCGCCCCCCGAATACACACCACTGGCAAGCACGAACGAGAAAGCAGCAGTCCGAGTGGAAACCCGGCCCTCCTTGAACATCAGGAAAGCCAGTAAGCTCACAAGGGGAAAGGCCTGGAAGCCGAGATGACCCACCAGATAGTGATTGATATAAAACGCGTTCAGGGAAAATAAGGAAGCCCCTGCGAAGCTGGAGGTGGCACTGAGGTGGAAACACCGCCTCAGCAGAAGGAAGCAGAAAATTCCCCCCAGAGTGATGTGGGTTGCCATCGAGATTCGCAAAGCAGAAAGCGGCCCAGAAAAAAAGAGGAGAAACTGCGTGAGCGAAAATTGCATGCTTTGAGGATGGGGAAAAACTGTTGTGCCTCCGGCAAAGGTGGGAGTCCACCAGTGAATGTTTCCCGGATTCAGCTGCATGAATGCATAGGTGTCGAGGAGGCGGGGAAGATAGTAGGAAAAGTCGTGGCCTAATCGGCGAGGGTCATAGC
>CAZTCD010000020.1:0-46008 GCA_964612065.1 uncultured Bdellovibrionales bacterium | reverse complement strand
ACAGCTCGACATAGCCGGGGCGTTCGATATCGCGCAGGATGCCGCGCACGATCTTGCCGTTGAGGGCGGCGGAGCCGTCGGCGGCAGCCTGCTTTTCAGCGGCGGTGAGGGTCAGGCTGTTGTCTTTCAGGGCGCGCATCATGTCCTGGCTCACGGCGGAGAGAACCTCTGCTTTCTCGGCGGAAGTAAGCTCCTCATCGGTGAGGGCATCAGCCACGAGCTCCGCCTCTTCGCTCTTGGGCGGAGGCGAGCTTTGCCCGGACGACGCGGCCGTGGCCCCTGCCGCAGGCTCCTGCGCGCTTTCTTTCGCTGCAACGTCCTCGATCTTTGCCACTGTGGCGCCGTTGCGTTCCGTATACTGGAGGTAGGTGTTGAAGATTTCCTGAAAATTATTCGGGACCCAGAGCTCGTTGTGGTTTCTCTGGAGAAAGAGCTCGTACTTTCGGAGGCCGATCGCATCGCCGGGAAGGCGGATGGGGATGAACTTATTGTTTCTGCGGAGAAACAGGAAGAGAGGGAAGGGCGCGCCGTCCTCGGCCTTCAGCTTCTCGAGCGCCACTGGAAACATTTGGGATTTATCGGCCTTCACGCTGAAACTTTCTCCGCGGCCGGATCTCGGGCCAGGATCGGCCAGAGCATGGCGGCCACCCGCTGGAAAGTATGAAGCTCGCTCTCGCTGAAGGTGCTTCGCTCTCCTTTGGGCTGCAGGAATAAGTATCCCATTACTTTTTCGCTCCCGCCATCAGCCATACTGATTGGTTCGGCCGTACCTGTATTCAGCTTTATGGAGATTTCTTCAACTGCTTCGGAAGCGTAACTTACTTTAGCCATTCCGTCTGAATCAGAGGACCCCAGGCAGAGTGCGCGGCAGTTTCCGAAAGAATCCTCGAACGCTTTCAGCACCCGGGGCATGGCCACCGATGTCCTTTCCAGATTCAGGGCATCGGAAACCGCCACGAAGATCCCCAGATACACGGAAAATGCCGCGACGGGAGAGGAAGAGTCCGGTTTGGCCGCGTTTGCTTTGGGGGCGGTTTTTTCCTTGGATTTTCGCCTCTCCATGAATTTTTTCACGCCCTCGGAAGCGGCCTCCGTGGGCGCTGCAACAGGCGGATTTTTTTCGTCGACGCCGGAAGAGGGGGAGTCTGGAGAGCTTTCACTCTCTTCGCTATTTTCGATCAGCTTGTCCCGCAGGCGCCGCATGGCCTCATTCCGCTCGCCACCAAACTCTCCGGCAGTGCTTTCGTTATCCGAGGAATCCTCGGTGGGCTCATCGCCCTGCCTGGCCGCCGAAGGTTTTGCCTCTTCCGCTTGGGAAACTTCTTCGGCTTCGTTCTCTTCCGGTTCGGATGCCTCGTCGAGGCGCGCTTTGAGCCGCTCGAAGGCGGCTTTCTCTTTGCTCGGCTTGCCGGAGGAGACGGGTTCCGGTTCCCCGGCCTCCTTCGTTTCGCCGGAGTCTTTTCCGCCTTTGGGGGATTTTTCGTCTCTGGTTTCTTCCGGGGATTCGTCGTCGCCCTCCAGCTCCCGGCGCAGCCGATCCAGCGAGCTTTCCGCCTCTTCGTTCTTTTCATCGTGGCTGGAAGCTGTTTCGCCTGGTTCGTCGTCGCCCAGTTTCTGGCGCAGTCGCGCGAGTGCATCGATGGACGCATCGTTGCCGCTCTTTTTGCCCTTTTTCTGTTCGGGAGCGTTGCGTTCACCTTTTCCGGCGGCGGCTTCTCCCGTTTTCAAATCTTCTTCTGTTTCCCCATCCCGGTCCGCCTTGATTTCGGAAGCTGACGTCTCTTCTCTTTCAGCAGATGGTTTTCCCGGCTCGGATCCTTCGTGGCTCTCTTCTTCGAGCGAGGCGGCTTCATCCTCTGAATCAAAAGCATCATCCTCGAGCCGCTGCTTGAGCTTGTCGAGGAGGCTGGAAGAACTGTTCTTTTCTTTCGCTTTTTTCTCTTCCTGAGTGGAGGTGGCGAGCGGTTCTTTTGCGTTTTCTTTTTCCTCGGCATGGCTGTTCACCTGATCCCGGAGACCGAGGAGGTAATCCCGAACCTCGATAGGAACATCGGCAGCGGTTTTCGCCTGAACGGGCTTTCCACCGTAGAAGCGCCACTGTTTGGACCTATCCAGAAGTTCGGGAACTTTGTCTCCCTTGAAAATCCACAAGGGCAGAAGGCTCTCGATTTTGTCGAAGCCTTTGTATCGGTTCGCTACGTTGAGATATACGTACCAGTCGCCGGCACTTTCCCAGGCGTTGCCCTTGGGCAGAAGCTCGTCTTCCGGGAGATAGAAAGCGTCGTCTTCGAGGCCGAGGCCTTTTCTGTCTTTTGCCTCCTGCTCCCTGCGCTTCTTCCTCTCTTCCGCTTCCTCTCCGAAGCTGTCGAGATCGCCCCCGTCGATCGCGGCACGAATCCCTTTCAGCTTCTCCGCGGACAAATCGTGGGCGGTAGGCCCCTCCCGGTCGTCTTTTGTCTTGGAGCGGAGGCCGTTGGTAATGACCTCGCCCTCGTCTTCGGATTTACGTTCGTCTTCCTCGATCTCGGCCAGCAGAGCTTTCAGCCGGGCAGCTTCGGCGGCCCGTTTGCGCTTCACCAGATCCTTGACTTTGATTTCGGGCCGGTTTTGCAGGCCGAGCTCCTCGCGAACCGCCTCCTCTTCCTCCGGGCTCAGGGTTTCGGCGAGAGGCTCGCGGAGTTTGGCTTTCAGATGATCCAGATCCTTTTTCTTCCGGGCCAGGCGTTCCCGAGTCTTGGCGGGAGCCGCCGCTTCAGGGCCTTCCTCGTCGTCTTTCCCGGCTTTTTTGCCGGTTTTCGGATTTCGGCCGTCACGCCTGTCTACCACGGAGCGGTGGGTTTCCTTCGTGCCGTCGAGATGATTGTGGAAATCTCCCTTCTCCTCTTCCCAATCCTCGCCTTCCCCCTCTGTGGGGCTGTCTTCCAGGCCGGCTTTCAGGCGCGCCAGTTTGTCGATGGCCGACAAGCCTTTCTTTTTTTCCTTTGCCGCGGGCTCAGGAACCGAGCGTTCCCTGATTGGCTTCCCGCCGTCTTCGTATAAATCATCGCTTTCGGGCCGCGCTTTCGCATTCTTCTCGAGGAGCTCCTTTTTCTTTTTCAGGAAATCAAGAGGGCTTCGGGGTTTCTCTTCATCGGAGCCTGGTTTTTCGGCTTCTCGCGGATCAAGAGTGGTATCTTCGGCGTTCTCCGCGCCGGACCGTTTGTCCTGCACGGAGCGAAGCTGTTCCTTCTTCCCGTCGAGCTTGTTCTTGAACTCCCCTTTTTCTTCCTGCCATCCTTCCTCTCCGCTCTCATCATCGCCGCCCAACTGCTCCGCGAGAGAGAGTTTGGCTTTCGGGGAAGGAGCGCGCTTGGCGGAACCAGGGTCTTTTACGGAGAGGGCTGGCTTGCCTCCGGCAATTTTCTCCTCGGGGGTGTCGCCGTCTCCTTCTCCGCCTCCCTTTTGTGAAACAGTGGTTTCGTTCTCCTGGGCTTTGCCGGCATCGGCTTTCAGCGTTTTTTTCGACTCTTCCCGGGCTTTGATGGCGAGGGCCGCCTTTTCCTTATTCTTCTTGAGGTTGGCTTCGGCGGCCGGGGAATCTTCCGCTACCACCACTTCGCCGGAATCATCCACGCCTACTTTTTCGGCCACCACCTTGCCCGCTTTTTGCAGCGCGAGCTGGGGTTTCTCGGAGCTCAGGGCCCATTTCCCGCTTTCTTCGTTGAATACGGGCTTTTCCCCTTTATGAACCCAGCCATCAGGGGGAGCCTTTCCTTTTTCCTGAGCTTCCTTCTCTTCGTTCGGAATCCAGCGCCAGGCGCTTTTCGCGTCGCCCTTGTCTTCATGGGGTTTCCATTCTCCGGTAGAAGGGTCCGGCCCTTCCACTTCCACCACGAATTTCTTTCCGGCTTTTTTCACGCCACCGTTTTTGAAGAGGAAGGTGTCCTCGGCCATCTGAAGGGCAGGCTTGCCTTTGGCGGGAACCGCGGCTGCCGCGGCGGCATCGGGTTTCTTGGCGTCGGATTTTTTGATTACGATCTGCTCCGAAGCCGCCTTTTTCTGTTCCGCGATCTTTCGGAAAGTGTCCACGGCTTTGATGGCGAGGTTCACTTTGAAAAACATGGTGCGGGCCGGAACGGGATCGATGATGTAGTCGGTTACGCCCAGTTTCTGGGTGAAGAGATCGGCGAGCTGCCGGTTCTTCATTCCGGTAACCATGTATACCTTGAGGGCGCCCTGCTTGATCACGGCCTCGAGCCGCTTCAGGAGCTGTACCCTGGGGGGCACTACGGAGTTATCGGTGAGACTGGTGATCAACAGGCAAGGCAGGGCGCCAGAGAGGCACTGGATGGCCTCTTCGGGGCTGGAGCAGGTTAACACATCCGCAAGCCCTTTCTCGTTCACGAGTTTGAGCAGCTCCGTAACCGACGGAGTGCTCGGCTCGAGCACGATGATCTGGTTTTTTACCTTATCTGCCACTTATCTTCCGCCTGTGCCTTAGGCCGCTCGCTTGCCGGCCGCCTGAAGCTTGTTCATCAGATCGGTAACCCTGTTGGAAAGCTCCTTGTTCTGGCGCTTCTGCTCTTCAATTTGCTTTTCGAGCATCTGCTCCTTGGAGCCCTTCTGCCCGCCGGCTTGCTTGAGCTTCACCTCGAGCTCTTTGATCTTTTTCGCGGCTTCGTCTTTCATCTGCACCGCTTTGTCGACCATCTTCATCAGCTCTTTCTCGCGTGACTTGGCCTCTTCCAGCTCGGCTTCCACCAGCTTGAGATTCTGCTTCAGTCCTTCGCTCTGGGTGTCTTTGATATTGGTGATCACATCGCGCTTGTTGCTGGGGTCCAGCTGCACGGAGAGATCTCTCTGCAGCTTGGCGATCATCTCGTCTTTCACCTTCAGGCCGGCTTCGAGGTTCTTCACTTTGGCTTCGATTTCCGCGTTTGCGCTTCCCGCTTTCACCACGGTATCGGCGGCGGTGAGGGTGGCGCTCCCGGAAACAACCACTTTCTTTTCCGGCTCCGGAGCTGAGGCCGCGATTCGTGTGCTTTCCTCTTCTGCTTTCTTGAGGGCTTCGGGATCGATCTGAGCGGAGAACTTCTTCTTGAATCCGCCTTTGCCGGAAACCTTGCGTTTGTCTTCCGGCACGGCGCCGTCGAGGCTCTCAAAACCTTTGAACTGGTAAGTGGATACGCTGCCGGCGTCTTCGAGCGTGCCGAGGGAGAGAAAGCTCGAAATCTCCACCGTGCGCTCCGGCCCGTTTTCCCGGAAGAACAGGCAGTTGAATTCCATCTTGCCCGCTTCCGCCACAAACCGGCTTTCGAATACCCCGGTGCTGGTGCGGGGGAGATTCAGGATCGGGCTGCTTCTTACCATCGCCACTTTTTCGGCGGGCACATCGAAGCGCACGGTAAGGGCGAAGTGCTTGCTGTCGCTTCCCACCTGCACATCCACTTTCTCACCGGTTCCGCTTTCTCCCAGATCGGGAAGGAACTGGAGGCCGTGAATCACGAGGCTCTGCATGCAGCCCCAGGCGTTCGCCGACTGGCCCAGGGACAGGCAGCGGCGTGCGAAGGCGTAGGCGGGATCGAGTTTGCTCCCCACGTTTTTTCCGTTGAAGAGGGAGGTGCTGTAGATCGTGCTGCCCTTTTGCAGGCAGTCTTTGAGGCCGGTGGTGCGGGTGTCGCCGTAAAACAGCGGAAGAGAAGGTAGGAAGCGGATGCAGTCCTCCACCCGGCTGAAGAGGGCGAAGGAGAGATTTCCCGGGCCGTGGTTGGCTTCGGAAAAGATACCGTTGAAGCGTACCTCCTCCGGCGCGATCACAAACAGGCTTTCTTTAGCCCCGGATTCCCGGTGCTTCTGCAGCCGGCCAGAAAAGGCCATCGGGCTTAGTTTTTCCGTGTCCGGCCCCGCATTGGCGCCGAGCTGAAAAGTGGGGGTTTCAAGAACCAGGATTTTTGTTGGCATAGCTTGGATCTCCCTGTATTTCCTAATCGGTAGAAACCGCAGAACTTCTTAGGCTTTTGGGGAAAATTGCATGCGTAAACCACCTGAAATTTCCTGGCTGGATTCGGCCTTTATTCCGGCCTCCAAAGCAGGCGAACAAGAGCGTTTGCTCCTGGTGATGCATGGGCTCGGAGACAGTCTCGAAGGATACCGCTTTCTGCCGCAGGTGCTGGGCATTCCCGAGTTAAACTATCTGCTCGTAAACGCCCCGGACGCTTATTTTACCGGATATTCCTGGTTCGATATTTTCGGTGGCAATAGGCGGGAAGGAATTATCCGGAGCCGGGATCTTTTGTTTCGTACCCTGGAGGACATCGAGGCCCAGGGGTGGGATCCTCAACACGTGGGCGTGTTCGGCTTTTCCCAGGGCTGTTTGATGGCGCTCGACATTGCTTGCCGTTACCCGAAAACGCTGGGTGGCTTTGTGGGGATATCCGGTTTCGTGGGAATGATCGAAGACTATCCCGAAAAACTTTCCCCGGTGGCGCGTAGCCAGAAGATTCTCGTCACCCACGGCACGATGGACCCCATGGTGCCTTACGCGGAAACGCACGCTCAGATTACCGCCCTTAAAGGAATGGGTTTACAGATCGAGTGGAAGGCTTACGAAAAAGAACACACCATCGATCCTTACCGGGAAGTGGGGCACCTCCGGGAGTTCCTCGTGCGTACTCTGGTAAGAGGTAAATAAAAAAGCCGCCCGTTACGGGGCGGCTTTTTGTGATTCCAGGTGGCCTAGTTGATCCGTTTCATCGGATCTTCCATCCTCACCATCGTCACGTTCTTCAGCTTGCCCACCACCAATGCGGTTCGGGAAGGATCACCCACCAGAACGAGCACGAGATTTTCCGGATCGTGGGCCTTCTTGATGGCTTTCTTCAGTTTTGCAGGGGTAACCGAATTCACGATCTTTCTGTATTCCACCACGGAATGAGAAGGCGCGCCTTCGAGGAGCTCATATAAGCGCGACTGCAGCCGGGCCCGGGAGGTGGCGAACTTGAACGGATAGGAGTTGGAAAGCGCCTGCTGCGAAAACTTCAGCTCCGCCGGCTTCAGCCCTCCTTTCACGTATTCAGCATAAAGATCCAGCGCGCGGAGCACCAGGGCCTCTGTGTGCTCGGCTTGCGGGAAAGCCCAGATCATGAAGCCGCCATCATATCTCCTCGGGCGCTCGAAGAGATCGAAGCCGCCATAGGCACCGTAGGTCCAGCCTTTCTTTTCCCTCAGCTCCTTGAAAAGGCGGGAGCTCATGTCTTCCCCGAAGGAGTGCAGGCCCACCTCCAGGATGTCGCGATCAGGGCGATTGGCCTTGATGCCAAGGTGGCCGATTCCCACCTCGGTAGTGGCGGAACCCTTTCGATCCACCACGTAAACCGTGCGCCCTTTGGGAGCTTTGGTTTTGACGGCCGGCAGGGCCGGGGCGGAGCCCTCGGGAAACGCGGCAAAGGCGGCTCCGATCAGTGACTTTACGTTCTCCTCGGAGTGGTTGGTGCTGGCTGCGAAGATCACGCTATCGCTCTTGATCTGCGCTTTCAGGAATTCACGCACTTCGTCGGGTGTGATCGATTTCACGCCTTCGATCGTGCCGTCGGCGGGAAACGCAAGAGGGGTGCCGTGGAAAATAGCCTGGCGGAACACTCTCTTCAGGATGCGCCTGTTATTGGAAAGCTCCTGGTTCAGCTGGGCTAGCTCTTCCTCTTTCACCGCTTCGATATCGGAATCCTTCAGCGAGGGCTCCAGCACGGCCTCCGCCAGAAGAGAAAGCGCGGGAGCCAGGTTCTCGCTCACGGTATTCAGGTTCATGATCACCCGGCCGTGGCCCACGTCCACATCGAGAGAGGCGCCCATGCGTTCCACGGCAGCGAAGAACTCTTTGGAATTTTTCTGTTTGGTGCCCCGAAGGAGGGAGCGGAAAGCCACCTTGGCGAGGCCTTCCTTGCCTTTGGGGTCTGCCATGGAGCCCGTGCGGAACACCAGGTGCACGGCGGAAGCCATGGCTTTTGAGTCCTCCTCGAAGAGAAAGTTGGGGCTTTTCCCGGAGTCGGAAAGGATCACGCCAGCTTGAGCGGGAAGGGCGAGCAGGAACAGGCTTAGGATCATCGATTTCATTACTTCTCTCCCTTTTCCGCCGGAGCCGGCGTGAGGTGTACAAAGTTCGAGTTCTTTTCGGTGAGGTAGGCATTCGCCACTCTCTTGATGTCGGCCGGAGTTACCTTCTTGAGCTCTTCGAGCAGGCGGAACTCCCGGAAATAATCGTTGGTGGTAACCAGGCTCTCGCCGAGATTGCTGCCGATCGAGCTTTGGTTGAGCAGCTCGTTATAGGAGCCGAGCAGGTACTGGTTGCGGGCGCGCTCGAGCTCCGCCTCGTTTACTTCTCCGTCGCGGAGGCGCTCGAGGGCATTGTCCAGGGCCTTGTAAGCTTTGGAATCGTCTTTTCCGGGAGCCATCTGGATGGTTACGAAAAAGAGGCCGGGATAGCGGTGCCTTCCCGGGCCGGCGCCCACGGAGGAAGCATGGCCTTCCTGCACCAGCTCCTGCTCGAGGATGGAGCCGTCGCCCGTGCTGAGCATCGCGCCGATCAGCTCGAGCACGGCGATATCGGGGGATCGCCCATCCGGAATTTTATATCCCCAGTACAGGAAGTTCGAGTTCGCGAGAGGGTGGGTTAGCTCCCTTTTGCGCCCTTTCTCCTGTGGTGGCTCCACCGGCACTTCAGGTTCCGGCAGCTTTTTGGGTTCGTATTTCCCGTAGTACTTCTCCGCGAGAGAGAGGGCCTGCTTGATCTCGAAATCGCCGATCAGGATCAGGGCCGCATTGTTCGGAGCGTAGTGGGTTCGGTAGAAATACATCGCGTCGTCCACGGTGAAAGAGTTCAGCTCCTCCACGGTGCCGATCACCGTATATTTGTAGGGATGCTTGGTGAAGGCGAGGTCCCAAACCGCTTCGTAGGCTACCGACATCGGCTTGTCTTTGCGCATCTTGAGCTCACCCAGCACGGCGCCCAGCTCGTTCTTGAACGCTTTCTTGTTGATCACGAGATTGTGCATCCGATCGCTCTCCAGCTGAAAAGCCAGCTCGAGCTTCTCTTTGGGAAGGCTTTCAAAATAGTTGGTGCGGTCGAGCCAGGTGGTGGCGTTGAGGCCAACGGAGCCGGCTTTGGTGAGCTGGGCATCGAACTGGCCTTCGGGTACCTTTTTGGTGCCTCGGAACATCATGTGCTCGAAGAAGTGCGCGAGGCCTGTTTTCTTCAGGCGGGGATCGAGCTTTTCATCGGCCGAACCCACTTTGAACCACACCTGATAGGTGAAAACAGGGGCGGATGGATCGGGTACGAGGAGGAGTTGCATGCCATTGGCCAGCTTGTACTCATGCACCACCAGGCCGTTGGGCAGGTTGGTTTCGTTCACTTTCTCGGTGGCCGCTTTTTTGGGGGGGGCGTTCGGAGCGTCGTCTTCGGCCCGGGCGGAAGAAGCGCAAAACCCCAGAAGCAAGGTCAAGAAAAGGGTGGTCGTGGTTCTCATGTCTTATCCTCCTGACGAAAGAAAAGCTTAGCGTAAGCAGGGGTTTTGGCCAGCCTTTTCGGCCCCGGAAGCGGGCTGCCGAGGATATCGTGTGAGGCGGGAGCGAGAGGGCTCGCCGGTAAGCGTGCAGGGCGCGAATTGCCCGCGGATACGGTGCGGATATGGTAAGGATCCCTACATGGAAAACAAAAATATCGACATCCGCCTGGAATTCACCCCGAACCCGAACGCACTGAAATACGTGCTCGACGAGCATACGCTCCTGCTTCGCGGCACCGCGAGCTTCTCTGACAAAGCGCTGGCCGAGAGCTCCCCATTGGCGCGCCGGCTGATGGCGATCCCTGGTGTGGCTTCCTGTATGATTGGAAGCAATTTTGTTTCGGTTACGAAAACGGAAGAGGGCGATTGGGAGGTGCTCGACCTGAAAACCCGCGATGCGCTGAAGGAGCACGTGCTCTCAGGCGATCCTGCCGTGAACCCGCTTTCTCTCGACCAGGCCGCTTTGCCCAAGGGCGAGGAGACGGAAGTGACCAAGCGGATCCGCGAAGTGCTCGACCGCGATATCCGCCCGGCCGTGGCTATGGACGGGGGCGATGTGGTGTTCGACCGCTTCGACGGCGGCATCGTTTATCTCTATATGCAGGGATCCTGCGCCGGCTGCCCGAGCGCTACGGCCACGCTGAAGATGGGAATTGAAACGCGCATCAAGCAGGCCGTGCCTGAGGTGCAAGAGGTCGTGGCTCTTTAGGGCTGGATAGGGCCGAGTGCCCTGCCCGCCAGAGAGCAAAATCGGTCAGTCTTTCTCGATTCCCCTTGATGCACCTAGTCCTCGGCGCAGAGGTCCCTCTGCGTCATCGGCGCGGCCCGGCTCTTGGGTCGACGCCTTCATCGGGCCTTTTACTGGGCCTTCTGCTGGAGCCTTTTACTGAAGCCTTTTACTGGGATCCCGCCCCGTCGGGCCCCGCGCCTTCGGTTGCGGGCTCCTCCGGCGGACGGAGTGTAACTTCTTCGGGCCGCACCCAATAGGTAACGCGATTCCCGAGATGGTTCTCCTGCACTAGCTCCGTCAGGCGTTCGATCGTAACCGTGGTCTCCCTTTTGGGCAGATCCCCGCTTTGTGCCGCATAAACGGTGAATACCGAAGCCATGGCCCCGAAAGCCCGAAACAGCTCGGCGAGCGTTTTCCGTGTTTCCTCGTTGAACTGCAGAAAATCGCCGCGTTCGCTGGAGTTGGGAGCCAGGCCATCGGCCACGCCTTCCACCCGGAAATCCGCGATGCCTCCAAAAACCGGGAAGGATTTCCGGGGTTTCATCTCCAGCTTGCCGGCTTTGGGCAATTTCTGGGCAACGGTTTTCAGGCGGTTTTGATCGGCACCGGGCAGCTTGATCGTAAGTTCGAGGCTCATAGGATTCTTATAATCCAAAGCGGCGGGCAAAGCAGGCGGCAAAGAGGGAAAAAGTGCAGAAACGGAAAAAGCCGGGCGGGTGCCCGGCTTTTGTCTTTCACGCTGTTGGGCGCGAACGAACGCTTAGAGGTTCGTGGGAACGTCGCGGTCCATTACGGTCTTGCGGCCGTCGTTCTTGGCGTTCTCGATCGCCTTCTCAAGGAGAGCCATAACGCGCTTGGAGAGTTCTTCGGGCACGTTTCCGCTGGTGTTCATGGCACCTTTTTCCTTGATGAAGGATTTTACCTTGGAGGCTACTACCAAAACTTCGCTCATCTTCTGTCTCTCCTGTATGGGGCGATCGCTAGCGCCGCCCGGTTCTGAACTTACAGCCGCAAAACTGATCTGAGGCGTACGAAGTGAAATCTTGCCTTCTTCCCGCGAAAAAACCAGCCCTAAGCGGTTTTTTTTGGTCGATTGATGCTGCTGCGGCGCCGAAAAAATCCTAAAATCCCTATGAAAAATCACTTTGTTGCAAAGAGAAAACTGGTTAAATAGCTCACCGCAAGGAAACGGCAGGCTTAGCGCCGGGCGAACAGTGCGCAAGGCAAACAAAGCGTGAAGAGTTCACGCCAAAAAGAGCAAGAGAATGGGGAACAATGGGAAATACCGTTAGCAGTCTTGAATCCTGGAGCGTTAAGAAATCGAATTCGCTCTATAACGTGCCAGGTTGGAGTGCCGATTTCTTCAGCATCAACGAATCAGGCCGGGTGCAGGTAACTCCCAAGGGCGAGAATGGCCCCCGCCTCGATCTCTATGAGCTCGTGAACGATCTTGTAGACCGTGGCCTCCGCGCTCCTCTTTGGATTCGCTTTCCCGATATCGTGGAAACCAGGGTACGGATGCTGGCCGATTCCTTCAACTCCGCCTTCAAAGCTTTCGGCTATAACGGAAAATACAAGGGCGTATATCCCATCAAGGTGAACCAGCAGCGCCACCTCGTGGAAGCCATGGTGAAGGTGGGGGCGGAAACCGGGCTCGGTCTCGAAGCCGGCTCGAAACCCGAGCTTCTCGTGGCCCTTGCGCTCCTCGATAATCCTGAAGCCCTGCTCGTGTGCAACGGGTTCAAGGACAAAGAATATATCGAGACGGCTCTCCTCGCCACGCGCCTCGGCCGCAATATCATCATCGTGATCGATCGCTTCCAGGAGCTGCCTCTTCTCCTCAGCATCGCCAAGCAGCTCGACATCAAGCCTCGCATCGGCTTCCGCGCCAAGCTCGAGAACAAAGGCGCCGGCAAATGGGTGGACAGCTCCGGCCCCCGCTCGAAATTCGGCCTCACCGCCCTCGAAATGATCGAGGGGATCGAGCTCCTGAAAAAAGAAGGAATGCTCGATATCCTGCAGCTCCTGCACTTCCATATCGGCTCGCAGATCACCTCGATTCGCCCGATCAAGGATTCCCTCCAGGAAGCCTGCCGCGTTTATGCCGATCTTTGCGCCATGGGCGCCCAGCTCAAATTCCTCGATGTGGGCGGCGGCCTGGGCGTGGACTACGACGGCTCCAAGACCAACTGGGAAAACTCCGTGAACTATTCCGAGCAGGAATACGCCAACGACGTGGTTTCCGCGATCCAGACGATCTGCGAAGAGCGCGAGCTCCCGCATCCCGATATCATCACGGAATCGGGCCGCGCGCTCACCGCCCACCATGCCGTGCTCGTGTTCAACGTGCTCGGCACCCACGAGATTCTCAAGCCGGGATCGCCTCAGCCCCCCGCTGCCGACGATCACGAAAAGGTGCAGGAGCTCTGGGAGGTTTACGAGAAGCTCTCGATCCGCAATCTCATGGAGAGCTACCACGACGCCATCCAGGACAAAGAAGACTCCATCAAGCTCTTCAATCTCGGCTACCTCACCCTCAAGGACCGCGCCGCGATCGATCGCATCTTCTGGGCCATCATCGGCAAGATCCAGAAGATGAGCAAAGAGCTGCAGGATCCTCCCGAGGAATTGCAGGCGCTCGATAAAGAGCTGCACGACACCTACTACTGCAACTTCTCCGTGTTCCAGAGCGCGCCCGACCACTGGGCCGTGCGGCAGCTTTTCCCGGTGATGCCGATCCATCGCCTGCAGGAGGAGCCCACCCGCAAAGCCACCTTCGTGGATCTTACCTGTGATTCCGACGGCAAAATGGACCGCTTCATCGACATCAAGGACGTGAAGCACGCGCTGGAAGTGCATCCGCTCGAGGAGGGCCGCGAGTACTATATCGGCGTTTTCCTCCTCGGCGCCTACCAGGAGATCCTGGGCGATATGCATAACCTCTTCGGTGATACCGATGCGGTTTACGTTTCCATCAAAGACGACGACTACGACGTGGACCATATCGTGGAAGGCGACACTGTGACCCAGGTGCTCGAGTACGTGGAGTACTTCAAGCCTGCGCTCATGGAGCGCATGCGTTTCGCCGTGGAAAACGCGCTCAAGCTCAAGCGCATGAACATCCAGGAAGGCCGCAAGTTCCTGCAGTATTACGAGCAGGGCCTCGACGGCTATACCTATCTGGAAGGTAATGAGTAGCACTCGGCTGCAAATGGTAGCGGGAGCGCAGCACCGTCTGCGCTACCTCCTCGTTGACGAGCTTCGCCCGAACAACTGGTTTCTTTCGCAGGAGAAGGTGGACCGCGCGCGCCGCGAGAATCATCCTGCCGCGCCTGTGCAGGTGGCCAGAATCGACGGGGAGTGGGCTCTGCTCGACGGACACTCCCGCGCTTATGTGGCCTGGGAGCGGGGCGAGGGCGAGATCGTGGCAGAGGTGGTGGAGGCCGATCATCCCCTCTACACCCAGATCCACCGAGAAAAGAGAGTGCACCATATCTCGGATCTGAAGCTGCTTACTTCCGAGGAATACAAGGCCCAGTGGCTGGAGTTCTGCCAGATGCTTTGCCAGCCCGGGAGGATGAACCTGATCGAGCAGCAGAGCGATTTTGATTTCTCGAATTGAAAGCGTCCCGGATCTGCGGCGCCCTAACGCGCCGGCATCGAAACGCCGCGCTCATTGAACAGCATCTCGGAATCGTTGGCGTCGAAGGGCTCGATCTCCTCACGGGTGGGCACGAAGAGCTTGCGCTGTCCGTCTCTTGAGGTGATCACGGCACCGCTGGTGGCTTCCTCAGGCAGGGAATAGAGAGATTCGGTCTGCACCCTTACCGTGGTGGCGTCCACCGGCATGAACCACAGGCCGTTTCTCACGAGGATGGTGCCGTTGGTGAAAACCTGATCCACGGGGCCCTCAAAGGAATAGCGGCGGCCGTTTCTGTAACCTTCGGCGAATACGATCTTGCCCACGCATACGGTTTCTTTTTGCGGGCTGCAGTCCACCGGCTTGCCCACCTGGCGGATGTCGTAAACGAAGTCGAGGCCATCGCGCACGAGGGCGGTGCAGTTTTCAAAAAGCCTTCGCACTCGGCCGAGGGGCACGCCGATGGAGGAGGAGGGCACTGGATGGTAAACTTTGTCGTCGCGGCAGATGTCCACGCCGTGGGACTTGCAGCACTTGCCGGTTTCGGGGGAAAGGGTGTTCAGGTTCTCAAAGCGGATATGGGCCTTGCGGCCGTCGGTGAGCTCCACTTGGCGGGCGCCGTCTTCGTAGCGGGCGGTCACGCGCACGATCTGATCGTTCCATTCGCTGGTGGATTTGCGGATGATCGCCCAGCTGCCCACTTTCAGCTTTGAATCGAGCTCCGTGCGCTCGATCTCCTGCTCCTCGCGGATCTTCGCCACGGAGGCCGGCATTCTTCCGGATTTTTCCAGGCGGATCACGCGGGAGGGCCGGCTGGATAGCATCGGATCGAAATCTGTCACCCGTTCCAGGGCAAAGGCCGAAAAGCTGGCCACGGCCAAAGAGGCGAGAGAAAGAAGCACGATGCGGAGGAGAAAGTTGCGCATTCCTGTATCTTTTCGGCGGCAGTGGGCATTTTCCTGAGCGAAAACCCGAAGCGCGAAATGGGGGGCGGGGCAGGAAAAGATAAATAAAAACAATAAATTAAAACCAGGGCGTGCCGAATGCCTCTTTCCCATCTAGAATTTTCTTATGCCCCTTCCAGGCCGCCCTCTTTTCGATCTACCCACCGCTGTTTTGCTCGTTTTGCAAACGGCGGGCTATGGGATCGTGGCCTGGCTCACCTACACGGCAGCCGTTCCGCTTTGGGCCGGCTCCCTCGCCTGCTGCCTGCTCATGAACCTTTCCTTCACGGCCTGGCATGAATGTTCCCACGGAAACTTCTCCCGCCTTCCCTGGATCAATCATGCTTGCGGCTGGCTGAGCTCTCTTTTCACTCTGTATCCCGGATACTTTTCCCGCCGAAGAGAGCATCTGGCCCATCATCGCTGGGAGGGTGATGAGAAATTGGATCCCGTCTATCCGCGCATCCAAACTTCTTTGGCCGTTTTCCCCTTCCTTCTCACCCGGCAGGTGATCACCCGGGAAGGGAATCCCATCACCGCCACCTTTCTACCCCTGAGCACGGGGCAGGTTTGGGCCGATCGCGGGCTCTTGCTCCTGGCGGCCCTGGCGATGGCGGGATTGCTGGCCCTGGGACAGTGGAAGATCGTGCTCTGGCTCTTCGTGTTTCCTCGCCTGGTAACTTTTTACCTTCATGCCATTTATATCTGTTGGTTTCCGCATCATGTGGAGGGCGGAGGATTCGAAAAGTATCGCGTGAAGTACCGCGGTTTCCTCTGGCGATTGCTCACGGTAGAGCAATGGGCCCATGGTGTGCACCACCGGAATCCTTCGATTCCCTGGTACAGATACTCCTCGAACCAGGAGGCTTTATGAGCAAAGTGGTATTGATCAGCCCTCCGTTCAGGGCGGAGTATATGCGCAACGCCCGTTGCGATTTCGTTTCGCTTTCGAAATCCTCCTGGTTTCCGATCTGGCTGGCGCAGGCGGGGGCTTACCTCGAGAGCCGGGGCCACGAGGCGCTTCTGCTGGACGCGCAGGTTTTCGGATGGAGCCGCGATGAAGCCAGGGAAAAAGTGGCCGCCCTCAAGCCGGATCTCGTGGCGGTGTATTCCGGGCGCCTCAGTGAGCAGAGCGACATCGAGTTTGCCGATGAGTTGGAAGAGAAAGGGATCCGCACCGTGTTCGTGGGGCCCTATGCATCGATCGATCCGGAAGGCCTGCTCAGGAAAACGAAGCGCGCCGCTCTCGCGATCTCCAGGGAATTCGATCTGCCTTTGGAGGAGCTGGCCGCCGGTAAAAGCGCCGAAAGCCTCCCCAATCTCCTGGTGAAAAAGGGTGATTCGATTCACAAAACCCCCGCTCGCCCTCTATACACCACCGCCATTCTCGATACCTTTCCCCTCGTAACTCCCTATATCCACCGGCAGCTCGATATCCTCCGGTACAAAACCCCGAGCGAGCCTTATCCTTTCGTAGACGTGATGAGCGGGCGCGGGTGCGCCTGGGGCCGCTGCAACTTCTGCCTATGGGTGCAAACCTTCGTGCCTGGATCCGTTTACAATCTCCGCTCGATCGAGCATTTCATGGGCGAGTTCGATTATATCCACGAGAAAATGCCGTTCGTGAAATCGGTGATGATCCAGGACGATATGCTCACCAATGCCCGGGCGCTCGCGATCTCGGAAGCCTTGCTGAAGCGTCCTTATAAAATCATCTGGAGCTGCTACGCCAAGCCGAATTCGCGCCTCACGCTGGAAACGATGAAGCTGATGAAGAAGAGCGGCTGCCTGAACCTGCACGTGGGCTTCGAAAGCGGCGACGATGAGCTCCTAAAAACGATCGATAAAGGCGCCACGGTGGAGCAAAGCCGGGAGTTCGCCCGATTGGCGCACGAGGCGGGCCTGCATATCCACGGAGACTTCGCGATCGGCCACTTCGGCGAAACGAAGGAGAGCGCGGAGGCCACGATCCGCTTGGCCAAGGAAATCAATCCACACACGGCCCAGTTCCAGGTGATGATTCCCTTCGAGGGCACTCGCTTCTGGCGGCAGCTCGATGAGGCGAAGGCCTGGTCGGGCACTGGAGAACCCAGCTACGAATCGATGGGCGGCCTCAGCGCCGAAGAGGTGAGGCGGAAGGCGAAAGAGGCTTATCGCCGTTTCTACATCTCCCCCTCTTATTTCCTGCGTATCCTGAAGGACCCCGTGGGCACGCTCTTCTCCCGCCTGGATCAATACGCACGGGCTATTCCCGCCGTGTTCTGGAAACGGTGGGAGAAGTGATTTTCTGGGCCTGCTTCGCCGCCGTGGCGTTCAACTTCTTCGGCTACATTCTGTTTTTGTTCGTACTGAAGATTCTCAGGCCTCTCCCCACACCAGGGCTGGAAACGGTGCCTGAGGATCAATTGCCCGATCTCTGGGTGCTCGTTCCTTCCTTTAACGAACGGGCCTTTCTCCGGGCCAAGCTGGAGAATCTGCTGGTGCAGCAGTACCCTGCCGAAAACCTGCGCATCGTGGTTTGCGACGGCGGCTCCACCGACGGTAGCCTTGAATCCATCGCGGATCTCGCCATGCCTGGCTCAAACGTGCAGCTGCTCCTTTGCTCCCAAAAAGGAAAAGTAGCTCAGCTCAACGAGGGTCTCGCTTTGGTGCCGGCGAAAGCCATCGTGGCCGTGAGCGATGCCGACGCCTTGCTCGTGGGGAATGGCGCCTTTCGATACGCGATTTCCTGCCTCGGCGATCCTGGGATCGGCCTGGTGGGAGCCTGGGGTGTGCCCGACCCACACGGAGCTCCCGTGCTGGAGCAGGCCTACTGGGACAAACAAAATCGGCTGCGGCTGCTGGAGTCGCAGGCTTGCACGAGTTCTATTGTAACCGCCCAGTTTTACCTGTTCCGCAGGCCGCTGATTCCCGCTTTTCCGGCAGATTGCGTGGCCGACGATGTTTTCGCCGCCTTCCGGGCCCACGGCCTGGGCCAGCGGGTGATCTATGCCCCGGAGATGGAAGCGATCGAGCTGCGCCAGCCGAAGCACGTGCCCGAGCTGATGAAGCACAAGTTCCGCAAAGCCCACGCCTATACCGTGGAGCTTCTCCGCCATCTCTATCTTGTGCCGGCGATGAGAAAGCGCACGCGCTTTCTGTTTTTATTCAAGCTGTTTCAGTTTTTTTACCTTCCCTGGATCATGGTGATTTTTGCGCTGAGCATGCTATCCCGCGCCCTGGTGGGGCGGTGGGATTCGATCGCCGTCGCCGTCGCCACGCTTTTTCTGGGCACCTTGCTGGCTTCGGCCCTGCTACGGCCGCCTCCGAGCCGCACCCGCGGCGGCTTGGCCGTTTCGTCCGCCTTTCACACCGTGGTGGTGTTCGCTCTCGTGAATCTGGTGCTGATGGCGAACTCACTCAGCTTTCCCTTCTGGAAACAGAGCTCCAGCTATCCCAAAGTGGGTGGTAAATGAAAATCCTGATCACCGGCACCTCGGGGTTCCTGGGGGGCGCTCTGGCGGCCTATCTTAGCCGCTCCCATGAAATTGATGCGATCGGTGGGCGCGAGGGTTTCGGGGAAAAGCTGGAGGCCCGAAGCGGCGGTTTCGACTGGCTTCTGCATGCCGGTTACGAAGTGGATTTCGGAGCGGGAGGCGACAGTCTTGCGCGGAATCTCCGCTCCGCCCATGCGGTAAACCGATTCTGCCGGGAAGGAAGGGCGAAGCGGCTTCTTTTCCTCAGTGGGGCTGCCGTGATGGGAGTGGGAAAGAAGGCGGAAGAGCGCGGCGAAGAGAGGTACGGGCTCTGTGACTCGGGATTTTCCTCTTACAGGAACTCCTCCTACGTAAAGAGCAAGATCGCCTGTGAAGAGCTGTTCCGCGCTGCGGGGATTCCCCTGACGGTGCTTTATTCCTCCACGGTTTACGGGCCAGGCATGCCCGAGAGCACCCGCCGATCGCTGCAGTCTCGGCTGTGCCCGCCGGGGGGCACCAGCCTGATCCACCTGCAGGATTTTCTCTCCGCGGTGGAGGCGGCTCTGGCCTATTCAGAAAATGAGCGATTCCTGGTGAACGCTTTCAACCTTCCTTACCGTGAGCTTCTCGCCGCGGCCTCGGGGAGGGATCCGATCGTTCTTCCCGGTGCGGCCCGATTGCTTCTTCCCTTCCTGTTCTGGTGGAAGGGGCGTGCGGTGCTGGAATCTTCATTCGGGTATAAGTATTACTCCTCCCGTAAACTGCGGGAAAGCACGGGCTGGGCCCCGCTCCATACGTTGAACCAATGCGTGTTAGCGGGTTCCGAAAATCCGGCCTAAACTATGCTGGGAAGGGGAAATGAAATGACTGGCCGGCGGGAAGTGCAGGAAGCGAATCTTCGGTTTTACGAAACGATCGCCCCTGTTTATGACCAGATCGATTCACGACGGGCGAACGATCGCTTTGGATGGCTGGATTCTCTGCTCAAGGATTTGCGCGCGAAGTGCTCTGCCGAAGAACCGGTGTTCGCCGATCTCGGTGCCGGTTCGGGCCTCCTGGCCAGGCATGCTGTGGAGCATTTTCCGAAAGTGATCGCCGTGGATCTTTCCCCCGCCATGCTGGCTCGCATCCGGCATCCGAGAATAGAAACCAGAGAGGGAAGCTGCGAAGCCTTGCCCCTGGCGGATGCCAGCGTGCACTGTGCGGGCCTGTTCGCCACCCTTCATCATCTATATGAGCCGGCTCAAGCGATACGAGAGGCTGCGAGAGTGCTCAAGCCCGGAGGCTGGCTTTATTCCGATCACGATATCGAGAGCACATTCGTGGCAAATTTCCGCTGGCCTCTTTCCGTTTATCGCGCGCTCTTCGATCACGGTAAGCGCTATCTGGCGGCCTGCCCCTCCGCTTCGGAGCGCGACTATGAGATGAGCGAGTTCCACGGAGATAGGGGCGTGCAGGTGGAGCCGATACAGGAATGCCTGAGGGAGTTTGCCGAAGTTCGCCTCAGTTACCACTGGGAAGGGCTGCTTCCTCTTACTCCTCCCTGGAGGCGGAGGGGGATCTCACCCTTGCTGCGCATCCTGGCGCGGAAATGATCTCGCTCTCCGGTAAATTTTCCATCTGGCCAAGGCGAACTCTTCCAGGGTAAGCAATCTTATGCGTGCCCGATTCCATCCCAAACCTTGCCTAACCGAGATCCTCTTCCTGAAAGATATTTCCTCCATCACGAGAAAAGCGGAAGGCTCTCCCGGCTGGTTATTGGTAGATGCCGGAGTGCCCGGGCTCGGATCTCTCAGTGGAGACCGAGTGCTGAGAATGGAGGGAGGGGAGGGGGTCAAGCGCTGGGACAGGCTGGAACGTATTCTTTCGTGGCTGGCGGAGAACAGGGCGGAAAGATCCCAGCCTCTGGTGGTGATGGGAGGCGGTGCGCTTCTTGATCTGGGGGCGTTCGCTGCCTCGGTTTACCGGAGAGGAATGCCGCTGGTGCTCGTGCCCACTACGCTTCTCGGAATGGTAGACGCCACTCTCGGCGGAAAAACAGCCGTGGATCATGAGCAGAGCGAGAGCCTTCTGAAAAATTTCGCCGGCACTTTTTATCCTGCCAGCGAAATCTGGATCTCTCCCGCTTTTCTGGAAAGCCTGCCTGAGAGAGAGCGGCGGAGCGGGGCCGGCGAAGTGGCAAAAACCCTGTGGATCAGCGGAAAGAAATGGCGCAAAGATCCTCTCCTGAAGTTCGTGGGCCAAGGGCAGGTGAGCGGCCTGCTTCCTTTGCTAAAGGAATGCCTCAGTGTGAAAGCGAAGCTGGTGGCGAAAGATCCACTCGATACCAGAAGAATCCGCGAGGTGCTGAACTTCGGGCACACGGCTGGGCATGCGCTTGAGGGGGCCACGGCTCTCAGCCATGGAGAAGCGGTGCTCTGGGGAATGGCGATCGAAAGCAGCATGATCGGGGCGAAGCCGATGCTGAAAGAAGTTCTCTCCTTTCTCCGGGCTCTCGGTCTTGAGCTGCCAGGCGAGCTGAAGCAAACCGTGGGTTGGGAGAGCTACCTCACCGCCGATAAAAAGATGAAAAGCGGGATTCTGGAGCTTAGCCTGCTCACTGCTCCGGGGAAGGTGGTGAAGCGAAAGGTTCCAGCGGCGCAGCTCGCCTCCGCGATCAGAGCCTTTCCGGAATTCTTCCTGCGCGAAGGAAGCAATCCACGAGCGTGATCGCGGCCATCGCTTCCACTACGGGCAGAATGCGCGGAAGGGGGAAGGAATCGTGCCTGCCGCCCACCTCGATCTCCACGGGCTTTCCGCTTTCCATGTCCATTGTAAGGATTTTCTGAGGAATCGAAGTGGGGGCGTGAAAGCTAAGGCCGAAGAAGAGGGGCATCCCGCTGCTCATTCCGCCCAGCAGGCCGCGGTGGAAATTGCTTTCCGTGCGAAGGCCTTTTCCGATCGGGTCGCGGATGCGGGATCCTGTGGCGCGGGCCATTTCGAGGCCGCCTCCCACTTCAAAGCCCACAGCGGCGGGCAAGCTCATCATTGCGTGGGCGAGAAGCGCGCTCAGTTTATCGAATATCGGCTCTCCAAGGCCTGGAGGCAGGCCCTCCACGCGGCAGCGCACGGAACCGCCCCAGGAATCGTTCTCGGCTTTCACTCTTGCGGCTTGTTCCGCCCAATCATTGGCCACCGGGCAGCCGATGGTGGAAGACAGGCTTTTTTTGCGCAGCTCTCCGAGAGGCATGAGGTCCAGATCGAACCGTTCTTCCTCGCTCAGCCGATGAGGGCCGGCTCCATCCAGCCAGCAGTGCAGATCCACTCCTTTCAGCGAGAGGATCTTCTTGGCCACCACGCCCGCTGCGGTTCGGGAAGCCGTTTCGCGGGCGCTGGAGCGGCCGCCGCCCCGGTGGTCGCGATGCCCCTGCTTATGGAACGTAGTGAGGTCGGCATGGCCGGGGCGGAGCACATGGCGAAATGTTTCATAGTCCTCGCTCTTCTGAGCGCTATTGGCGATTTTGAGTGCGATCGGAGTGCCGGTGGTTTTTCCTTCAAACACCCCGCTTTCGATCTGTACACGGTCGGCTTCTTTTCTCGCCGTGGTGAAGGCCTGGGATCCACCCTGCCTGCGCTGCATGTCGGAAGTGAAATCTTCCTCGCTGAGCGCCAAGCCGGAGGGGCAGCCGTCGATCATGGCTCCCAGAGCCGAGCCATGGCTCTCGCCCCAAGTGCTAACCTGGAATATGGTACCGAAGCGGTTTCCGTTCATGGTAAAACCCGGGTTGGTGGTATTTTGTCCATTTAAATATGACATACGTTTGCATCACAGGAAACGAGCAAAGCCCTGCCAGCCTCGAACAGAGGATTGAGCGTGTGCTCGCCTCTCATCCGAGAGTGCTTTGCGAGCTCAGGCTGGATTATCTGGATTTGAATCCAGCCTCGGCCTTTTCTTTTCTGGCGAGGCTGCCGGGGGAGATCGCCCCGCGCTTGGTGCTCACCCAAAGGCTTCGTGCTTCCGGCCCACACGCCAGCGGGCGATGTGGCTGGGACGTAATGACCTGGCAGAGCTGGTGGAAAGATGTGATGGCCCTCCGGCCCTGGTTCGCGGCGGATCTCGATTGGATCGTGCTCGACCGCCTTGCCGGGGAAAGCCTGGGCTGGAGAGGCGGAAAATTCCGGTCGCGGCATTCTTTCTTTTCCCTCCACACCTCGCTGGATGAAGCGGAGGAGCTTTTGCCGAGCTTCGTGGCGAGCGCGAAGGAGCATAGCACGGGAGTGAAGCTTGCCTGCCCGGTAGAGTCGGCCAGGGATCTGATGCGTCTCTCCACCTTAAGCGATCGCATAGAAGGAATTCCGTTCAAAACAGTGGTGGCCATGGGGCCAGCAGGGCGTGCCTGGCGCTGGAGCCATCTTTCCGGCACGCTTACCTATTTTGCCGCGGATGCCGGGCGCTCCACGGCTTCGGGCCAGGAGGAGATGGCCGCGGTTCTGCCTTACCTTTCCTCGAAGCAGCGCCCGGATCTTTTTCTGCTTCTGGGAGACAATCCGGAGAATCGTTACGGCGAGCAGCAGTGGAACCGCGCGTTTTTGAGAAGAGGAGCCCGTTATCGCTATGTGAACTGCGCCACCAAGGATTCCCCCGGCGAGGTGTGGGCGGGAAACATGCTGCAATGGATGGATAAAGCTCATGTGCGGGGCGCGAGCGTCACGAAGCCGTACAAACTTTGTTTACCAGAAAAACCGGTGAATACCGTAACCATGAATAATGGGTTGTGGGAGTTCGCCAATACCGATGGAGAAGGCGTTCTGCGCCTGCTGCAGCGCTCGGGCCTGGCACCTGGTGCCCCGGTTCTGATTGCCGGTGGCGGAGGGGCCGCCCGGGCCGCGCAGGAAGTGCTGGTGAAGGCCGGCTACGAAGCCTGGCTTTGGGTGCGTGAAGGGGGCCACCTCGGCTCCAGGCCCGCTCAGGCAAAGGCGTTGGTTTCCACCTGGCCCGGGGAATATCAGGAGGCCCTCGTGGAAGCGCTTGCGCTGGAGGGGCCTGGCGATTTCAACGTGGTAATCGACGCTCAGTTTTCCCGTCCTCCTTCTGAATCTCCCCTGGCCCGCTGGGCCGCCGCCGCCGGGGTTTCTTATGTACCGGGCAGCTTATGGTGGAGGGAGCAGGCTCGTCTTCAGGACCAGATCTGGCTGGGAAAAGACCGGCTGGGTTCCGCGCGAAAGGCCGCTCTCGATCTCGTGCCCGCCTCCAAGAGCGAAACACTCCGTGCCCTGGCCATCGCTGCGGCCTTCGGGCAGCCTGCGGAGATCCACGGCCCGGCCTTGAACGAAGACACCGAAGCTTTCGTGCGGGCCCTGGAGTGCCTCGGCGTGAGCGTGGACCGCGACGGGCCGCTTTGGCGGATCTTCCCGCCCGCCAGGCTGCAGCCTCCGGATGAACCGGTTCACATGGGAGAGGGAGCTACGGGCCTTCGCATTCTGGGCGCTCTTTCCACTCTGATGGAAGGCACACTCCGGATCACCGGAGCGGCCCGCCTCCTGGAGCGCCCGCAGGAAGAAATGCTTTCCGCCTTGGGCGCAAGCCGTGAAGGCAATGTGCTCGTGATTCCCTGCGGGCGCGAGCTCCCCGCCTGCATTTCCCTCGAGAGATCGAGCCAGTTCGCCACAGGATTTCTTATTGCCGCCGCGGCCCGCATCCATCGGGGCCTCCAGCCTGGTTTTGACCTCAGCCTGGAAGGCGAGGCCCGCTCCCTTTCCTATGTGCGGCTCACGCTGGAGCTGCTGAAAGAGGCGGGAATCTCGAGCGAGCTTTCCGATCGGCTGGTTTCCCTTCGGCCGGCGGGGAAGCCCGGCAAGCTGGTGTTCCGGATCGAAAAAGACGCTTCCTCCCTCGCTTTCCTGGAAACCTACGGCAAACGCTGGGGCCTCAGCTCGTTTTTCACGGGCATGAGCCGGCAGGGGGATTCCATCTTTCCCCAGCTTCTGGAAGCGATGCTGCGGGAACCCTCGGTGAGCTTGCGGCATCATCCCGATCTTGCTCCTCCTCTTTGGGCCGCGGCTGCTCTCTTCCGTAGAAAGCTCGAGATCAAGGATTGTCCCCAGCTTCACCTCAAGGAGAGCGATCGTGCGCGCTTATTGGTGGAAGCGGCTGAAGTTCTCGGTGGAAAGGGCGAAACCAGGGCCGATGGATTCCTGGTGGATTTCTCCTCTCTTCGTTCCGCGGCCGAAGAAATTTTCCTCCGCACGGATGGCGATCACCGCCTAGCCATGGCCGCGGGCCTTCTTTCCACGGACGATCCTCTCGTGGGGCCTGATCGCCGGGACTGCGTGAAGAAAAGCTTCCCGGCTTTTTGGCTGGTACTGACTCTGCTGGAAGAGGCTCAGCCCGGATGAGCAAGCGAGGGATTTGGCTGATCGGATTCCGGGGCGCCGGCAAGAGCACGCTGGGCGCCTGGGCCGCGGAGCGCATGCACCGCCCCTTTCTCGACGCCGATGCCGAGTGGGAGCTTCGGCAGGGAGAGAGCATCCTGCAGTTTGTGATGCGGGAAGGGGAGGCGGCCTTCCGGAAAACAGAAGAGAGTATGCTCCGCGAAATCTCCTCGCGCCTCGATGCAGGAGAAGGCCTGATTGTGGCCACGGGAGGCGGATTCGTAGACCATGCAGAGAGTAGAAAGGTGCTTCTTGCCAGCTCTCATCCGAAGTTCTTTCTCGATCCTCCGCCCGAGGCTCTCTGGGGCAGACTGAAGGAGTCAGAAGAACGCCTAAAAATCGGGAACTTAACTACGTTTGAAGCGATGCATTCTCTGTTGGAGCAGCGTCGGCCTTTTTACAAGAAAATCGCTAGCTCCACGTGGAAAAGTCAGGATATAAGCGAATGCCTACCCGCGTTGGAACGCCTCCTGGAGCAGCCCTAGGCCGAGCTCTTAACGCGAGCTAGGAAAGGGTGGGGGAAAAAGGAGCGCCATTTCGGCGCAGCCTGATAAAAAACAGAATGCTTCTCTTTTTGCGATCTAAAGACCTGATCTTAGCGGCCCGTGAGCGTCTCACGGAGCTTGGAGTGGGTTATTCGATCCTCACTCGTGAACCTCCCGGTGAAATCATCGTGGAAGTTCGTGCCAGCCTGAGCATCTTCTCTCCTCAAGCCCTTGCTTCGAAGCTAAGCGATCTGGGCCGGGTGGAATATTCCGCCTCTCGCACCCCGTTGCTTGATGCCCTTCCGCCGCGCCACGAAGTGGTGGTGGAGGTGAGGGGCCGCTCTGAAGCGATTCGTTTTGTGAATTGGCCTTCCCGCGCGATTTGGATTTCCGGGCCCTGCTCTCTGGACGAGCAGAACAACCTCCGGGATACGGCCGCTCGCCTGGCGACACACGGAGTGCAGGTGCTTCGCGGTGGAGCGGTGAAGCCGCGCACCTCTCCCCATGAATTTCAAGGTATCGGAAGAAACGGTTACCAGCTGCTGGCCGAAGTGGCTCACGCCCACGGCATGGCCGCTATTTCCGAAACGCTTTCGGAAGATGATGTGCCTGAAGCCCTCGAGTTTCTGGACATCATTCAGGTGGGCGCCCGCAATATGCAGAACTTCGCGCTTCTCAGGAAGCTCGGCCGCTGCAGCAAGCCTGTGATGCTGAAGCGCGGGCCCGGTGCCACTCTGATGGAGTGGGCTTCCGCCGCGGAATATCTTCTTGCCGAGGGGAATAAGAAAGTGATCCTTTGTGAGAGGGGAGTGCGTGGCCTGGAGCAGGAGCTCCGCTATACTCTCGACCTCGCGGGCGCAGCCTTCATGCAGCACCGGTACAATCTGCCGGTAGTGGTGGATCCCTCGCATGCCACGGGCGTGAAGCAAGTTCTGGAATCCTGCACGGCGGCCACTCTTGCCATGGGCTTTGCCGGCGTGATGCTCGAAACCCATCCTCGCCCGGTAGACGCCAAATCAGACGCTTTGCAGGCGCTCAACCCCGGCGAGTTCGCTGCCATTGCCGAACGCCACCTCCGGTTTTGATTCCGGGCCAGACCGGCTAAAGTGCAGCTGCGTTCCGTCCTGTATTGCGATATAAACAATAGATCATGAAAAAAATCCTGCTGTCGTTCTTCGTTGCCATGTTTTCTTTGGGATCGGTTTCGGCCTTCGCCTGTTCCTGCCGGGATGGAAGTACCGCGGATTTCTTTGAGAACGCCGATGTGGTGGCCACGGGGAAGGTGCTTTCGGTAAGAAAGAAGAAGGGCGGAGAGATTCCCAGCCTGATCGTTACGGTAGCGGCCAAGACCATCTGGAAAGGTGATGCTGAAGAAAAGATCGAGCTTACCACCGCCGATAGCAGCACCGCCTGTGGCTTCCCCTTTGAAAAGAAGAAGGAATACCTGCTTTTCCTCCATCGCGACGACGGCACGGATCTCATTACCAGCCTTTGCTCGGGCAATGGCCTGGTAGCCAAGTCGAAGGAGGCGATCGACTGGCTGAATAAGAACCATCCTGCCGATTAAGCGGCCCCTCGGCGCCGACACGGGAGCGGGTGGCAGCCCCGGATGAACTGAGCGATAATCAATCATGATTCCCTGCTTGCACCGCGCGCTCGCGGGCATTCTTATTTTTGCTGCGTTTCTTTCGCCCAATCCATTGGTGGCGGCGAGTGAGGCCGATGGAAACTCACTGGCGAAAACTCTGGCACGCAAGTTGTTCCGCTTTACCGCGGAGTATTCCTCCTCTCTTCCACGCGACGGAAGAATCTCGTTGGCCACGCATCTTCCCGGTTTGTTTGGCTTTCGGTTCGTATGTTTGTTTCGTCCGGAAGGGGCGCAGCCCTACGCTGTTTTGCCCGGAGATATTCTGGATTCCGAAACCGGCGGCAATCTGGTGTGCCCCGATCAGATCGAAATCGGCTTGGGCCCGAAAAGCCGTGTGCGAGTGAGTCAGCTGGCTGATCAGAAGATCTTTCACCTCGATGCGGGATCTGTTCGGCTTGAGTTCGGGAAAACGGAATTCGCCTTTGGCATGAATGATCTTTCGTTGTGGGTCAGCGGTACTGGGGTATTGCAGCTGCTCACTGTAAAGCCGGAGAGTGATGCTTACCTTTTCCTGGCCGATTCAGGCGACATGGTGCTTGAGGTTAAGGGCGGAGCTATGGCTGGAAGGACTTTCTTTGCTTCGACGCTCGGGCGAATGGAGCTGAGAGAACCCGGCCGTGCGGACGTATATCAGGTGCTTTCGGGGGATGCGTTCAGGTATGCGGACAGGGGCGTGGAGCGCATTCTGCAGCCCAATCTCAAGGGACTCCTGGGGGGAGGATTCCAACCCTCCACTTCGCTTTGGTTTTCCGGAGAAAAGATCCAATGGGTTACTGTCGGGTTGAAGCCGAACATGAAGACGGAGTGCCGCTTGATGATGCAACCCGAGCTGAATCAGCCTGCGACGATGCTTCAGAAGTTCAGCCCGGAGACCAATCAGTTCCAGCTCGCGCTTCCGGCAAAGCCCGCTAGTAAACAAATTTATTTTACTATTTGCGATGACGAGAAGGATAGCCGGGTTTCCTCCCCGCTCCAGGTGCCCTGAGGCACGCGCGCCGGTTCTTATTGTTCGGTGACGGGCCGCTTTCCGATATACAGCCAGGTCATGCCAAGGCTCAGAGGGCGAGGGGCGAAGGCCAGGAACCCCGATTTGCTCAGCATCTTTTTCACCTGGTCGGGCGAAGGAAACGCGACAATGCTGGAGGCGAGGTAGTCGTAAGGGCCGCGGGGCGCGAACAGGCTCGCGAAGCGGGGCATCCCTTTGCGGAGAAGGAAGGAATATACCGGGCGCACCAGTTTCCCTCTCGGAAGCCCGAGCTCCAGAATGGCAAAAACACCGCCGGGCTTCAGCACGCGGAAAGCTTCCGCGGCCGCGCGCTGTCTCTGAGCTTCCGCCACATTCCGGAATCCAAAGGCGATCGTAACCACATCAAGAGAGCCGGGCTCGGCATCGATACTTTCCGCTACGCCTTCTCTCCAGTCGATTTTCCGGTGGGCGCGGGAAACTTTCGCGCCGGTTGCTTTCTGGCGCGCTACATCCAGCATCGCCGGAGTGGGATCGGTGCCGATCACTTTGGAGGAAGGCCAGCGGTCGGCCATCATCCGCGCCACGTCACCGGTGCCGGTGGCGAGATCGAGAGCGGCTTCCGGCTTGCGGCCGAGGGCGCTTTCGCAGATTTCGAGCATGGAGGTGCGCCAGCGCTTATCCATTCCCGCTGTCATCACGGCGTTCAGGAATTCGTATTTCGGGGCTACATCGGAGAAAATCTCCACCGCCTTGCTCACGGCCGAGTTGTCGCCCTGGGCGCCTGGTTTTCTGCCTGGGTTTGCGGGCTGTTCGGTCTGCGTCATTTGCTCCATAGAGCAGATTTAGCACGGAGAGCGTTCTACTGCCAGCCCCACACGCGAACGCGCACTCTCTCGAGGCCCCGCGGTTCGCCATTTGCTCTGGGGTCTAATTTGATGGGAGAAAGCCTGCGGCGGCCACCATAATCGATCCCGAGGCCTGTCTGCGTACAGTCGTGGGAGAAGTCTTCCGCAAAGAGCTGGGAGTCGGGTTCGCGCTCGTCGCCGATGCGCACCTCCAGCTTGTAAACGGTGTATTCGATGCCCAGTGCTCCTTCGCCGGAATTTTCGAATATCGTCCAAAGCTGCGAATCGCCGGAAGAGCCGAATTGTACGCGGCCCATGGAGGGAACCAGTTGCTCCCCCCGGCGGGTGGGGAGGTTGAGCTCCAGGGCGAAGCCGGAACCGAAATCCCAGAGCATTTCTTTGTCGAGCACGAGTTCTCTCTCGTGGCAGTAGTCGGCTGCGTTTGCTGACGCGGCAAGGAAGACACTGAGGGCTATGATTCGGAGGATGGGCATATGCCATCCGATCGGCGCTCAGTTGCTTTTTGTTGAGTTAATTAATCAAATATAAGAGAGTACACGGTAAACTGGTCCCCTTGTGTGTTGATGGACCTAGACTAAGGCCTCGGGAGGTCTTGCCTTTTCTCCCTCTGGCGGAAAGATTTCTCGGCAGCCGCTTCAACCTCTCTTTTCTGAACGAGAATTCGGCCATTCATCAACACGCAAGTGTGCCAGCTTGATTCACTACTGGGAGATCGTCTCGATCTCCGCCCCTCCCTGGGTGACCAGGAGATGAGCCAGAACGGACTCCGCACCCATTTCGTTTCGCCCCAAGACAGATACCAGGAGATTGGCCGTGGCTAGCGGAACCGTGTTGAGGAGCAGGCCTTTGGACGGATGCCAGCAGAGTTTATAGCCGCTAAGGCTCTCCCCGTTTTCCAGCTGGGCTTGAAGTTTCCATACCAGGCCTTCGCTGGAGAAAGGAATTACAGGGCCGGGTGCTTCGCGCTCGCAACCATCGGCGTTCAAGAAAACCTTCCGCTGCCACGCATGCCCTCCCTGAGTGAGCTCGAGGGCCACCGGCATCCGTGAAACGGCGGCAAGAGTGCGGGCTTCCATCAGCGCACGGGCGAATTGCCGGGCCTCGGATCTCCCCTTGAGGTAAGGCTGCAGTTCTCGCACCACGGGGGCCCCGAGCACGCCCAGGAATACCGCGAGGGTTACCAGCAGCACTCTCCTTCGAAAGCGGAGCTTGAGCTCTTCCGGATCGGGGAGAGCGTCCTCTGCGTGGAAAATGGTGCTGCGACGGAAGAGTCCCATGCCTGTCAGGCTACTTCAGCGGGAGCGTTCCCGTCAAAACGAGAGTGGTGGGCGCTCAGCCGAAATACCATTTCCAGAGCGGCTCTCCAAAAAAGAAAGCTGCCACGGCCCCGAGGGCGAGGAAGGGGCCGAATTGAACAGCCGTTCCGCCCTTCTTTCCCCGAAAGGCAATCAGCACGATACCGAGCAGGGAGCCGAGGAAGGAGCTCAGGATCAACGTGGCCAGAGCGCCTTTCACTCCGAGGAAAGAGCCGATCATGGCGAGAAATTTGATATCTCCTCCTCCCAAGCCATCCACACCGGAATAGGCTTTGTAGGCCCACGCCACGAAATAAAGAATTCCCCCGCCCACGAGAATCCCGGTCAAGGCGGCGATTCCTCCGCCCATCGCGCCCTCCCATCCGTGGTTCCACGCGGCTATGGAGATGGTGCCCAGGCTGCCAACGAGAATTCCGGGCAGGGTGATCTTGTCGGGGAGAATCCAGTGGTCGAGGTCTATGAAAGTGCTGGCCACGAGGGCCGCCATAAACCAGAAGTAGAACGGCCAGGCGACCAAGGGCTCAGGCTGCCAGGCCACCGCCAGCGTGAACAGGGAGGCGGTAAGCAGCTCTACCAACGGATATCGTACGGGAATGCGAATGCCGCAGTTGGCGCAGCGGGCTCGCAGCACCACCCAGCTGAGCACGGGAATATTGAGGTACCAGGGAATGAGTTTCCTGCAGCCAGGGCAGCGGGAGCGCGGGCTCACCACGCTCTCGCCCAAGGGAAGGCGATGAATCACCACGTTGAGAAAGGAGCCCCAAAGGAGACCGAATAGAAATACCAAAGCCAGCAGCCAGGGCCAGAATGAAGGTGGAACGCCCGCCGGGGGAAGCATCCTATTCCTTTTCCTCCGGATTAGGGTCCTCGATCCCGTATTTTTCGATTCGATAGCGAAGGGAGCGGAAGCTGATACCGAGGAGGGAGGCGGCCTTTTTCTTCATTCCATTGGTCTGCTCGAGAGCGCGGATGATGTGGGCGCGCTCGTAGTCTTCCACGCCCTTCTCCAGATCGAAAGCACGGCCGGGGCCGGATGGCGCGGCCGGGAGGATTTCTTTTTCCCCATCGGGAGGGCCCGCCGCCGCTCCCGCCACGATCAGCTTCTGAGGAAGGCTTTCGGGAAGCACCACAGCTTGTGTTTCCAAAGCCACAGCACGTTCGATTATGTTCTCCAGCTCACGAATGTTGCCGGGGAAGTCATAGGCCATCAGCAAGCGCAGGGTTTCCTTGCTGATTCCTTTCACGCTCTTTCCCATGGTGAGATTGAACTTTCTCAGGAAATGCTCGGCGAGTGCCGGAATGTCTTCTTTTCTCTCGCGCAAAGCCGGCATCCGGATCTGGATCACGTTCAGGCGATAGTAGAGATCTTCCCGGTACTCCCCCTTCTTTGCCATCTCCTCCAGGTTTTTGTTTGTGGCGCAGATAATGCGCACATCCACGGTGATGTCCTCGGTGCCTCCCACGGGGCGGAAGCTTTTCTGCTGAATGGCCCGAAGGAGCTTTACCTGCACGGAAAGGGGAATGTCGCCCACCTCGTCGAGAAACAAGGTGCCGCCGTTCGCCTGCTGAAAAATTCCTTCTTTGTCGGCCACGGCTCCCGTAAACGAGCCTCTCTTGTGGCCGAAAAGCTCGCTTTCAAAAAGAGTTTCCGGCACGGCGGCGCAGTTGATCACCACAAAGGGAGCGGAGGGATCAGAGCCGTTCCTGTGCACGGCGTGCGCCACCAGTTCCTTTCCCGTGCCGCTTTCACCGAGAATCATGATGTTTGCTTTGGTGGAGGAAACTCTTTTGATCATCTCGAATACAGGCTGGATCGCCGGAGAGTTGCCGATGATGTTGTCCAGGGAAAAGGCCTTGCCGAGCTCGGAGCGCAGCTGCCGGTTCTCCCTCTCGAGGTCGCGGGCTTTCAGGGAGCTCGCCACGGCGATCTTCATTTCCTCGATCTGGAAGGGCTTGGTGAGATAGTCGTTTGCGCCGAGCTTCATCGCTTCCACGGCGCTTTCGGTGGATCCGTGCGCGGTGATCACGATCACGGCAGTATCGTGGTGGGCCTGCCTCACCTTGGTAAGCAGTTCAATGCCGCTCATTCCTTCCATGGCGATGTCGGTAATCACGAGCTCGAAGCTTCTGGACGAAAGGGCTTCCAGGGCTTCTTTGGCGGAGGAGGCCGTGGTCACGGAATACCCTTCCCGCTTGAGCATGATCTCGAGCAGCTCTCGAATGCCGGCCTCATCGTCTACCACGAGGATGGAAGCTGTCTTCTGGCTCATGTGCCCGTGCCTTTCAGCTCACCTTGATTGGATCCAGGCAGTTCGATCCGGAAGTGCGCACCGGTGGCGGAAGGCAACAGTTCGATATTGCCTTTCGCGCTTCTTACGATCCGAACCACAGTGGGCAGGCCCAGCCCGGTTCCGCTGGTTTTCGTGGTGAAGAAGGGCGTGAAAATCTTTGCCTGAATCTCGGGAGGAATGCCGGGGCCATCATCGGCCACTTCGATTCTTACCTGCCCCGAGCTCAGTTCCTCGGCCCTCACGGAGATCCGCATGGAATCTTTGTTCGCGGCTTCGGCAGCATTGATGAACAGGTTGAACAGCACCTGCTTGATCCTCTCGCGATTCGCATGCAGGCAAAGCAGCGGGTCGATGCTCACCTGAAAGTACAGTTTTCTGCCGGCGCTTTCGGCGTTTTGTACTGCTTCCGCCACCTCCAGAACCGCGTCTTTCAGGCAGAAATTTCCGGCCACGTCGTCTTTGGGTTTGGCGAATTCGAGGAAGTCGGTGATCAGGGAATTGAGCCTGTGGATTTCCCGGAGAGCGATATGGAAGAGGCGCCGCTCCTGTTCGTCTTCGATCTTCTTGTTCTCGTAGAGCATTTCAATGGAGCCCGAAATCGAGGCCAGTGGGTTCCGTATTTCATGCGCGATTCCAGCGGCCAGCTCCCCGGTGGCGGAAAGGCGGCTCTCCAGTTCCAGTTTTTTTTCCAGATCGATCATCTGCGATACGTCTTCGAACACCAGGATATGCTGCATGTCGGGAATGCCTTCCCAGTTTTCCGATTGGAGCTTGACCAGGCTGAGAGAGAAACGAGAGCTGGAGTTCTCCCCATGCTGGAAGAGGAAGCGTAACCTCTGCGTCTCCGTCATATTCTCCCACGCCTGCAGGATGCCTCTGAGCTCGGGGAGAAGCTCGTAGTACTTCAATCTCATGCCCGGCATATGGTTCATGCCGAGCATCGAGAGGGCGGTTTGGTTGATGCTATGCACGTACTCTTGGCCGTCCACGGTAACCAGCCCCACGGGAATCGAGTTCAGGAGCCGGTCGTTGAGCAGCTGAAGGTGGGCGATGTTCTGGCGCTGGGTTTCCAGTATGGACTTCTGGCGCTTCAATTCGTCCATGAACTGCCCGCTGAGAAGGGCGGCGAGCAGGAACAGCAGTTCGCTGTAGGCGAGGTTGTAAATGGCGCTCGTGGAATCCGCGTCTACATTCGCGAAATAGATGAACGCGTAAACCACGCCGGAGAGCGCGGCCACTACGAGCGCTCCGTGGAGCTGGTAAACCACGGAGGCGAATACGATATTGAGCAGGTAGAGCACGAGGAAAATGGAATCGTTTACGCCGGTAAGATAAACGAGATAGGAGGTGAGGAGCAGGTCGTACAGGAGCTGCGAAGGGAAATAGAGGCGAACCTTTACCGTCTGCTCCCACAAAGCCACGTTGAGCACGGAAAAGAGAAAGGAGGCGCATAAGGCGCTGTAAATCTGAAATACGGCGCTTACGCCCAGCACCTCCTGCCGGAGGAAAATGGTGGTGAAGAGGACCACCGTCATGAGACCGAGGCGAGCGAGGTTGAACTGCGCCAGTTTGTTCTGGATATTGAGGTCAAGCCCTGCCGGGCGCGCCGCCGCGGTCACATGTCTCCCTGCTGTGTGCCCGCGATGTTGAATACCGGCAGATACATCGCAATCAGGATGAAGGCCACGATCCCGCCGAGCACCACGAGCACGATGGGCTCGATCAGCTTGGAGAGGCCCGCTACCACGGCTTCCACTTCCGCCTCGTAGAAATCCGCCACCTTGATCAGCATCTGGTCGAGGGTACCGGTGTTTTCACCCACGTTGATCATCTGGATCACCATTCCGGGGAACACTTTCGCCTGTGCCAGGGGCAAGGCGATGGTTTTACCGGCGGAGATCTCTTCCTTTACCTTTCCGAGCGCGTCCTCGATCACGGAATTGTCCATCGTCATCTTGCAGATCTCGATCGCATCGATGAGGTTTACGCCGGAGGTAAGCATGGTGCCCAGGGTGCGCGCGAAGCGGGCGGTGGCGCCTTTTACCAGGAGATCGCCGAACAGCGGCATGGAAAGCATGAAGCGGTCCCAGGAGCGCTTTCCTTCCGGTGTGCGGATCGTTTTCGTGAATACGGCTACGCCGCCCACGATCCCGCCGATGATGTAGATGAAATAGTTGGAGCAGAAGTGAGAAATGTTGATCACCATTTTGGTGAGGGCGGGCAACTCACCGCCCGAAGCGGTGATCATGCTCTCGAACTGAGGCACCACGAAGGTGAGCAGGCCGAAGGTAACTCCGAAACCCACCACGAGAACCGCCGCGGGATAAACCATCGCGCCCTTCACCATTCTCACGAGGCGCACGTTGTCGTCGAGGTATTTGGCGAGGCGGTTCAGGATAAGATCGAGGGCGCCACCCATTTCACCGGCGCGCACCAGGTATACGTAGAGGTGGTTGAAGATTTCCTTCTGCTTCGACATCGCCTCCCAGAGCGGGCTACCTGCGGCGATCGCTTCCTGGATATCCGTGAGCGCTTTTTTCAGGTTCGCGTTCTTCTCACCTTGCTGGAGAATGTCGAAGGCCTGGAGCAGGGGAACGCCGGAGCTCACCATCACGGCCAGCTGGCGGGTCATGATGGCCACTTCGGTGTCTTTAACGCCACCGCCGAACAGCTTGATCTCTTTGTTGAAGACGCTTTCCTGCTCGATCTTGCTGGGACGGATCCCTTGCTGGCGCAGAAAGATGCGAACTTCGTTCTCGGACGGAAGATTCACGGCAGCCTTGATGGCTTCCCCGTTTCTTTTCACGCCCTCGTACTTAAAGATCGGCATCCGCGGCTTCCTCTACCTTATTTCTTTTTCATGCCACCCATGCCGGTGAGCATACGGATCAGCTCATCGGGCACGGTGCTGGCTTCAATGGCCACTTCTTCCGAAATGGTTCCATCCTGCACCAGCTTCAACAGGCTTTGATTCATGGTGAACATCCCGGATTCCGCCTGGCCCACCTGCATGGCGGAGTAAACCTGTTCGAGCTTTTCCTCGCGGATCAGGTTGCGGATGGCGTTATTGGTGCGCATGATCTCCATGCAGAGCACCCGGGAGCGCCCCACTCTTCGCAGCATGAGCTGCTGAGAGATCACCCCCACGAGCACGAAGCTGAGGAGGTGGCGCACGGAGTTCTGCTTGTCCGGTGGGAATACGTCCACCAGGCGATTGATCGTTTGCAGCGCGGAGTTGGTGTGGAGGGTGCCGAACACAAGGTGGCCGGTTTCCGCTGCGGAGAGCGCCATTTCGATGGTTTCATGGTCGCGCAATTCGCCCACCAGGATGTAGTCGGGATCCTGGCGGAGTACCCTTTTGAGCGCGGCGGAGAAAGAGTAGGTGTCGGTGCCGATCTCGCGCTGGTTGATCACGCAGTTCTTGTGGGGATGGATAAATTCGATCGGGTCTTCGAGCGTGATGATGTGGCCGCGCTCGTTGTTATTGAGGAAATCGATGATCGAGGCGAGCGTGGTGGATTTTCCGGAACCCGTGGGCCCGGTTACCAGGATCAGGCCGTTGGGAACTTTCACCATGTCCTTGATCACGTTCGGCAAGCCGAGGGCGTTCATGTCGGGAATGTCGAAGGGAATGCGGCGGAAAACCCCTGCTACCGAACCTCGTTGCATAAAGATATTGCCGCGGAAACGGGCGAGGTTTTTGATACCGAAGGAAACGTCGATCTCGAGCTTCTCCTCGAACTCGGCCTTCTGGGCGTCGGTGAGCACGCCGTAGCAGAGGTTTTTGGTATCGGTGGAGCTCATCACCTCGGTTTTCACCTTGCTCATGATACCGCCGATCCGCAGCTGAGGCGGGGAGCCTACCGTGATGTGCAAGTCGGAGGCGTCCTGCTCCACCATCGCTTTCAACAACTGCTGCAGTGATACTTGAGCCATTCAATACCCCGTGTTCAGAAGTCCGATGCCGTGCTGGTTAAGGCCTCTTCCAAGGTGGTCATGCCTTCGGCCACTTTCGTAAGAGCGGCCATCCGGAGCGTGCGCATTCCCTCGTCCATAGCTTTTTTCTTCAGTTCGAGGGAGTTCGCGCCCGCGAGAACGGCCTCTTTCAGTACGGCGCTGAAAGGCATGATCTCGTAGATCCCGAAGCGGCCGGAATATCCGGTATTGGCGCACATCGCGCATCCAGCGCCCCGCCACATTTTCATTTCCTTCGCGGCCCCCGGATCGATCCCGAGATCCATGAGGCGCTGGATGTTTACTTGCGCCTCCACTTTGCAGTTCGAGCAGATCCGGCGCACGAGGCGCTGGGCGCAGATCAGGTTCACCGCTGCCGTTACGAGGAAGGGTTCCACCCCCATGTTTAGAAGACGTGTGATCGAGCTGGGCGCGTCGTTGGTGTGCAGGGTGCTCATCACCAAGTGACCGGTCAGGGCGGCCTGAATGCTCACTTCTGCGGTTTCGAAGTCGCGCACCTCTCCCACCAGGATCACATCGGGATCCTGACGCATGAAGGTTCTTAGCGCCGCTGCGAAGTTCAGGCCGATGTCGGAGTGGATCTGCACCTGGTTGATGCCTTCGAGATTATACTCCACAGGGTCTTCGGCGGTGGAGATATTGGTATCAAGCTTGTTGAGATCCTGGAGCGCCGAGTAGAGCGTGGTGGTTTTTCCGCTACCGGTGGGGCCGGTTACCAGCACCATTCCGTAGCTCTCGTGGATGGACGAGATGAAATGTTCGAGGGCTTTCTTCTCGAAGCCGAGTTTCATCAGATCGGTCTGGAGGCCTCCCTTGTTCAAGAGACGAAGCACGATCTTCTCGCCGAACACCGTGGGCATCGAGCTCACACGAAAGTCCATCTCGCCGAAGGGGGTTTTAATTTTTATGCGTCCGTCCTGAGGGAGGCGCTTTTCCGCGATGTCCATCTTGGCCATGATCTTCACGCGCGCGATCACGGCGTTTTTGATCTGGTTGGGTGGCTTCATCGCCTCGTATAGCGATCCGTCGATGCGGATCCGGATCCGGAAGCTGTGCTCGTAGGGCTCGATATGAATATCGGATGCCTTCTTCTTGATCGCGTCCACGAGGATCTGGTTCACCAGCTGGATCACCGGAGCGTCGATGTCGTTCGCGTCCTTGATCTCGAGGGCTTCTTCCTGGTGGAGGCCGAGATCTTCCACGGCCCCCGCTTCGGCGGTGTTCACCTGCTTTTCGATCAGGTTCATCGCGCCGTAGTACTTGTCCATCGCCATGTCGAACGCGGTGAGCGAGGTGATCACCGCTTCGATCTTCATCTGCGTGCGGAACTTGATGTCGTCCAGGTGCTGGAGGGCGGTGGGATCGGCGAGCGCCACCACGAGGGTTCCCTTGGCTTTCTGGAGCGGAATCAGGCGGAAGCGCCTGGCGTCCTCGGCCGTAAGAATCTTCACTACGTCATTGTCGATCACGTAGCGCGATAGATCGAAGGCGGGCACGGAATACTTCTTGGCGAAGTAGTCCACGATCTTCTGTTCCTGGATCAGGTTGTGCTGCTGAAGGAATTTTAGGTGGGGAACCTTCTGCTTCTGGAACGCTTCCTGAGCGGCGTTGTAATCACCCTGGGTGATCAGCTGCTCTTTGAGAAGGAGGTCTACGAACGGTTTCGACATTCTGGAATCTTCCTTGATTCAACCTAAAAAATTCCGGGATTCCCCCGAAAATCCACGGCCTTCGTCCTGAAGGTCGCGCACCAATCCTATTCTCTATAGTGGGGGGGAGTGACAAAAATTGTCAAGGCATGTGGAGCGTGGAAGCGAGCCCTTACAGCTTTCCGGTGAAAACCCTGACTTCACCTCTCTCCATCGCACGCACTTCCGTGTCGACAAGATCCAGGCCGAACGGAGTGATGCCGTTCAGTGCTTCTTTTACCTGTTGCCAGAACGTGAGCCCCTGCCGCTTGGCGAGATCCCCGGCCAGTCCGCCGGCGATGATTTTGATGATTCCCCCGAGTACGGGAGTGCGGGAAATGTATCCTGACACCCGTGCCGACCACTCGGCGGCTCCGAAGGCGGGACTCCATTTATCGCAGGAGTTCTGCTGGCAACCTTCCGCGAGGTTGTAAGCCCAGTCGCGTTTGGAAGGATTGGTGAGCACATCGTAAACATACTGCTGCTCGTTCTGAAGGCGATCGGCCTCCCCGAGATTGTATTCCCGCTCACCGGCGGCTCCGGTTTTTGATACGAATTTCGAAAAGGGCGACTGGAGCAGGCTCCTCTTCAGGCCCGCCCATTCCTCGAAGGCGCGGTTCAGCGGCTCCTTCTGCGCTTCGAGGCAGGCTCTCGCGTTTCGGACATCGCTTCTGAGCTCCCGGATCATTTCCAGCTGGCGCTGTTTTCGCTTGAGGTACTGGCCGTTTCTCCGCGGTGAAGTGGCGTTTTCCAGTCGGCGTATGTCGATGGAGATCTGCTGCTCCGCTTTTTCGGACCGGCCGGCAAATTTGCGGAGCTTCAAGCGGGAACGGTACGTGGCTGCGAGGCTGATATTGGAGTAGTTGTGAAATGCCAGCAGCAGTTCAGCGGCCTTTTCGAAGCTTTTTTCCTGGGTGATATTCTCTAATTTCTCAGGCTCGAAACCGGTGGCGCGTCTTTCATTCGCGGCAAAGGTTACTCGGGCGTTTTCCCGTGCCATCCGGAGCGAGTTCTTGCAGAGGCTGATGTTCTGGAAGGTATTGGGGAAAGATTCAGCCGCTGCCCGGGCGCGCTCAGCGCGCGCGCAGTGGGCTTGTATGGAAGATTCGCTCAGTGCCCGCAGCTCTTCCGGGCTGCTTACCGGACACGAACCGGGGGTTTCGTCTGCATAGGCTTGACCGATACAACAAATGAGAAAAAGGAGCGAAAGAGCCAGAGGGAGGGGTGGAAGAATCCGCATAAATCTCCATCGGCCGAACCGCCGGGAACCTTTGGCGAATTATCGCTAGGGAGCAAGCTTCAACCATTTGATAACATTCCACTTTCCCCTCTTCTGTGCTAGTTCTTCGGAAGTGAAAACCCCGCTTCCGATAGATCCTTTCCTTCCTTCGCTTTCCAGCAGCGTGAAAGCGGGAAAATCGCTCGTGCTTACGGCGGCACCGGGAGCCGGAAAAACCACCCGTTTGCCGCCGGCGCTTTTGGCGGAAGTGCAGGGGCAAGTGCTCGTGCTCGAGCCCCGAAGAATCGCCGCCATTGCTTCGGCGCAGAGAATTGCGGAAGAGAACGGCTGGGAACTGGGACGCGAAGTGGGATACCAGGTTCGCTTCGATAACCGCTCCTCCCGTGAGACAAGGCTGCTTTTCCTCACCGAAGCCCTGCTCACCCGGCGTCTTCTCCGCGATCCCGAGCTGAAGGGCGTAGGCTGCGTGGTGCTGGATGAGTTCCACGAAAGAAGCCTCCATGTAGATCTTGCCCTGGGCGCTTTGAAGGAGCTGAAAGAGTTATACCGCCCGGACCTTCACATCGTGGTGATGAGCGCCACTCTCGATCCCGCCCCTTTGCTTTCCTATCTGGGGGAAGCTGTGCACGCCGACATTCCCGGCAAGCTGCATCCGCTGGAGATCCGCTACGACGATAAGAGCATGCTTCTTCGCACCGGGCCCGAGTTCACCGAACGCATCCAGCGACTGGTGCAAAAGGCCGCGCAGGAACAGCCCTTGGGCGACATCCTGGTTTTCCTTCCCGGCAGAGGAGAGATCGAGCGGTTGCGTACTGCGCTTGGCCCTTGGGCCGAAGATAGAGATATTTCTCTTTTCGCTCTTCACGGGCAGCTCGATCTGGCGGAGCAGAAAGAAGCCCTGCGCCCCAGGAAGAACCGGAAGGTGCTGCTCGCCACGAACGTGGCGGAAAGCTCCCTCACGGTGGATGGCGTTCGTGTGGTGGTGGATTCCGGTCTGGCCCGGATTTCCCAGATTCATCCGAAAACCGGTTTTGCCTCCCTGGACCTCAGCCGCATTTCCAAGGCGTCTGCAACCCAGAGAGCGGGCCGGGCCGCCCGGCAGGCGCCGGGCACGGTTTATCGTGCATGGATTCCTTACGATGAATTCTCCATGAAGAACTACGAAGCGGCGGAGTTGTTCCGATCAGACCTCTCCGAGAGCCTGCTCCTGTTGGCGGCCCTGGGGGTTCCGCAACCGGAATCTTTTTCCTGGTATGAAGCTCCGCCCTCCAAGGCGCTGGACAGTGCCCGGGCTTTTCTCCGTGCCATCGGGGCCGTGGGCGCCGATGGAAAACTCACGGCGCTGGGGGAGAAGCTGCGGGAACTGCCGGTGCATCCGAGAGTGGCCAAGCTACTGCTTCGGGGCGAAGAGATGGGGCTTGGGAATCTCGCTTGCGAGCTGGCGGCCCTTCTTTCTGAGCCGGGCGGCAGGCTTCCTCCTGGCCACGGAGCGGAGAACGATCTTTGGATCAGGCGCGCAGAATGGAAGAGCTCGCCTTCCCACCCCAGGCACCGCAACCTGGAGCGCTCGGCTCTCCAGTTGAAAAGCCTTCTTCGCAGGAGCGCCGAGCAAAGCAGCCTTCCGCCCAAAGAGCTCGAGCACCTTGTTCCTGAGCTCCTCCTTTCGGTGTATGCCGATCGCCTGTGCCGCAGAAGGCGCGCTAACGAACCCCAGGCGCTTATGGCGGGTGGCAGAGGAGTAAAGCTGCATCCGGATTCCAGCGTGCGCAGTTCGGAGTATTTTCTGGCCGTGGAACTTTCCGAGGGGCAGGACCATAGCGAGACACAGGTGTTCCAGGCCGTAGGAGTGCCTTCGGAGATCGTGGAGTCGAAGCTGCGGCAGGATGGCAAGGTGGTGAAGCGCCTGGAGTGGGACGAGGAAAAGGCCCGCTTCTTCGTGACCGAGGGCAAGGAATGGAATGGCCTTCTCCTCGGATCGAGCCATCGCCGCCCGGCCGATCCCTCCGAGCTGGAAGGAAAGTTAGGGGAGCTGGCTTTCCAGAGATGGGACCGATTGCTTGCCTCCAACGAAGACCTGGCGGCTTTTTTTCTCCGGCTGCGCTTCCTCGAAAAATGCGATGAGAAATGGGCGCTGCCCACGGAGGAGAAAATTAGGGAGGCGCTGGAGATGGCCTGCTACGGAGAAACGTCCCTGGAAGCGCTGGCCAGGAAACCCCTCGTGAGCTTTTTCGAGGGCACTCTGTCCGAGGAACACCGGCAGGTGCTGGAGAGGGAATGCCCCACTCATTTTGTGGTTCCAACCGGGAATAAAATGCGCATCCACTATTCGGAAGAGCAGGGCCCGCAGGTGGAAGTTCGGTTACAGGAGCTGTTTGGAATGAAAGCCGCGCCACGTTTGGCGGGGCAGCCGGTTACCCTCGTGCTGCTCGGGCCTAACTATCGGCCGGTGCAGATCACCAGAGACCTAGAGAGCTTCTGGAAAAACGGCTATCCCGAAGTGAGAAAAGAGATGCGCACGCGTTATCCCAAGCATTCCTGGCCGGAGGATCCGCTTACGGCCCCGCCTGTGGCAAAGGGCCGCCCGAGGAAATAGGTGCAATCAGGCGGAAGGCTTTCACGCCCTGATCTCCGGCGGAAAAGCCGGTGTCTTCCCACCGAAATCCTTTTTCCATTTCCCTGGTGGCATCGAGAGCGATCTTATAGGGATCGTCTACCGGAGAGCGGATCCAGAAAATTTCGCCGATCTGCCCCTTGGCCTGGCGTTCGAGCAACGCCTTGGCATTTTTCAGAAAAGCCTCGGGGTTGATCGTGGGCTTGCCGCGGGAGATTACATAAAAATAGAGATTCCACACCAGAAGGTTTTTGGGGGAGAAGAGGGGCGCTGCTTCCAGGGCCGGATCCATCTGCGCCTTGATCAGCATTTCCGGGCTGGGCTGGAACAGGGCTTGCCCTCGATAGGAAAAGGAACCGGCCGTGAAACAGCTCATCCCGAGAAGGAAGATCGCCCACCCGGCCTTCCGGCTTCCCGCGAGCAAAAGAGGGCTGAGCGCGAGAGAGATCGCCGGCAAAAGAAACAGCCGGGCGCTCGCCGAATCCATCGCATTCCCCCAGAAATATCCCGCCAGTAATCCAAGCTGCAGAAGCGAGCTGAGCAGAAACGCGAATCCGAGAGCGTTGAGCTTCTTTCGTTTCGTTGCAATCACGAGGCAGGCCAAACCCATGATTCCGAGCCAGCCGCCATAGGGAGCCTGAAATCCGGGTTTGAGGAAAGCATGAAAAATGTTGGGAATGCTGTGCTGCAGGTACTGGAGGCTCCAAATCGGTGCTGTTCCGGCATCCACGAGGCTCGACTTTATCTGAGTGAGCAGCATCAGCAGGGGAATCATCGAAAACGAGAAAAGCAGCAGTAGAAAGAGCGAGGCGCGAAAGTGCTTTGTGTGCCGGTTGGCCCAAGCGCCAATGGCTAAAAGCGGGCCGATCAGCCCCAGCAATTCATATCTCGTATAGGCGGCGGCCGCAGCGGGGGCGAGCATCAGCAAAAATGCCCGGATCGTTCTTTCCCCCCAGAAGAGGCTCCAGAGATAGAGGAACCAGATCGTGAGACACACTCCGAGCAGATCGATTCCTCCGGAGGAGGAAAGCCAGGGAAGAATTGGGATGGCCGCCACCAATAGGCCGGCTCCCGCGGCAGTGGGAAGGGGAAAGCCGGCAGCGGCACCGGCGATTCCCAGGAGCAGCAGGGAGTAAACGCCCTGGTTCAGTGTGGCGCCGTTCGATTCCTTTGGTTCCGCGAGCCCGTGGATCAGGCTTAATAGGAAGGGATAGAAAGGGGGGCGGCGGTCCAGGTTGTAGTCCACGGGCTTGAGGCCCTGCTCGGACGGCAGAGCCATGATCGGCATATAGGCTGAATGGCCTAAGGCCATAGAGATTGACGTGGAGTAAACCACGGTCTCGTCCCATAGCACCTTCAGGTGTGATGGCCTGAGAGTGATCCATTGCAGGCCCAGCAGGAAAAGAAAAATCGCCAGAAAGGCGGGCTTCCGGAGAAGCTCGCGGCTTCGGGCAGCCTGCCATCCAGCCACACCCAATAGGCTCAGCAGCAGGGGCCAGCAGATCCAATAGAGAATCTTTCCTAAAACGAACTGGCTGAGCACTATTCTTTCCCTTTCGAAGAAGGGTAATTAAGCACGCGCTCCAGTTTCCTCGTGTCTATTCCGGATTCCCTCGCGCATCTCAAGGCAAGCTCCGCGGCCTCTCCCGCTTTAGGGCCAAATCCGGAGGGAGTGTTCAATAGAGGAGAAAGCTGCAGGTAGGCGCGTCGGCAATCTCCAGCCGCCGCGAGCGCTTTTGCCAGATAAAATTGATAGAGCGGTTGCGGATCCTGCTCTTCGAGCAGAATCTTGACCTTAAGCACGGGATTCAGCGATGGGTCCAGCAGTATTGCCTGGGCAAAAATGACCGCAGCCATGGGCTGCCGCCCTTTTTCCGCCGCAGCGAGCAGTGCCGCTTCCTTAAGCGCTCCTCTTTCCAACAGGTGGCCGGCGTGCACCAGGCGCACCTGGGGAGTTGCCTCTTTTACATAGGCGAGGGAGAAGAGGCGCTCCTCGTTTAAAAAGGAGGAGGCGATGCCGCGGGAGCTTAAAAGCGCGCAACCCCCAAAGGCCAATACAAGAGCAGCGATCACCGGGCGCCAGCGGCCCGGCAGGTTGCCGGCTCTTCTTTTCAGAAGGCTGGCGGAGAGCACCCAGATGCCCAGGGAAGGAAGCAGCAGGTAGGTATCGGAAAGAAAGACTCTAGTGCTGCGCAGATTCAGCATCAATAACGGCAAAGCAAAGAAGGCGCCCCATACAAAGAGCGTTTTTCTCCCTAGGAACTTCCATGAGGCAAAAAGAAAAAAGGCGAGAAGAGCGATACCAGCCAGGTTTTCCCAAGCGCCCGGATAGTAGTCCACAGGTGAAATGCTGATCGGAGCCACAAGATTGAAAAACGATCTTCCGAGGGAAAGCAATGCGATACCAGGGCCGGAATCTTCCGGCGAGGAGAACTTCCCCAGGCCGCCGCTCGCCAGGGGAAAGAGCTGGGTGTAGTACCAGTAGTTGGCGGCCGCGAGCACTGGAATGCAGATCGCGGTTGGCAATAACAGGCGAATCACTTTGCCGATGGTTTCTCCGCTATTGGCCCAGCTCCAAATTGCCGCCCACACGGGCCAGAGCAGATAGATCGGGTGAGAGAGCACCGACAATACATACAGCAATGCGATGCGGACACGGAAACGATCGCCCTTGCCTTTCAGAAGAAGGAGAGATGCTCCCAGGCAGAAAATCGCTGCCAGCAGATGCTTGCGGGCGGAGATCCAGGCAACGCTGCTGGCGAATACCGGTTGCACACTGAGAAAAAGCATCCAGGCCGATGCAGGAAGGAATCCTGAGGTGGCCAAAGCCAGAAAGGCCGAAGCGAGAAAGAGAAACAAGATCCATAGGGCAAGCTGAGTAATGTGAAAAACCGGAAATCCCAGAAATGCGCCGATTTTCAGATCGATCAGATACGAAAGATCCCGAACCGGACCGAGATCGAAAATTTTTCCCTGCCTCCAGGCGGAAGCCCACTCGAAAGGCCCCGCTAAATTCATCAGTGGCGTCAGCAGGGCCAGATCATCCCGGCCGAGCGGTTCTGCCTTTCCCAAAAGCGGAAGGTGGATCAGGAGGCTGAGGGTAAGAGCCAGGGCCGCAAAGAAATAGGGCGGAAACTTGAGGGAACCGGAGAAAGAGGCCTCTCGTTTTCGTACCCAGAGCGCGCAGAGAGTGAAGGCGGATAGCGCGAGCAAGAAGCGGAGGAAGGCGGGCGCTATCCATGGAACCTGGGAGAGCGGGCGGAAGTGAAGCGACCATAGATTCTCGATAGGAGGGAGCACCGTGAAGGGAAAGGCCAGGAGATAGAATACAACGCTGACGCCAAGACCCGCCGCCAGAAACAGGCGGGATCTTTCGGCCAGGGATTTCCAGTGAAGGGCAAGCAGAAGCGCGGTGGCGGGAAACACCACGGAGAGATAGCGGGGCCCGATGGAGTGCCCTCCGTGCCAGGCCGGGGTGCCAGCGGTGAGCCAGATCAGAGCGAAGAGGCCACCCGCCAGAAAAAGAGAGCTTCCCTTGACGGGCTTCTCTTCCTTCCTGAAGGGAAGCAAGAACAGGCCGAGGATCCAGGGCTGGGTAAAGAGGAGGCCTCGTTCTGTGCTCAGAAGCAAACCGAAAACGGCCTTCCAGGATGGCAAAAGGGAATGGATCTTACTTCCGGCTTCTCCCTCGATCGTTACGAGCATCTCAGGATTGGAGTAAAAAGTGGCGAGGGAGAACGGGCTTCCGAAAGCCGTCTGATGGTACCAGGCGAAGATCGCCGCCATCGGCAGGGCCCCCAGCGCAAGCGGCAGAACCGGTTTCATCTGCCGTTCCCTGAAAAGGGTGGCGATACCGAGAAACGGCAGAAGGGCCGCTGTGCCATAGTCGGTGAGGAGGCTTGCTCCCGCAAAAAATGCACAAACCAGATAGCGGCGCCTCAGCCAGAAAAGGAACGAGGCCAGGAAGAAGATCGATGCCAGCCCGTGCCCGAAGTAGGTGCCCATATAAAGGCCAGCGGTGTTGCCGAACAGGGCTGCGACAGCGAAAAAATGGACAGCCGGCGGCGGGGCCCCTTGTTCCTCCAGGTAGCGGGCCAGATAGAGAACCAGGAGCGAAAACGGAATGAGCTGCATGACCAAGCAGAGGAGCCATAGTTCCCAGAGCTCCGGGGGAGGCGCTCTTCTCTGTTCATCGCCGGAGG
>CAZTCD010000019.1:0-46340 GCA_964612065.1 uncultured Bdellovibrionales bacterium | reverse complement strand
CCTTTGCCCTTCTTATTTTATGCGCAGCATCCCACCACCAACCGTGATGAACCAGAACTCAGGCCCGCCGGTTCGACAATTCGGCCACGAAGGCTGAATTGCACTGCCGAAGGCAGCCCGAAGGGTGGAGCGCCAGGAGACGCGACATGAGCCCGGGGTCCTGAGCCATTAACGGCTCTAACACCTCACCGTGTAGAGGGGGCTGATAAATTGGAACCATCGCAATAATTAATAAAGCAATTTCAGGCCATTACCGAAAAATATGAGCATGAGAAAAAAGGGATTCCTCTTCTTGTTTCTGCTTGGGTATTCGTTTTCGGCTTTCGCCGACGAGGAAGTTCCTGTTCTTGAGGTTCAACTGCAGCGACATCATTCCCAGCAGTGGACAAAAATTTTCAAAACGAAAGATGGATGGCACTGCTCCTCGGAGCATAATCCTGCTTTTACGTTGGAGAAACGGCCTAAGGCACTTGACCTGTTTCAGGAAGGCAAAAATGCGACTCGAGGCTGTAACGATTTTTTCCGGGCGCGCTTGGAGGAGCACGGCAAGCGAAAGGTTTGGGAGGGTTGCTCCAATGATTCTGCCGAACTTAGATTTCTGAAAGTACTGGGAAAAGAATGTGGGCGATTTTGAAAAATTTTTCTGCCGCTCTGGCAGCAGGCACTATTTGCGTCGCTTCAATGCAGGCGAGCGCAGATGATCGCTCTGCGATTGCGATTGGTTTGGGTGAGCTTTCGCGTTTGTCGGCCTTAGTTACAAAGGATAATGAGTGCTGGGTTGGGCAGGACGATAGCGGAAAAACCTGTTTCGAAGTTAGCGAGGAATTTTGTACGGAACTCTACGATCTGCGCAAGGGCCGATCGAAAGTGTTCGACGGAGAAATTCTGCAGGGACGCTCCCCAGTCAGCAAACTTTCTTGGGCACAACTGGAAGACTATAAAGCCCTTGTGGAAAGCGAGCCAAGATTACCCGCCGATCTTCGGGAAAAAGCTGCTCCCATTATTGCACGCTTTAAGAAGTTGCTTGCTGAGGAAACTGACAAGGTGGAATGGAAGAGATCTATCGCCGATCTCCACCGTGATTTTCAGTACGCAGTGGAAGACGTTTACCTGGCACGCAGGGACCAGAAGTATCCCGCGCTCAAGGGGCTACGGCTATCGCAGATGGACGCGCAAAATCTCTTCGCGGCAAGGCGCATGGAAGCAAACCTTCAGGGCGAGATACTGGAAGCGAAATACAGGGAGCATCCCGGATGGAAACGAGTGGAGCGGTTATTTCCCTCAGCCAAGGAAGACATTCTTAAAACCATCGATACGCTTCCAGTTCCTGCGGAAAGAAAAGCCTGGATGAGAGATCGGGTAAGCACCATTCGGCTTTCACTTCCCTATATTGATGCTGAATCGCTAAATGCACATGATAGCTGTGCAACTAACGACGACAACGCCTTTTACTCTCCTACCTTTCATAAATTCACCGTCTGTGCTGGAAAGTTCACGGTCTATCAGTCGGATTCGGCCCTTTATCGCACGCTACTTCATGAAATCTCCCACTCCATAGATCCCAACGCCCAGGATCAACACCGGTGTGCCTCCGAGAGCACAGTAGCTCTAGGATTGAATGCACTCACCGGAATCAAGGAGCCGATCAGTTGTGATCTCTGGCTTCCCTTGGAAAAGTCTCTTCTGGAGCATCAACCTGCTGAACCTTTCAAATCCCCGTTGGACAAGCTTTATTCCTGCTTTGAGAGGAGAACCGCCACTCGTTCTTGGAATAAAGAGAGAGTAAGTGAGATCAGTGAGAACGATGCCAAGACAACCATTTCAAGTCTTGCCAAATCCAGAGTGTTTACAGATCTAGCTTCACCGAATTATATCTCCAGAGGAAATGCGAACGCGAATGAGCTTTTCTTGCGGCCTGACTTATCTTTTTTTGTGGATAAAGGGCGGCCCTCTGATTCAGGTAGAACAGGCGCGGATCCACGAGAAATTTTTACCCAGGTGCTTGCTTGCCAGAGTGTGCAACGGGCAGGTGGACGAGTTTCCTATCGGGACGCTACGCTTACGCCTGAAGAACGCCAGGCCACGTTTGCCAAAGCGATGAGTGTTACACAGGCTCTACTAGCTGTTAAATACCAAGACGAATATTCCTATTGTGGATCCCGATGCCGAGATCTTAAGATTTCCGGAATGGGCCGCGAGCTGGGCGAGCACTTCGCTGATTGGATGGCCACGCGATCGCTATGGCGGTTTCTTGCTCGAACTCCGGCGGGAAATGATCGTCGAATGGCTTCTGCCGTATTGGGAGTTACCTTTTGCGAAGGAGCTGGAATGACACGCTCTTATCCTGGGTTGGCGCATGAGGAGGTAAAGGCATCCCTAAGGGAACATCCCAGCAATGCCCGCCGAAGGAACTCGATTTTCGATGAGGTTTCTGCTGAGCTTGTGGGCTGTAAGTTGGATAAAGAAGCGCTGGAGAGCTTCGGGGCCTGCGAGCCTTAAAAGACACGCCCGATCCCACACCTAGATAATCTCAGAGGTAGGGTTAATCTCGAAGGAAAAGAGGTTACGACGGAATTCTATCTCCGTTTTGCAGGGCTTGAATTCGTCTTCGTCTATGCCGCCGCGATACGAGTCGTGTGCCAAGTCTAGAGAGTCTGATGTAGACCCATCCTTGACCTCACCCTCTGCGCTCTTCTTCAAAAATTTTTTCAGATACTTAGGCGGCCCACAGTTAATAGTAAAGGCATCCCTTCGCTTTCAGAATTTTCATGGCCCAAATCAGCGTTAGCCTCTACTTGCAAGCGGCAAAAATCAAAGCCAATAAACTATTTCCTACCCCACCTTCCCAAACCGCCTCACCTCCTCCGGAAACACACTGATCGGCCTCCACTCAATGCGGGTCACTCGTGCCTCAAGCAAACGGATCCCGCCATGGCGCACAAGATCGCCCCCAGAAATCTCCAACCAACCCACTCCCAAACCGCCGAGCTCCGCCCACAACATTGCCCTAATCAAAAGTTCGTTCATGCTTCCTCCATCAGTAGAGAAGGCCCTGCCGAATCGAGTTTGGTTACACTTTGGTTACACTCGCAGGCTACAAACAGGCCGTTTGGTATCTCTCGGTATCGCGTCCATCAGTCTCAACTTGTTGATTTTCTTATTTCCGGCAGTGAGTTCAAGATCTTAGAAATGCTGGGTTACACCCCGGGATCCTGAGCCATTTAAAAAACCTACGAGGCGTTAGCTTCGTGGGTTTTTTAATTTGTGCTCACGGCTCCCGTGCTTCGCAGAACTCAGGCCCACCGGTTCGACAATTCGGCCACGAGGACTGCCCCCAAAAGCCCACTAGGCGATAGACCAGTAGTTTTTTTATTTACAGCCTCTTTATCAAGGTCGAGTGGCCTGCTCTTCGCCCACCCAATACCCAATAAGTTGAAGCCCGGAATGCCCTCAGCGAATGCAGCGTGAGCTCCTTCTCCCTCTCATGAATCGGCCCACTAAAAATCATAACCAATGGTATTTTTTGATCTTTTTTTATTCGCGTCTCACAAATAGAAAATCATAAAAATTCATTAATTTTAGCTGCTTGCATTCCGATAATACAGTTATGTATTTTTAATACATTAATGTATAATTAAAGCACTATGCGCCAGGATCCTTACAGCAAAACCATCCGGGAAAACTTGCGCGCCATTCGCAAACAGAAGGGCCTCACCACCTTCGATGTCGCGAACATTCTCGGGGTTTCACAGGCCAAGATTTCCTATATCGAAACCGGGCGGGGCGTATTGTCGGCCCGTGATGTGGCCGTGCTGGCGCGGCATCTGGGCATCCCCGTAATCCGCTTCTTCGTGGGCCTGGAAAAACCCGAAGACACCACAGCGAAAGGCGAACTAGCCAACCAGCTAGCCCATTTCGGGGCCACTCTCCTGGCCAAGCCTGCCGGCGTTCCTCTCTCCCCTATTCCCTTCGAAGAGGTGTTTAGCAAGGCACTGAGCTTTTTGGAGGACGACCGGCTTCACAAGGCTTTTTGTGCCGCTCTGATCCTCCACGCCCGAGCCAAGGAGATCCACACCGATAGGATCTTCGCCCTCACAGCGAACAATCCCTTCCTGCTCAAAAAAATCGCGGAGGAATCGCAGGTGTGCCTGCAAATCATCGAAATCCTGAATCGCCCGGAGAAGCGAATCGGGCCGCGAGCCAAGCGGCAGATAGAGAAAATTCTCGGCATCGCTCGCGATCTCGCCGGAGCATCTCTCCCGCCTCGCCCCCTATCACCGGGCGAAGCCGATGATCTAGCCGGCTTCGTAGGAGACTGCCTCCATGCAAAAAAATGAGATCTTCGAGCTCCTGGAGAAAATCGACGCGCACCTCGAAAAAGCATGGAAGGAAGCCCTTGGCGGAAACCGGATCCCGCTGCGGATCTTCGGAAAAAGCGCGCTCCTTCTGGCCGGCCTACAAGATTCCACCGGCACAGCCGATATCGATCTATTGCGAGTGGAAAGCAGAACCAGCGCAAATGAACCTGAAATCATCGCTGGCCTGGAGCGCGAATTCGGCAAGAGCCGCCTAACCGTGCATGGCTACTATCTGGAGTTCGTTGGCGCAAACTTCCCCCTTCTGCCTCACGGCACGGAATGGCTGCCCCTTGTAAAGCTCAGGCACCTGGATGCAAGCTTCCTGGCCCCCCAATATCAAGTGGCCACGAAGATTATCTCTTATTGCTCCAGCCCTTCAAGAAAACGCGACAGGCAAGACGTAATCGCAGCCCTGGATCAAGAGATCGCTCGGTGGCCCGAAGTGTGCTCTATCGCTGACAGAATCCTAGGCGAATTCAAATACGATTCCCGTTCGGACCATTTTCCAGAGGTTCTCGATCTCCTCGACGAACTAATGGCCGACTACGGAGACGTGCAGCTCCGGAACCGGGAATAGAACAGTTCACCTGCCTAAAGATAAGCCCCGCCCAACTCCTCACACGCAGCTCTTTCGCCCTGCCCGCAGATCCGGTCTAAAATTTTTTGCCGCTTCGCCTCGTCCCGGCCGGTTACATAGAGAATGCTGACGAAACACTCATCAAAGGTTCCTCTGTCGATGCAACGATCGGATTCTGTAATCAGCCTACGCTCGGTGCTGCCCATCACCTTCTCCAGCAAATAGGCGCAATACGTATGAAGCTTTTTCCTTACTTCCATCCCATACTTTTTTCCCTGGCAGTGTTTATAGAAATTCTCCGCATCCTTGGGCTCCAGCCGAGGGGCCAATCCTCGAACCGGGAACTCACTCAGAAATTTTTCTATTCCCTTTTCCGATGATACCAGCCTCCCGATGCGATCAATATTTCCAACCGATTCGGCGCTTCGCAACCCGCAGAGAGCAAATTCATCCTGATCAAATTTTGCACCAGCACATCTGGAATCCACGTTGCCCGAGAAATAAAAAGGAACAGAACAACGCCATCGCATTCCGGCATCTTGCACTAAGGAGCACTGCCTATGACTTGAATAGCAAGTGTCTCGCCCATTCGGTGTCGGATACTTTGAGCACAGCTCGGCTTCTTTTATGCAAACCTCCTCGCTTTTCTTGGTAGTGCACAACGCAAACTTCTTGGATCGCGCACTTTCAGCGGTCTGGAGCAGTTTCTCTTTAGTTGCCTCGTCAACTGGCAGGGTTCCTTTTCTTTCTTCCAAATACTCTATCGCCGGATAGGTCACGCCATGGCTATCGGAATTAGAATCGAGATGAACGCCCATCTGCTCAAGACTCAGCAGGAGCTTCGGCTTCCCGCGAGTAAGCGCGAACTTAGCCAAATCACTAGCCTGCCTGGCCGAAAGGCGGCGCCCCTTAAGAAGAGCGCGCACCAGCCAATCCTGATCCCTATGCCTCGAAGCGATCGCGACGATTGGAGGGCGGGCGGGAATCTGCAGCGCTCGATCCACAGAATAAAACTGAAGATCCGCTTCGCCTGTCAGGCTTTCATGAATTGAACTCGGCCAGGCCAGGGAATTGCCGAGGATTTCTTCGGTGCTGAAATGCTCGGCCATGGAGCCAACAAGATCTTGTGAGGCACCTCGACCAAAAACCGCATAAGCCAGAAGTGAGTTTCCATAGTAATCTTTGTCTCTAAGATCCACTCCAAAACGAGAAAGCTTCTCGAACTCACAACCAGAGGCAGCCGCATAAAAGAAGATCGTGCGGCCAAACTTGTCTCTTTGGTTTACATCCAGGCTTTTCGAAAAAAAGCTATTCTCCCACTCCGCTTTGGCGGCTTCGAATTTTTCTTTGTTGGTGGGCGTATTTTCATAATACTCATTCTTCCTGCAAACCGACTCCAGGTACCGCATGGGCATCGTAGAGCCATCGAGCGCAACCATGTTCATAAATTCAGAAGGATCTCCAGCCGGAATCCGCGGCCAGTCTTCGAGATAAATTCTATTTCTTCCTTCGGATAAGAAGCCCCTGATGGTGGCACACCACCTCGCGGTCAAAGGATCAGTTAGGTTTGCCGAGCACTCATTAATGTTCCTTGCCCAAAACTCATAGAGGCCTACTTCGCCTTTCATCTGAAGAGTGGAGTTTTCATCAAACTTGGGATGGTAGTAAGCCGATCTCTTGATGAGGATTTTGCCTCGAACATCGAACTTGACGCCCTTGAAAGTGAGGCTGGCGGAAAATGGCTCCTCAAGAGGGCGAGCCCCGCCCTGCAGGAAGTAGCCTAGGACTTCCTTGGAGTTCGGGCCTATCTGCCCTTCAAACTCTGCCGGGCTTACCGCTCCCACCTCCACCAATCTGGCCAAGGCATATTTCCTGATAAGCGATTCAGACAAAAACATTTTTTGCGAAGGACTTGGACCGCTAAGCTCCGAACGGCATTCGCCATCAGAAACAGCAATGAGGGGAGGAGAAATAGATTTCACGGTCACGCGGGGAGGCCTGTGGCAAAAGAGAACTTGCTCACTTTTTACTTTCGTATTGCTTACCGCTGGAAGGTATCCGGTACGCTCAAAGATCTCGATACTGGTGTTGTCCACCACTAAGCTCCACCCCTCCTTGGTCTTTGACACCCGAGAGGAGCGCGGCTCTTCAGGCTCTACAGATTCGATCTTTGCGCTGAAATGATAAGGGAGCCCCAAGTCGGAGACATTTCGAAGTACCGGCTTGGCATCCTGCAGTGTCCTGGGCTTCTCCTTGCAGCCACTACAGTCCGTCCTTGTCTGTGCGATCAGCAACACGATCAACGAGCCAAGCGCAAGAGCGGCTACCCCAATAAGCTTGAATCTTCTGCGAAGAGGCTTCTTCATATCCGGATCCATCAGGAATCAAAACACATGATTCCAAACCACATACTTAAGAATATATCGCTTTTCAATTACCGCCTAATCGCCACTTCCCGCCGGTTACAGCGACGTCAAACAGCAGCGAGCACAAAACACGGCAGCGTGCTCGGCAGATAGCGAGATCTGGTAAAAGGCTAAAGCGGCCTAAAAAGACCGGCATCCCCCCTCCAAAGGAGGTGATCCATCAATCTTTCTCCGGCTTTCTACAATTTTACGACCTATTTCCTGAATCGCATCTTGCTTAAATTTTATCTGATCTTGGATTTCTTGGATATGGTCTGGGTCGGTCTCAGCTTCTAGCCGGCGTTGCAATTCAAAAACTTGTCGTTCGTAGCCATGACGACTGAATTGCACACCCGAAGGGGGGAGCGCCAGGAGGCGCGACATGAGTCCGGGATCCTGAGCCATTTACAAAAAAAGCCATCGGTCGCAAGATCGATGGCTTTTTGTTTATAGCTAAATATCTCCCCCCACTCAAGCCGCAGCCACGAGCTGCAGCTCCACCCGATAGCCCAGTACAGCCAGAAGCCGCAGCATCTCGTCCAAGGATTTCTTCTTATTGGCAGGATCCAGAAGGCGATAGAGCTGGCTGGGAGAGGTACTAAGCCTGCGCACCAGCTCGTGCTTGCTGAGATCCGATTTCCTCACCAGCGCCACGGCGTCCAAGGTGAGCTTGTGCAAAGTGAGATCACGAAGAAAATCAGGGTCGCGGTTGTAATCGAGGAAGGCGTCCAGATGCACGCTTTCCGCCCTTCCCGATTCGAGCACATAGGTAACCGCCTCGTTCCCGAGTTCGGCGTCCACCGCAATAGCCTTTATCTTATTCTTAGCCGAAGGCTTCAATGGCAGGCGAGAGAAGGGAAGGCTAAGCGTACCTTTGCGGGTTTCTATCTCCACTGCCTTCTTTCGGTTGTTCACTGCAACCTTCTGGATCTTCATAGCTCACCTTCTTCCGCCAATAGCTTGAGCAGCCCAAGAAGCCTTCGGTTCATCTTCCCTCGCATCAGGCACCAAGCTTCGAGGTTCCACTTCGCTACGAACCTGCCGTCCCTATAAACATGCACATGCGGCGGATCATGATCGCCCTTATAGGTAAGGAAAACAAATCCACCCCGCCTGATCTTACCTATTTTAGATATTACCTTGCATGGTAATAGAAGTCAATAACGTAGCCATAGCTTGCTTTCACCTCCGTGCCCTTTAAGGGCTCGAGGAGTCTCCTGAGCAGGTCTTATAAACCCCCATCCATCCTACGCAGCTAACGCATCGCCCCCCTTCTAACCTAAAGCCCCAAAATCCAGGCCCCTCCCTTGCATCACCCACTCCAGAGGAGGCGATCTATGGCTCATCCGAGAGGTGAACGGCTGCAATGCGAGGAATGTGGGGCGGAAATAATCTATGCGGTGGCTTGCCACTGCCCTGCCGCGGAGGAGAGCACCCACGCGGATATCTGCTGTGGCAAGCAGATGCGAAGCCTGGGCGTGGATAAGAGCTGGGCGGCGCCTGGGCAAATTGCGGGCTGATTGCGCTCCACTCTTTCACCAAGAGGAAAAAACAAATCCTCTTGGAGAAGCCTGGCGACGACCAAAAAATAGAAAAATCGCCGGCCAAGCTCTCCTAAGAGGATCTGCCCCCAGTTAACGCCCGCAGGCCCCCTGCCTTCAAGGTTTCTATTGCAAAACCCGCCTTTTCCCTGCACATATCTCGGGGGTATTTGTGCAAAAACAGCCATACCCCAAAAGGCACCAGAATAAGCATCAGGAAAGGCACCGTGAAGACCAAACGCAGCCACATCATAGACGAAAGCTCCGACATCGATCTGGCCCGCCTCATTCCGGAGCTCCTGAAAGCCCTTCGCGGCAGATCCTCCCAGGGCCAGATCAACCAGCGCATGGGCTACTCCTACTCTCAGGTGTATCGGTGGGAGGCCGGGCGGAAAATGCTCGCCTATGAAGAGTTCGTGGATTTCTGCACGGCCTGCCGCAAAGACGACGCCCTCCAAAACGCCCTAAGACACGGCTTCGGCTTCCGTGGCGATGCGAAAGACACTCGCCTTCTTCTCGCCACCCTCTGCGGCGACCGCCCCCTCAAAGAAGTGCTCGCGGGCCTGCGCTGCTCGCGCTTCCAGTATTCCCGCTGGGCCAGCGGAAAAACCAAGGTGCCGCTCGAAACCATATTGGCCGGAGGCCTTTTCTTCCGCCGCTCCCTTTTGTATTTCCTCGAGCTCCTCGTCGACACCGAAAAGCTCCCTTCGATCAGCCAAGCCGTGAGCCGCCGCCAACGCATCCTGAAAACTTTTTTCGACCGCCCCTATACCGTGGCGATCCTGAAATCCCTCGAGTCTTCCCATTACCTCCGCGCCGAGCGGCACGACGAAAAGATCCTCAGCGAGCTAGCGGGAGTGAGTGCCGAGGAAATGAAGGCCGCGCTGAAAGAGCTCCTCGAGGCGGAGCTGATCCATTATCGCCACGGCAAGTACTTCGCCACCACGCAGAACGTGAGCACGGTAGGCGATCGCCACCATCGCATCGGCCTCTACGAATACTGGTTCCGGCGCTCCCTCAAAAAGCTGGCCCGGATGAAAAAGGACGCCCCGGGCTCCGCCGAAAGCGTTTTCTCCCTCCGCTTCGTGAACCTCTCCCAGCGCCGTTATGAGCATGTGGTGAAAAACGCGAACAGCATCTTCGGCGCCTTCCTGCAGCTCTTAGCCGAAGATTTGCCCGGGGAGCCCGAGAACAAAAGCGAAAGCCAGAAAACTTATCTGTTTCAAATGCACCTGATGAACCTGGCGGAGAGCGAAGAGAAATTTTAGCAAGGAATCTTCCCGGCCCCCACGATCCAGTCAGGTCATTGAATTTCGGATGCCTCCACCCTGTCACCAGGAAACAGAATAAAGCGTGCCGTTGGGGGTGCTCTCGATCCTTTGACCAAGGTAGGCGCGCCATTCCGAAGACGGTTCTTTCCGGAAAAAAGCCATGGCCTCTATCTTCTCCTCAAACCTACGCCTCCAATTAACCCTTATAAATTCCTTGAAGGCATCCATGGGCTTCGCATACGACTGCAACGGGTAATAGCAATTGGCGGTGGAAATCAGAGCGTCGCCCCAAGGCGTGTCGGGAGTAAACATTATGGTATAGTAGGTCTGGTGGCGGCTGAGCATCTCGCAGATGGCTATGTTTTCAGGCTTCGCCTCCAGCCACCCGTCGCCCGGGGTCTCCCTATAGCTGAATGTGGCGTACCCGAGTGATAGGCCAACCACGGCCACCATAGTAGCCAGCCATTTCCGCCCAGGAAAAATCAGAACCGCCGGAAGGAGCGCGAAGATCATCGCCCACTTCAACACATTGTAGGGATGGCCACGATAATGCTGCAGAAGCACAAGCGCATGTAGATAGCAGGGAAGAGTAAGCAGCAAAAATAAATCCACCGAAGGAGACCTGCCTCGCTTCCAGACTCGCCAGATCAGAAGAACGATAGCCAATACCCCCACGGCCAGAAACAAAGTGAAGGTTCCCCCTCCAAAGTGGGATTCAAAGTTATGAAGCCAAGAGCCAGACTCGGATCCCACATTTTCCTGAACCAATCCACTGGTCCTTAGCGCCACTTTGCCGAGAAAACTCTGCCAGTATCCTGAACCCACAACCGTCCATAGATGAAGAAGCACCGCTATAAGCCCGCTCAGCGGCATCAAGCTTTCCCGCCAGCTGTCCCCACGCAGCCTCCGGAGAAACGCTATCGCGAAAACCAGAAGCACCAACAGCCAGTCCGTAAAGCAAGCGGCAAAAAACAAAGTGAACTCCCAGGCCACTAATGCCCGTCCGATCCGCTTCCTGAGAAAAAATTCGTGCAGAAGGAGGAGAAGGAACCAGGTGGGCGCCAGAGTATCCGGCCACCAAGTGGCAGGGTAATAGCGGCTGGCTGCCGCACTGAAAAAATAAAAGGCTGCTGAGCAGGCTCCCAGCAGGAGAGAAAACAACAAGGAATATCGCCCCTGCCTGCACCAGAGATAAGCGAAGAGCCCGGCTAGGAATCCCGTAAACAGGAAAAGCCATACGCTCATCTGCATCACCATCTCTAGGTTCGGTACCTGCCTCACCAGCAACACCCATAGATAAACGGGAACTAAAAAACCGCTCGGATAGGACGAATAGATATTCGGTTGAGACCTGGTAACCACGTGATGGGCAGTGAAATGCAGGCGAAGCTTCGATTCCAGCCATCCCACCTCGTACCATTGACGGGCAAATCTGGCGGTAAAAACGGAATGCGAACGCCAACTCCCATCTGCAAAGCCGGGGCTGCTTTTCGTGGCCTCCCATCGCTCGGAAAACCCAATGCTGAAGAGAGCTCCGCACATCAAAGCGAGCAACAGGATTCCTATTGCCGTTACTCTAGCTTTTTTTGCCACCTCAGAAGTTTATCCTGGCAGGATCTTTTTGTGATCGGAAAACATCGGCGGCGCTGGAGCACGGAGAGCAATCGTCCTCAGTTCGCAAGCGGGTGAAATCTGTTCGTTCTGGTTACGATCGACGAGAAAATCTTCTTCGCGCATGAGAGAGAGTATAGAAGGGTGGCTTGTCGGCGCATGCCCTTGTTTTGCCCTCATTGCACCGCGCCCAACTTCGCCCCTTCGCGTTAGTCTTGCTGCCTCCATTGCGCCTCGCCAGAGATATCCGCAAGCCCACCCACATTCATCCACAGCGCAAACCTCCCAGCAGGTAGGAGCTGTGAAAGATTTGTGTAAAAACAGCAGAAATTTTTTTCTTACAAACGCAAAAAAAGATTTTTTAAGGCTTCGTTTGACAGCTTCGACCACAATCGGTAGCGTTTTTATATAGACACTACCACCAGCGGTATGGTGATAGCCGGCGAGCGCAGGACGCGCCACCACAGCAGAGGTGAAACCGGCCCAACACAAAGGATTGCGTGTTGGACAGCAGGGGATGCGAATTACACACGGAAGCGTAAAGAAATCGGTTCAGCAACAGTCGGGCAGCGCCCGGCCTAGCGCAACCGCCCGCCGCAGGAATCGGGTAGTGTTGATCGTTTTTCCATAGCCGGCGAAATCCCGGCCCACACAAGGGGCCCGGGAATTTTTTTCGGTGAAGAGAGCGAAAAAGAGGGGAACCAACAGAATTCAACGCAGTCGCGCAGTGCCGCAAGTCGGCGCTACAGGGATTGCTTTACTCTCTCAAAGGAAGAGAGAGCGCATAGAAAGATAGGGAGAGCCAAACACCATGATGGAAGTCGTTAAAAGAGACGGAACTCGCGAAACAGTACGAATGGAAAAGATCCTCGATGCGGTAAACCGCGCCTGCCGCGGCCTCAGTAATGTGGAGCCGATCGAGATCGCCAAACGCACGATTGCCGGCCTCCACAACAATTCCACCACCGAAGAGCTCGATCAGCTCTCCATCTCCAATGCCGTGATGCTCATGGCGGATGAACCCAACTATTCCAAAGCCGCCGCCCGCATGCTCGCCGAGGGCATCAAAAAAGAAGTGGGCCGCGATCGCGTATTCCACGACTATATCGAAACCGCCTTTGAGCACGGCCTGGTGAGCGGCCATGTGCTCGAGCTCGTGCAAAGCAATTCGCAGGCGATCGATTTCGCCATTCGCCACGAGCGCGATGATAATTTCGAATACTTCGGCCTCAAAACCGTTACCGACCGCTACCTTCTCCGCCACCCCAAAACCCGCAAGCTCATCGAGCGCCCTCAGTGGATGTTCATGCGCGTAGCCCTCGGCCTCTCCCGCGATGTGAAGGAAGCCATCGAGCTCTACGAGATCACCTCTCAGTTTTTCTACATGCCTTCCACCCCCACCCTCTTCAACTCGGGCACCCGCCACCCGCAGATGAGCTCCTGCTACCTGCTCACCGTGGCCGATGATTCCTTGGACGGAATCTACAAAAGCATCACCGATTGCGCCCGCCTCTCAAAATTCAGCGGCGGCATCGGCATCGATTGGACTCCTGTGCGCGCCTCGGGCTCTCTGATCAAGGGCACCAACGGCCTCTCAAACGGCATCGTGCCCTTCCTGAAGGTGTTCGATTCCTCCGTGCACGCGGTAAACCAGGGCGGCAAGCGCAAAGGCGCCGCCGCTGTGTATATCGAGCCCTGGCATGCCGATATCGAAAACTTCCTCGAACTCCGCAACAATACCGGAGCCGAAGAGCGCCGCACCCATAACCTCAACCTGGCCCAGTGGATCCCGGATCTCTTCATGAAGCGCCTCGAGCGCGATGAGGAATGGAGCCTCTTCTCCCCGAGCGAATGCCCGGAACTCCTCAACTGCTATGGCGAAGTGTTCGAGCGCAATTATCTCGCCGCCGAAGAGGCCGGGAAAGCCCTCAAAAAAGTGAGCGCCCGCGCTCTCTACGCCCGCATGATGCAAACCCTCGCCGAAACAGGCAACGGCTGGATGTGCTTCAAAGACAAAGCCAACCTCCGCTCCGCCCAAACGGCAAAGCCCGGCAATGTGATCCACTCCTCGAACCTCTGCACCGAGATTCTGGAAGTGACCAATGGCGAAGAAACCGCGGTGTGCAACCTCGGCTCCGTGAATCTTCCCGCCTTCGTGAAGGGCGACGGCACCTTCGACTACGATCTCCTTCGCAAAACCGTGAACACTGCCACCCGCTTTCTTGATCGCGTGGTGGACATCAACTACTACCCCACCGGCGAAGCCAAGCATTCGAACGAGAAATGGCGCCCCGTGGGCCTCGGCATCATGGGCCTGCAAGACGCTTTCTTCAAAATGAAGCTCCCCTTCACCTCTGCCAAAGCCCGCGAAACCTCGGGCCGCATCCAGGAAACCATCTACTACCAAGCGCTGAAAACCAGCATGCAGATGGCGAAGGAAACGGCACCTTTCTCGGAATTCAAAAACTCTCGCTATGCCCAAGGCAAGCTCCAGGTGCAGCTCGCGGAAGAACTCCAGGCCGTGATGCCTGATCTCCACTTCGATTGGGACGCCCTCGCCAAGGAAGTGCAACAGAACGGCCTCCGCAACTCGCTTCTAATCGCGATCGCGCCTACTGCCACTATCGCTTCGATCGTGGGCTCTTATGAGAGCATCGAGCCTCAGGTGTCGAACTTCTTCAAACGCGAAACCCTGAGTGGCGAATTCCTGCAGGTAAATCGCTACCTCATCAACGATCTCAAGGCCCGCGGCCTCTGGAACGACAGCATCAAGGCCAAGATCATCTCGGCCGAAGGCTCGATCCAGTCGATCGAAGAGATCCCGCAGGACCTGAAAGATCTCTACCGCACTGTATGGGAAACCCCCCAGAAGGATCTGATCGATATGGCGGTGGAGCGCTCGGCTTTCGTTTGCCAGAGCCAGAGCCTGAACCTCTTCCTCGAGAATCCGAATATCGGCAAGCTCTCGTCGATGTATATGTATGCCTGGAAGCAAGGAGTGAAAACCACCTACTACCTTCGCACCAGAGCAAAAACAGCGATCCAGAAAACCACGGTCGACAGCACCAGCACCGCCGCCACGCAGGAAGCGCAGGATGCCGTGGTGTGCTCGCTCGAAAATCCGGAAAGCTGCGAGGCCTGCCAGTAGGCAGCCCCCTCGCCTCTCCCTCTTACTTTTGACGAATTATTAACGAAGGAATGTATCTATGATCCTGAACCCTGAATTGAACCTTACCCTGCGGCCCATGCAATACCCGCAGTTTTTCCAGCTCTATAAAGACTCCCTCAAGAACATCTGGACCACCGATGAGCTCGACTTCTCGATCGACTTCCAGCATCTTCGCGACCGGGTTTCGCCCCAGGAAGCCCACCTCATCAAGCGGCTCGTGGCCTTCTTCGCCACGGCCGACAATATCGTGGCCCACAACCTCGTGCTCAACTTCTACAAGCACATCAATTCGCCAGAGTTCCGCATGTTCCTGGGTAAGCAGCTCTTTGATGAGATGCTGCACGTGGAAACCTACCTCCTCCTCGTGGACAACTATATCCCCGACATGGAAGAGCGCCGCGAGGCCTTCGACGCCTACAAAAACATCCCGTCCGTGAAAAAGAAGGCCGACTTCTGCTTCAAGTACATGGACGACATCGACAAGCTAGACAAGCTCGACACCGACGAGAAACGCCGGCAGTTCATCGAAAACCTCGTTTGCTTCGCCAGCTGCGTGGAAGGCCTCTTCTTCTTCGGCTCCTTCGCCTATGTGTATTACCTTCGCAACAAAGGCCTGCTCCCAGGCCTCGCCACGGCCACCAACTGGGTGTTCCGCGACGAAACCATGCATATCGAAGCGGCCATGCAGGCGCTCCATGTGATGCGGGCCGAATACCCCCACCTCTTCGACGCCTCCCTCGAGAAAAAGCTCAACCTCATGATCGAGGAAGCGCTCGAATGCGAGATGGAGTTCTGCTCCGACGCCCTCTCTTTTGGCGTAACCGGCATCTCTCCCGGCTTGATGTACGAATACCTGCAATACGTGGCCGACCAGCGTCTCGTGCAGCTCGGCTTCAAGAAGCGATTCAACGCCAAGAACCCTTTCAGCTTCATGGTGCTCCAGGATGTGCAGCCCCTCACCAACTTCTTCGAGAAGAAGGTTACCGAATACCAGAAAGGCTTCGACGCCAAGGCCAGCGCCGTGGCCTTCGACTCTGCTTTCTAGCCCCCTACCCGAGCGGCAAACAAAAAAGCCCCCCTCTTCTCGAGGCGGGGCTTTTTCTTTTCAGGAAACTCTTTAGAAAGACCGCTCTCAGTGCCCGCAAGAGCACTGATCGGTTCCGCAGTTTCCGCATGCGCCGCCCTCTTCGTCCCCGCAGGCACAGGCTTTATGTTCGTGGTTTTCTTGGCCGCATCCACAGCTGCTCTTTTCCATCTTCGCGGTTTTTCCCGCGCTCCGCATAGAATTGCCCACCACATGGCCGCCGCCATTCGAGGCCGCGCAACCGGCAAGCACAAGAGCAAACGATCCCGCCAGCATTAAATTTTTCATACGCTTTCTCCTCAGTCTTCCACTGTATGGAAGAAGAATTGTACGTTCAACTGGCACACATCGCTACCAGCGTCGTCGAAAAAATCCTTATCGAACTTATCCCGGAACTCCCGGATGGCCTTTTTGATCTCGGGCAGGCGCTTGCGATTGACCCGTAGAGTAACGCAAGTGAATTCCCGATCGGAGAGAGACTGCCGGTGCAAGGCCTCTTTCGCCTGCTCCATCTGATCCGTGAGATGCTTGCGTCCCGCCGCCGAAGGCACCTCTTCCGTTCCCAGAATGGGATCTTCGGTGCAAAGGCGGTAACGGCCATTGGCCGGATCTTTTTCGATGAATTTCAAGCGCTCGAGCAATTCCAGCGATTTTCTGATCTCTTCGGCATCCAGGCTTCCGCCCAGCCTTTTCTCCACCCAGGCCACACAGTCTTCCTGGCTGGCCTTGAAATCGGGCGTGGAAAAGAGCTGCAGGATCACATAGTGCTGCCAATCCGAAACATAGCGGAATACTTCGCCTTCGAGCGGCTTCCGGCGGATCTGCTTCGGGCTCAGGCGATGAAGCTCCTCAGCCACCGATGCCGGCACGTTGTCTTTATGCTTTTCCTTGCGCACGAGAAGCTCGAAATAACGCCTCTCGTTTTCCGAATGTTTGAGGTCCTGTGAAAAGGCTAGCACCAGCTCTTCCGAGGGAAGGCGCTGCCCTTTGAGCACCATCGCAATGGATCGGGGTGAGCGGTAGTTCAACTTCTTGCACCAGCGCTCGAGTGTGATCGGACGGCGCAGGCCGGGGTAGTGATCGCGTACATAGTTCAAGTACGCACGAAAATCGTCGAACTCAAATACTGTCATCGCTTCTGGGGTCTCCACTTTAGGGCTACCAAAGCGAATCTTCTTTGTCCAGTTAAGGGGGTTAGGGTTCGAAAGGCTTAGCAATGATATTTTTGTAGCTTCCATAGCCCCAGGATCGGGCTCTGGATCAGGATCCGCCAGCGAGATGGCCCGAAAGGGGCGCGCCAGGCGGAAAAAGACGCACGTCCTGTGCGCCAAGTTCAGGATGACTGATCCTTTCCAGCTATGCAACACCCTTATCGCGGAAGATGCCTTTCTCTGGCGGAATTTGAGTTTTCCGTTGGGAAATGCCATAGCCAGTGCATGGAAAAATACGAATCCGCCATGCGCATGGCCCTCAACGCCGCCGAGCAGTTCCTCGGCAATACCGCTCCCAATCCTCCCGTAGGAGCCATCGCTCTCGATAAAAATGGAAAGGTACTCCTAGGCGCTGGCCACCAGAAAGCCGGCCTTCCCCATGCCGAAGCCAAGGTGCTCGAGCTGGCAGCCAAGCTCGGCAAGTTATCCGCCATCGAGACTCTCGTGGTCACCCTTGAGCCCTGCAACCACCAGGGGCGCACTCCTCCCTGCACGGAAACAATTCTAAAACACAAAAACATCCGCCGCGTGGTGATCGGTTGCTCCGACCCAAACCCAGGCGTGAAAGGCGGCGGAGCCGATCGCCTTCGCCAGGCCGGCCTCGAGGTGATCGAGGGAGTGCTCGAAGATGAATGCCGTTTCCTCATCCGCGCCTTCGCCAAGCACGCTCTCACCGGCCTGCCCTATGTAACCCTGAAGGGTGCCTTCACCCCGGAAGGTTCGATGATCCCCCCCTCCGGCCAGAAAACCTTCACCAGCGCCTCCTCCCTGGCCTTCGCCCATGAGCTGAGGAAAAGAGCCGATGCTATCTGGACCGGAAGCGGCACCGTGCTCGCGGACAAGCCGGAATTCACCGTGCGAAACGTTCCGGATCATCCCGGCAAGATGCGCTACCTTCCGCTTTCCGACCGCAGGCAGCGGGTGCCCCAGGAATGGATCCTCGCGGCGGAAAAGCGAGGATTTCAGGTGTTTCGGCCCGAAACCCTGGTCTCAGGCCTCGAAACCCTAGGCAAAAAAGGGGTTTTGGAGGTGCTGGTGGAAGCAGGGCCCTCCTTGCGGAATGCCTGGCTCGAAAGCGGCCTTTGGGACGAATCTGTGGTAATAACACAGGGAAATCAGGGCGAAGACGAGATCGACATTCAGCTCCGAACCGAAAACGAAGAGTCGAAATGACGCGCTTGTTTCCCTAGCCCTCGGCCAGTAAATTCGGCCACCAGAAAGGACACGAAAAGGATGTTCACGGGACTAGTGGAGCAGTTGGGAAAAGTGGAAAGCGTGGAAGATCGCCGCGGCCAGCGCAAGGTGCAGATCCTCACCAAATTCCAGGACCTTCAACCGGGCGAAAGCGTGTCTGTAAACGGCGTATGCCTCACCGTGACCGAAGCCGGCTCCAAAGGAGAGGCCTTCTTCTTCGTGAGCGAGGAAAGCCTCGAACGCTCGAATCTCAAAAAGCTCGAGCCGGGCAACCGAGTGAACCTGGAACGCGCCCTTCAGTTCGGCAGCCGCATGGGAGGCCACTGGGTGCAAGGCCACGTGGATGCCCAAGGCATGGTTCTGAACTGCAGCGCGGGCTCCGACCACCACAAGATCACGGTGGCCCTTGATCCCAAATACGGTCGTTATTGTGTAGAAAAGGGCTCGATCACGATCGACGGCGTAAGCCTCACGATCAACACGATCACCCAAACCCGCTTGCATGAATTCATGGTCAGCTTCCTCGTGATCCCACACACCTGGAAAAACACCACCCTATCCGAGCTCAAAACCGGCGATTTCGTAAATGTCGAAGTTGACGTGCTCGCGAAATATATCGAGAGATTATGTCCACAATTCAACGCGCCCTCGAACAACTAAGAAACGGCCGCATGATCATCCTCGTGGACGACGAGGATCGGGAAAACGAAGGCGATCTCGTTCTTGCTGCTGAATTCGCCACAGCGGAATCCATTAACTTCATCGCCAAGCATGGCCGTGGCTTGATCTGCCTGGCCCTCGAAGGCAAGCGGGTAGACGAGCTTCAGCTTCCGATGATGGCTCCGATCAACCGCTCCCCTCGGAAAACGGCCTTCACCGTTTCCATCGAGTCCAGGGAAGGCATCTCTACCGGCATTTCCGCGGCCGACCGCGCCCATACCGTGCGCGTTGCCTGCGATCCCACCAAAGGCGCTGCGGATATCGTTTCTCCCGGTCATATTTTCCCGCTCCGTGCCGTGGAAGGCGGCGTGCTCGTGCGCGCCGGTCATACCGAAGGCTCCGTGGATCTCTGCCGCTTGGCCGGGCTCCGCTCCGCCGCCGTGATCTGCGAGATCATGAACGAAGACGGCACCATGGCCCGCATGCCGGATCTTGAAAAGTTCGCGGCCCAGCACAACCTGCCGATTCTCACGATCAAGGAGTTGATCGAGTACAGAATGTCGCGCGAATCGCTGATAGAAGAGGTGGCGGTGAGCAAGCTCCCCTCCCTCTACGGAGGCGATCAAGGCGAGTTCCGCCTGCACGCTTTCCGCTCCCGTACCGATGGCACCGAACACCTCGCCCTCGTTTCCTGCAAGGACGGCAAACTCGAGAACCCCGCCCTCGTGCGCGTGCATTCCGAATGCCTTACCGGCGACGCCCTCGGCTCGCTTCGCTGTGATTGCGGGGCCCAGCTACAGGCTTCGCTTCGCCAGATCGCGGCCAGCGGGAACGGCGTGCTGGTTTATATGCGCAGCCATGAAGGGCGGGGCATCGGTCTCGCCAACAAGATCAAAGCCTACGCGCTCCAGGACGGAGGCCTTGATACCGTGGAAGCGAACCGGCACCTCGGCTTCCAGGCCGACCTCCGCCACTACGGTATGGGAGCGCAGATTCTCCGCCACCTCGGCGTGCACCAGATGAAGCTGCTTACGAACAATCCACGCAAAGTGGTGAGCCTTGAGGGCTTCGGCCTTGAGATCGTGGAGAAGATACCGATTGAAGTGGGGGCCAATCCGAGCAATATGGCTTACCTCGCCTCCAAGCGGGACAAGCTCGGCCATTGGCTGAAAATGGAAAAGAAAGACTGATTCACACCCTTAGCAAAGGACCCTGAATGCGATTCGCGATTGTGGTGAGCAGATTCAATACGGAAGTTACTGATGGCCTCTTGGGAGGCGCCAAAAAATTCCTCGCAGAGAAAAAAATCAAGCTCGCCTCTTCGGATATCTTTTACGCCCCGGGAGCTTTCGAGCTTCCGTTGATCGCCAAGAAGCTCGCTTCGAAGAAAAAATACTCCGGGGTGATCTGCCTGGGCTGCGTGATCAAGGGCGATACAATGCACTTTGAATTCATCAGCCTCGCGGCCACCATGGGCATCCTGCAGGCGGGCCTCGAAACCAGCAAGCCTATCAGCTTCGGCGTGCTCACTACCGTTACCGAAGGCCAGGCTTTCGATCGATCCAGAAATGATGCCCACAACAAAGGCATAGAGGCCGCTGCCGCTTGCTGGGAGACGGCGACTTTACTCAAGAGCATTTAAGCGAATTTTTCCCGAAAGGAGAATGTAATGGACTACACCTACGTGCCCTGCGCCAGCTGCGGAAAGCTGAACCGGGTGAGTTGGGAAAACTCCGCCTCTAAAGAGCCTATCTGCGGAAGCTGCAAAACCACATTGCCTCTTCATTTCGGTGTGGCGGAAGTGAGCGGAACGGGGCTCAAGACGCTCATCGAGAAAAGCCCCGTCCCTGTGATCTGCGATTTCTGGGCCCCCTGGTGCGGCCCCTGTAAGGCCTTTGCGCCGGCCTACCAGCAAGCCGCTCGCCGCCTTTCTTCCCGATTCACCTTCGCCAAGCTCAATACCGAGCAGCACCAGCTGGCGGGCAGTGCCTATGGCATCAGGAGCATTCCTACCTTGATCATCTTCTCTGGTGGGTTGGAAAAAGCGCGCCTCTCAGGAGCGCTTCCCCTCGAGGATTTCGTAGCCTGGGCGGAAGAGAACGGCTGACCCCGGCTTTCTTGTAGGGAAATTAAAAACGCCTCCTGTTTTAACCAGGAGGCGTTTTGCTTTTGAACAGCTTCGCTACTGCCGCGTTCCGTTATTGGCGGGAGGATTATTCACCACCCCACCCGCGGGGAAGTAGCCGCCACCATAGCCGTAGCCACCACCGTATCCACCCGCATAACCACCACCATAGTAGCCGCCGCCGCCGTAGTAGCCACCACCGCCGTAGTAGCCACCACCGCTCATATTACCGAGCACCTGCTGGTAGCGCATTTGAGACTCATAGAGAGCGCGCTGTGCCACCTGAGCATCCTGAGCATTGATCGCTCCTTGTTGCATCTGACGGATCTGCGCTCCGATCTGAGCCTGCTGGTTAGCGTAGAAATCCGCCATCCCGCCGCCATTGTACTGGTTGTACATATTCGACGACCACGGATTGTAGTTACACATTCCGCCGTAGCAGTTCGGATTCATTCCCTGCTGGCCCCAAGGGTTCGCGTAGGGATACTGGTTTCCAGGGAAGCCATAGGGAGAGGTTCCTGCGCAGCCATAAGGCCCGCAACTACCGCCAGGGAATCCACCGGGATAGGCTCCAGGGAAAGGCGCTCCGCCAGGGAATCCACCGGGATAGGCTCCAGGGAAAGGCGCTCCGCCAGGAAAGCCACCTGGATAAGGATAACCGGGCATACCGGGCATTCCAGGATAACCAGGAACACCCGGGCCACACCCACGCAGCCAGGGATTGAATTGAGCCATAGCATAAGGATTGTAACCGCCAGGGAAAGGCATTCCAGGATAGCCTCCAGGAAATCCGCCGCCGATTCCGCCTGGAAATCCACCAGGGAAGCCTGCGCCGATTCCGAATCCGCCAGGATAGCCGCCGCCGATCCCGCCAGGAAATCCACAGCCACCGCCGCCGATTCCGCCAGGAAATCCACAGCCGCCGCCGATTCCGCCAGGAAACCCAACCATACCGAATCCACCAGGGAAGCCACCCGGATAACCGCCGGTGAAAGCGCCACCGATGCCTCCCACGAAAGCTCCACCCATACCGCCCACGAAAGCACCGGGGAATCCGCCAATACCACCAGGGAAGCCCATCATGCCGCCAGGATAGCCGCCCATGAAAGCGCCACCCATGCCGCCAACGAAGGCACCGGGGTAGCCGCCGAAGCCACCAGGGAAGCCCATCATGCCGCCGGGATAACCGCCAGTGAAAGCGCTGCCCATGCCGCCGATAAAGGCTCCGCCCATACCACCGATGAAAGCGCCTCCCATCATGCCCATGCCGGGATAGCCGCCGCCTGGAAAGCCGCCCATGCCGAAGCCGAAGCCGCCGCCTCCAAAGCCACCGCCGCCGAAGCCGCCGTAGCCGTTCATCATCATCGAAGCCATCCAGGCCGGGCCAAGAGCCGCGCCGAGCACGCCTCCATATCCGTTAGCCGGAGGAGGCGCGAAGGGAAGGCCGTTCTGGGCCATCATATTGGCGTAGAGGCCGTAGTCATCGCTCTGAAGGTTCATCGCCTTGATGCCGCCGTAGAGGCCCATCGCACCGAGGCCAAGAGGAGTCACTGCGCGGATCACGTTAGCGAAGCCGTCCCAGCCGCTCGTGGTCTTGTGGGCTTTCTTGCCTTTTTTGCCGCAATCGTCGCAATCTTCTTCTTTGCCGGCGCGATCAGCCTGATCCTGAGCGCGGTCGAGATTTTTCTTGAGGCGCTTGATCTCATCGCGAGCCGCCAGATCGCCCGAGGAGGCGCTATCAAACTCGGCGGCAATTCTCTGGAAGGTTTCGTGCTTCTCTGCGCACTCTTGCTTCATGGATTCGAGGCGGCGCCCATCTTCTGGTGTAAAATTCTTGGGGCTTGGTAGGCTGCGCTCAAAAGCTTTCAGGCGGGAGTCGCATGTTTTCCAGGCGATCTCGGCTGCTCTTCGCTCCGAAGCTAGGCGCTTCAAATCACCCTTCAGTTTGCGTTGCTCGCGCTGCAGGTCGGAAATTTCCTCCTGGATGCGATCCACTCTGCGCTCGGCGGCTCGCTGCGCGGCTTCGGATTTATCCGCGGCAGCCATCGGGCTCATTGCTAACGACATTATCAACGCAAAAACGACAGTCTTCATGAATTCGCTCCCGTGTCTCTCCGATGAGAGGTTAACGATGGCTTTACGGTCGAAGTCGCAGGGAAGTTTAGAGAAAGATGAAGAAATGCTTGAATCAAAGTCTCTTCCAATGAGACCTCCCAACCACTCTTCCATTCTAAAGTTGGCTAACGAAATCAACAAGGTGCATTAGGCGCATTATTGCACCGCAAGAATCCTTTTTTCTAACCACTCACACAAAACCGTGTAGGTTTTTATAAGGTTTTCTGCCCCTCTAGCCCCACGATTTTAGAAGTATTCGTAATTTCTACCCTTTCCAAACTGGCACGGGACCTGCTCTAAGAAACACGGTTTCATGGAGGGGGATTTTATGCGACCAACAGTGCGTAGATTGGAACTTATTGCCAGTGTTCTCAGTGTTTTAGCCCTCGGTTTTGCGACCGAAGCAAATGCCTCCGGCAAAATTTACCTGAACGGAAAATGGGTAAATTCCTTGGACCTGGGATCTTCTCCCACCGCGTCGGTGCCCGGCTTCGGTGTGTTTGATCTCGATCACAAGCCAGAAGACCTTCGCGGCAAGGTACTTTCTTTCCTGAACGCCAACAGCTCTCTCCTTGCCACGAACTCACTCAGCATCGCCTGGGGCGATCCCGTGGTAGCCAAGTCCGACGAGCTCGAAACCCACCGCGTTTCCAAAACCTGGAACGGACTCGAAGTTCTCGGCGGAGAGGCCCTGGTACACCTTAAAGAAGGAAAGGTTCTATTCGCCAATGCGGACGCCACTCCTCTTACCCACTTGAATCTGCAGGTGCAGCTTCCTTCTCAGGAAGCTGCCAAGATCGCCTTCAGTTCCTACCGCGGTTCGGCCCTGAAAGCCGAAACCCCTGAGCTGAAAGTGCTGGCCGTAGGCGAAAGCGCCGGCAAGGAAGCCCGCCTTGTTTATTCCGTGAAAGTGGTAGACCTAGACGCCCTTTCCAGCGACGTACACTATATCGACGCCAATTCCGGCCAGGAAGTACTCGTGCTCACGAACGTGCATACCGCCGCTAGCCGTACAGTGATGTCTGGCACCGGCTCCCGCGACGATATGGAGATCGTAACGAATGCCGATGAGCGGATGATCAATTCCAAGTTCACCACGCTCTATTCCGATTCGGGCTGCGATAGCTCCGGTGGATTCCAGTTCTGGGATCGTTGGAGCAATCCTTCAGCGAGCAATAGCGCCTGCCGCGAGCTCGCCCCCGATGTAATGGCTTCCGCCCTTTCCGCCTGGAACAATTCCGGCAAAGTTTACGACTACTTCTCCAGCACACACCGCAGAAACTCGGTGGATGGCCGGGGATCCACGATCCGCTCAGTGGTAAACTTCGGTGGTGCGGGCTTCCGCAATGCCGCCTGGTATAACGACCGCCGTATCATGCTCTACGGCATGGGCGATGGCCGCCAGTACAACGACTTCGCCTCGTCTCTCGACGTGGTTGCCCACGAGATCACCCACGGCATCACCGCAAACACGGCTGCTTTGGTTTATGCCTCCGAGTCGGGCGCACTGAATGAAAGCTATTCCGACGTATTCGGCAAGCTCGTGGCCTTCCGCTCCTCTCGCTCCGGCGACTGGAAAATCGGCCGCGACCTTTTCCGCGATGGCCGCAGCTTCATCCGCGACATGGAAAACCCTGAGGTAGCACACACCAGGGACTTCAAGTTCCGCGGAGAACAGTGCCACCGCTTCAACGACTCTTGCGGAGTGCACACCAATTCAGGCATTCCCAACAAGGCTGCCGTATTGCTTGCCAAGCGTATCGGCCTCGAGCGCCTCGGCAAAATCTACTTCCTCACCCTCACCCAGCTCCTTCGCTCCAGCTCCACTTTCCAGGATGCTAGAGCACAAACCGAAGCGGCATGCGCCACCCTTTACGGTCGTGGCAGCTCGGATTGCCGGGCCGTAAGCGAGAGCTTCGAGGCTGTAGGAATCTAGTCCAAAGAATCGAAAACATTCCGGGGGGGAATGTTTAAAGGCCGCGGGAGATACTCCCAGCGGCCTTATTTTTTTATCGACGTTTATAAATACGCAATCTCATCGTTGCCTCGCCAAGCCCCCGTTCCAGCGCCCCTTAAGGGCGCTTCACGGCTGGCTCGGCTTCGGACGCCTTGATCTTGCGTATTTATAAACGTCGACTTCTACCCAAATTCATCTAGGGAGTTTATCGACGCTGACGTTCTTGAGTGCGCGGCTTTTCGCCGATCAGTGCAGCTTGGCGCGGCGGAAGCCCGCGATGGTGGAAACGATCGCTCGCTCCAGCGTAAGGTCATCCGCGAAAACTTCATCGATGAAATCCGACTTCAGGAGGTACTTGATCACCCGGTCGGCCGTGTATTTCACCGGCTCCTGGAAATAAAGACCATCCACTTCGTTCTCACCGTATTTCGAAAGCCAGCTTTGCTTCAAGGTGCGGTAGGCTTCGCCTCCCGACAAACGAAGCTCGTCGAGCATCTCGTTTTTCTCGCCGATCGAATCCATCACGCTCTTTTCCATATCCTCTTGGGTGAGAATATGGGGAGCCAAAAAGGCAGCAAGATCATCGCAGAGCTCATTTCGTTGCTCACGAATGATCGCGATCATCTTCTGGGATTCCAGTCGGCGCACCACGCTCTGGGCGAGCAACTTGATCGTCTCGATATTAGTGCCGCGGCCTGAGGTCTTCATTCCGAGTCCTTGCGTATTTTTAATCGTTTCCATAACAGACCTTGGATTCGCTCCAGTTCTTGCAACCTCAAAATCTTCGCCGAAAGCGCGAAAACGGACACTCCGATTCCCATCGCTATGAGTAAAAAAGTGAGGCGCGCTGCAAAGTTAGCCTTATACCATACCCCCGTCAAGAGAATTGGGCGGAAGGGTTGTGCGTCTAAAAACCCAAGAAAAACATAGACAAAAATAGCCATAAACACAGAAGCACATAGTGTTTTCAGGAAGCAATTCAGGATATTTTTAAATTCGATTTGTTTAATAATCGACTGCAAAATTCCGAGAAGCAATGCGGTATTCGCCAGCGCCGCAATCGACATCGCCAGCGCCAGGCCTTGAAAGCCCATAGAACGCACTAGAATGAGGCAAAATCCCACATTCAGCATCATTCCAAGCGCACTGCTCCAAACCGCCGCCCTCGGCCGGCCTAGGCTGTACAGCATGGGCACCATCACCCGATTGGCAGAATAAGCGCTGAGCCCCACGGAATAAGCCGCCAACGCCATCGACGTTTGGAAGGTGTCTGACGATAGAAAATGCCCCCGCTCATAGATCACCGATACAATCGGCACTCCAAGCACCGCCAGGCCCACCGCGCTGGGAACAGTTAGCACGATCACCGTGCGAATCGCGTCCCGCAGGGAATCGCAAACCGCCTTCAGATCACCTGAAGCCGCCTCTCTGGAAACCCTGGTGAGATTGGCCACGGAAATGGCCACGGCAAACACCCCGATCGGAAACTGCATCAGCCGAAAAGCATAATAGAGCCAGCTCACCGCCCCTTCCCCCTGCCCGGCTGCCAGCGAAGTGCTCACCAGCACATTTACCTGCGTGGCCGCGAGAGAGAAGGTGCCCGCTCCCATAAGCGTAACCATCCTCCTGAGGGAGGGATCCTTTAACTCAAGCACCGGCCGATAGCGAAAGCCCTCTTTTCTAAGAGCGGGCAGCTGCACCACCCACTGGGCGAGCCCGCCCAGAGTGGCACCGATCGCCATTCCATAAATGGCAGGATAGCCGCTGAAATGAGCCACCAGTGGGCAGATAGTAAATGCGCTCAATATGCTCACCACGTTGAAAAAACTCGGCGCGAGGGCGGGTATGCCGAATATCTCACGGGAATTCAGCACCCCCATCCAAACCGCGGCCATCACCACGAGGGGAAAGAAGGGCCAGAGGATCCGGGTCATATGCACCGTCATCTCGTGCTTGCCGGGCACCTCTTTGAAGCCGCCAGCGAACAAACTCACGAGAGGATCCGCCAGCAGAATCCCTGCCACAGAAATGATGATCGTGAGGATAGCGAGGCTGGTGATCACATTATTGGTGAGCTTCCACCCCGCCTCTTCGCCCCTTTCCTTCTGGAGACGCGTATAAACGGGCACGAGGGCCGAGCTCATGGCCCCTTCCGCAAACAGGTCACGTAAGAGATTGGGGATCCGGAATGCGATCTGAAAAGCATCGGTGGCATTACCGGCCCCGAAAAAGGCGGCGAATACCGTTTCCCGAAGGAGTCCCAGTACACGGGACAGGAAGGTGCTCGAGGCCATGATAGCCGTGGCCCCGTAAAAGCCCCGTTTTTTTGCGCCTGGCTCAGAATCCATCTAAAGATTCTAGACTAAATATCCGAATTTAAGGAGGTTTCGATAGAGCCAAAGGAATATTGACCATTTTGGTATGTTAAGTTAAGATTGTTAATGATGATTAACTTTTGGAAACATTGCCGCAAGGTTTGTAGTCGCGGATTTTCGCGCCTGGCCCTCTTTCTATTGCTGAGCCCGCTGGCCGCACCTGCTGCTCATGCTGCGCCTAAATACAAGAAATCCACTGTGGTGGATTTTGAAGGCGCCCTCGTGGAAGGCAAAAGCCGCAAGCCTTATTCCGCCTACCTCACCCAACAGAAGGACAGTGCCTTCAGCGAGCTGCACCAGTGGCAGCTCGATCTGGACAAGCGCCTTCTCGACTCCCAGAACAGGATGGATAAATCCCAATGACAACAGCAAGGGTGGTGGAAAAAGAAAAGACCAAGGCTTCTTCGCCCAAGCTCGTTCGCCTGCAGGCGGAAGTGCTCGTGGAAGGCGGAGTGAGCATGGGCTCCTACGTTACCGAGGGTGAGGATCGCTTCATCATCGGAAGCTCCAAACGAGCTGATCTTGTAGTGCCCCATACCGCTGTTTCCCAGATCCACGCCATGCTCCGCCTCGTGGAGAGCGATATCCTTCTTTACGATCTCGGCTCCGAAGGCGGCACCTTCGTGGAAGGCAAAAAGATCGTGGAACGCAAGCTCACAAGCGGGGAAACCTTCGAAATCGGTGGCCACCAGGTTCGCGTGAACCTTCTCGATCAGATCGGCGATCAAAACGGCGAGCGCACCCTGTTCTGGAAGGCGGATTGCTCGGTAAGCCCCGACCGCCTCGAAGTGCTTCGCATCGAGCATGGCATCGTTCGCGATGAGCGAACCGTACTCAAAGGCTCTCGCCTGCTTTTTGGCCGCGGCCGCAGGGAATTCCTCCTCGGAGGCACGAACCTGGGCAGCGTATTCCTTCACCGCAAAGGCGGCGGTAATGTAGAAGCGCTCCTGCCCCCCGGTTACGTGGCCGAGATCTACAACGGCGCCAATGAATCCGTACGCCTCCACAACGAGGAAGGCACCACCTTTACTTTTACCGAGAAAGAAAAAGTTCGTTTCGTTTCGGCTGACCAGGAAAAAGAGATTCTCGTATTCTGGCAAGCCCAAGGCATGCGCGTAACCCGCGCCACGCGCGACTCCGAGAGCCCTGTATTAAAGAAAACGCTCGGCTCCTGCCTTGCCATTGCTCTCGTTCTCGGCACCATCATGAGCTACGTGCCCCTCAAACAAGAGGTGGTGGAAGAAGCCGTGATACCGAAATCATCCTATGAGCGCATCAGCTTTGATTCCGCTCCGGCCTCTTCGCAGCAAAGCGAAGAGCCAGCGCAGGGTGAGCCTCAGCAAGCCCAGGCCTCCAAGGCCGCCAGCATCAGCAGCTCTCTCGCCAAGCTGTTGAATAAAAAGAGCGCTCTCACGGCCGAAAGCATCCAGCAAGCCATCTCCAACAATGGAGCCCATACCACCAGAAACAACAATCTCAAGAACGCCAATATCGCCAGCCAGGACATCGCCACCGGATCCGTGGGCGGAGGCAACGTGAACGTAAACGCCCTGAGCGCGGGATTGAGCGGCGGATCCGGCGGAAAAGCCGGCTCCCTGAAAGGATTCGCCAACGGCAAAGGCGCCTCCGTAGGCAGCGGCGGTTTTGGCGGCAAAGGATTCGATATGAGCCTCGGAGGCGACGAAGCCGAAGCCCTCGGCGGCCTGGATAAGTCCCTCATCGCTGCTGTAGTGCAATCCAATATCGGCCAGATCAAGCACTGCTATGAACGCCAGCTGATCGTGGATCCGAACGTATTCGGCAAAGTGGTGGCTGCCTGGACCATCAACAAAGATGGGGCCGTAAGCCTGTCGTCTATCAAGAAAACCACGATGAACAATAAAGCCGTGGAAAACTGTATTGCCGCGAAGATCAAAAACTGGAATTTCCCCAAGCCCAAAGGTGGGGGACAGGTGCTCGTGAGCTACCCGTTCCTCTTCAAGTCGCTCAACTGAGGTAGAAGATGAAGGCCCTGTTCTTAGCACTGACACTAACCCTCCCCGCCCCGGCCCTGGCCGAAGACCAGGCTCCAGACGCAGCTGTGGAAAAGCAGAATCCCGAAGCCGTAGACATTTCCGGACTGGAAGAGGACTACTGGCGCCCCAACAAAGATGAACTTGAAGTGGTTCAGAACCGCCGTTACGAAAAAAAGGGCAAGTTCGAAGTGGCTGGCCACTACGGCATCTTCCAAGGCCAGGATTATGTGGACGCCAAAAGCTGGGGCGGATCTCTTACCTATAACTTCACCAATCAGTTTTTCGCCGAGGCCTCCTATCACAAGATCCAGAACTCGGATAACGACTTCCTCAATTCCGTTCGCTCCCGCTTCGGCTTCACGCCCGATTTCAATCGCCAGGTGAGCCAGATGGTACTTGCCGGCGGCTGGACTCCCATCTACGCCAAGTTCAGCCTCCTGGGCCGCAAGATCAGCCACTTTGAAATGTATCTTGCTCCCGGAATCGGCCTCACCGATACCGGCGAGAGCCACTTGAGCGGCCACTTCACGATCGGCCAGAAATTTTTCCTCACCGATCTCTTCCTCTTCCGCCTCGAGTGGCGGATCTCGAAGTTCACCGACAAAGTGAACACTCCTCAGGGCTCCACCTCGATCGCAAACGGAGGCCCCGGCTACGTAGAGCAGAGGGTAACCACGCACAATATCATCTTTGGATTGGGAGTGATGTTCTAATATGAAACCCTGGGCTTATATCGCTGTCATACTCGCCGCCTCTGCCGGCATCGCATACGCCGGAATGAGGCACCCTATTGAACAGGGCACCGCAGCCGCCGTGGAGGTGGAGCGCACCCAAGTTCATAACTACTATTCGTCTTCCACTCGCATCATGCCGGATCGCGTTCAGGAAGCGCCGCGAGCCGCCGTTCCTCAACCGGCTCCAAAAACAGCCGCTCGCCCTCAGCAGCCCGGAAAAGCCCAAAAAGAAGCGCAGAAGGAAGCTCGAGCGGTTCCCGGCCCCCAGAGGCCTCAGGCCGCCCCTTCCCTTCCCCGCGGCCCCGTTCCCAGGGCCCCCGGCCTGCCAAGCGCCGATCGTATCAACGTGCCCTCTGTTCACATCCCCAACGCTCCTGGCGGCGACGGCCTCCTCACTCTGAAGCCAGAGCCAGTGAAACTTCGCGGCTCCAACAGAGCCCAGATCCACTCCTTTTTGAAAAAAGCCCGGGCCATGAAGATGACCAACCGGGAATATTCCAAAGAAGTGCATAGTGCCGATATCGTAAAGCGCTATCGTGATGCATTGAACCCCGGCCCACGGCGCACCTTCCGCACCGCCTACAAGCTTTCCTTGGCCGGAATCGGAAAGATCCAGGACCCGCCTCCCGTTTCCCACTACCTGAATATGGTGAAACGGATGGACTCCCTCTTCGACGGGCTCGAGCTGAGCTACCCCCGGGCCGTTCTTGCCCTCTGGCAGCTTTCTTCGAATCCCACAAATGCAAAAAACCTTCAGGCACGAGACGCGCTCTTTGCCGGCATCCTCAGCAACAGGGCCGGCTGGGAAGCTCCAGCAGCCAACCTCTTCGCCCTGGCCGCTGCCAAGCGGGTGGATGCTGAAGACCGTTACCTCGGAATCCTCTGGCAGCAGCTGGAGAGCTTCGAGCACAGCACCCATATCGATCACGTGGTCTCCAAAGTGAATCCCGCCCGCGCCCGGGCGATCCCGCTCACCGGGGATAAAGCCAACTACGCGATGGCGAAACGCATGCAGCTCGAACAGCACCGCGCTCCACTTGCGGTGAATCCCTCCCCGGAAAAATTCGTCGAGCAGATCGTGAGCCGGTCCATGAGCGATCGTTACCGCCTCCTTTCCCTGGTAGGAGAACTCCGCTCCCCGAAAGAAGGTGAACGCAGCCGCGCCCGGGACACCCTTCGCACGATCGAAGCGGAATCCGATGAAGCCAATCGGCAGGAAGCCCGCTTGGCGCTGGCCCGCTCGGCGCTTCGTGAAGGATCTCCTCTAACGGCTCTCGCCCTTTATAGAGCGGTGGCAAAAAACGGAAAGAACCGCCTCGAAGTGATGGCCGAGCAAACCTATGCCGAATACTTGAACGGCGAATTCCAGGAGAGCCTCGGAAAGGCCGTAGCCCTGCAATCCCCCTACTTTGTTCACGGCTTCTCTCCTGATATTCAGCTCGTGGAAATCCTCAGCCGCAAAGCGCTTTGCGATTTCGGCGGAGCAGAAGCCAGCGTGAAGAAATTCACCGAAACTTACGGAAAAGAACTTTCGGAGCTCGAAGCCTCCGTGGCCGCCGCAGGCAAAAGTTCCGAAGCGTATTACGAAAAACTCATCAGCTTTTACGATCTGGAAAATCCCATGCGGCACCAGCGTTTCCTTCTTCAGGTGCCTGCCGTGATGGAGAACCAGAAAACGATGAACCAGGCCTTGGGCGACCTCGAGAAAATCGACCAACTAGGCCTCCGCCAGCGAATGATCGAACGCCCGGAAGGATGGGACACGTTCACCAAGGAAATGCGCGCTTCCTGGACCGCCAGAGCCAGAGAACTGCGCAAAGAGTCGTCCAAGGCTGCACTGAAAGAAGCTGCTTATATGGCAAAACGCCTCCGCAATACCTTCACGCAGGTGGAACTGCTCGATCTCGACATCAGCACCAGCGCCTCCAAAAACTATAACAGGCAGAGCGCCCTGAACTTCCCGGCTCACAAAGTGGAAGAGGCCGAGCTCGACAAGGATAAGTTCCGCTGGCCTTTTGAAAGCGAAGTTTGGGAAGACGAGATCGACTTCATGCGCGCGAAGAATCCGTCGAAGTGCGCCGTGGCTGCAAGCCTCTGATCAGAACCCGCCAAAACCGAGGGCGCTGCCTATGGAAATCAGGTAGCGCCTGTCCGTTCTCTGCCCGCCATAACTGCCAAGCTCTTCGCCATAGGTGGCAAGCTCAACTTTTATGATCCCGATATCGAAGGCCGTGCCGAAGGTAAGGGATGTCTGGTTCAGTCCCAACTGCAAAGATAAAATCGGCAAGTCGAGATTCATCCCCAAATGCAGGTGCTTCGGCAGGTGCTCTTCCGCCAGGCTGTAATTCAAATGGGAATAGTCGAACGCAAAGCTGAGATGATTGGTGGATCTAGCTTTGCCGTATCTCCTTTCGATCCTGCGGTTTTTTCTCCCGCCGATCGGAAAGCGCACCCCCAGGCCGGCCACCATATTCTGCGCGATCCGGGTGGGTGGGTTCTGCTGCTGTGATCCACCGAAGGTCGTATGTCCCACATCGTGCCACACAAAAGCCGCGGTAACCTCGGTTCGCCCGCCCGTGGGTAAACGGTACTGCATTCCGAGATCCGCTCCGTAACCGGAACCCGTGGCGTTGAATCGGTCCGTCAGGGATTTGCGGTTGCCCATGATCTCGCTCAAAGCGATGTCTTTGATCCCGCCCGTGCGGTGAACGTATTTCAGGGTAGCTCCGATACGAAACGCCTTCTTGGGGCCTGCCGCCACGGCGGTGCCCAGATAAAAACCAAGGTCCTTGGTGTATCGCATCTGGGTAGTGGGATATGCGGTGTTCTCCAGATCGAAATCCGTATGGGTGTTGTAGATCACTCCCATGGCGAAATGGGGAAGCGTAAGCTGGGTATTGTTTCCCACCGTAGCCATGATGTGCTTCCCGGCGAACTGCCCCATTGATTCGGCCACCGTACCGGAGCCGCTTTTCCCCAGCTCACCCAACTGCTTGTAGTTCTTTAAAACATCCTGGTTGGAGCCGAATCGCAGATCGAAAATCTGCAGGTCCAGGCGATTCACGAGAGCCAAACCAGCCGGATTGTAGTGAAGGGCAAGGCCATCCTCCGCCACAGCGGAATAGGCCCGGCCCATACCAAAGGGCTCCACTCCCACCTCCGGGCCATAGAGCTCCCTCCCGTAGGCAGGCACAGCCAACAGGAACAAAGCGGAGATCAGCCATGCCTTACCAGGAAGTATTTACCCCTCCGATCAGGTTTTCGGCCCTCGTGCTGCTCTGGTTGGTTCCATCGCAATCCGATCTCACCCGGTTGATTTCCCGGCAGGAGTTGAGGCCCATGCCGGTGCAAGCGGAATTCATGGAACTAACCAAGGACGTGGAAGAATCATCGCCCAGGTCGGAATAAGGATAGCTGTCGGAGATGAAAGAGTAGGCTGCGGCGAGGGCGCAGGCGTCCTCATTGCTCATCTCACCGGCAGGGCTGCCGGCCGTATCGTAGATAAGGTCCACGCCCTTGGATCCGTCGCTGCCAGGAGAGCCGTAGTTCCGGAGGAGAGCCCCGATCACTCCCAGCTGGATGAACACCATATAGCCATTTTCAGATTTCGTGCGAAGGCCCCCGTCCATCACCGTGCCATTGCGAGTGAGCACGTCCACCGCCTTATAGAGGTTATAGCGGGCGGCGTCTCCCACGGCATTGTCCATGCTCTTGGCCACTGCCCGGAAATAATTGGAATCCGAGCTGAGATTCTCGATAAACGTGAGCATCTTGAACCGGGCGAAACAGGCGTAGGTGGAGGCCTTGATGATCCTCACTTCATCCGTTTCATATTCTGAGCCGTACAGTGGATCGATCGCTTCAGCCGCGGCCGAGCATTCCCCCTGGCTCAGATGGAAATTGGCGTCGTCGATGCGAGATCGCCGGCCCCGTTCTGTAGATAGATCGTATCGATTCCCGCAAGATACAAATAGAAGTGACAGCCCAGCCAACAGGCCAAGCCATACACGAGAGCGCGAGAGGGAAACATCCATGTTATCCTCCAGCTAACAGGATAAGTTAGCTGCGCAGCTTTTGCAAAGCGGCTTGGAGGCGAGAAAGGCCTGCCTCTAAGCTTTTCAAGTCCTTAGCAAAACTGAGGCGGATGCATCGGTCATTTCCGAAAGGCTTACCCGGTACCACCGCAATTCCCGCTTCGTTCAGCAGGTATTCAGCCAAGGGAACGCTTCCCCCGAGCTTTTCAGTATACCATCCGAGATCCGGAAAGGCGTAAAAAGCCCCTGCCGGAATCTCGAACTTAAGGTCAGGAATCGCTTTCAGGTGGCGAGCCGTAAGGTCTCTCCGCTCCTGCATCGACTGCAATCGCGGCGCAAAGTCCATCGCTCCGTCCTGAAGAGCAGCGATGGCGGCGTTCTGCACGAAGGTGGCGATATGAGTGGAGCTCTGGGCCTGCAGAATCCCGAGAGCTTCGATCACGCTGGTTTCCCCGGCGGCAAAGCCCACGCGCCATCCGGTCATGGCGTGCGATTTGGAAAGACCATTGAAGGTGATCGTTCTGCGATAGGCGTCACCGGAAAGAGCCGCAAAAGAAGCAAACTCCCTCTTGTCATACACAAGGGAGGAATAAATCTCGTCGGAAGCCACCAGAACCGGAGTGCCCTCGAGCATTTTCGCCACGGCTTCCATCTCTGCTCTCGAATACATCCCACCGCAGGGATTATTGGGAGAGTTCAAGATCAGCAATCGGGTGCGATCGCTCATCCGCTTTTTGATCTCGTCGAGATCAAGGCCGAACTTCCCCGTATCGGGCAGAATCACAGGAGTGCCACCCGCTATGCGCACCATCTCTGGATAAGAAACCCAGTAAGGAGCGGGAATGAGCACCTCATCCCCCTTCCCCACCACCGCCAACATCAGGTGAAAAAGGCCCTGCTTCACGCCCGCACTCACGGTGATCTGCTTGGGGTCGTATTTCAGGGAAAAATCCTTCTCGAACCAGTCCGCCACGGCCCTTCGCAACTCTGGAATTCCATGAGGCGCGGTATATCGCGTTTTTCCCGCGGCAATCGCGGCGATCGCGGCCTGCTTGATCGGCTCAGGCGTTTCGAAATCGGTTTCGCCGGCGGTGAGGTTGATCACATCCTTGCCGGCTTTGATCATTTCCTGGGCCAAAGCATTTAAGCGCACCGTAGGAGAGCTCTCCACTCCGTCCATCCGATCCGCGAGGCGAAATAGCGACGACTGCCCGTTCATACTTCTCCACCTTTCAGCTTCTGCTTAACAGCCCGCCATACCGGCTTGGGCACATAAGGATTGATGTCACCACCGAAGGCCGCCACCTCTTTGAGCACCGTGGAGCTTACGAAGAAAAGGTTTTTTCCTGTCATCATAAAGTAAGTTTCCACGTTCTCGTTCAGTTCCCGGTTTATCGCGGCCATCATGAATTCACTTTCGAAATCGCTGGCGGCCCTCAGGCCCCTCAGCACGGCATCCACCTTATGGTCTCTTGCATAGTCCATAATGAGACCATCGCAAAGATCGGCCTTCACTCTTCGCTCTCCCTTGAATACCTCTTTCACCAGGGAGATCCGTTCTTCGGGAGTAAACCACCAGTTTTTCGAAGCCGTTTTGCGGAGATTGATCGCCACCACCACGATCACTTCATCAAACACTTTCAGGCTTCGCTTGATAATATCGATATGGCCGTTGGTAATGGGATCAAAAGAGCCCGGATAAATCGCCCTGCGTTTCATGGGGGCCAGCATAGCAACCATCGGCCGCCAGGTCTACGCGTCGCGCAGATACACAGAAATTCCCGCGGGGCCCAGCGTGCGGGTGGAATGAACGCGCAGCCCAGAAATTTCTCCCAGCGTCACCTTCGGATCATGCTCGAAAAGCACAACACCATCCTCTGCCAAAAGTTTTCGCTCTATAAATCGCGCCAAAAGCTGCGGAAGTTTCGAGTCTTTATAAGGGGGATCGATGAGAATCAGATGGAACGGGCCATATTTTTCCCATTCAGCACTCTCCACTCCGCAAACCAGCAAAGTGCAACGCTCCCCCGCCTCCAAAGTGGCGATGTTCTCAGCCAGCACTTTGGCGTGGGCTCTTTCTTTTTCCACAAAAACGCAGCTAGCCGCACCGCGGCTCACCATCTCGAGCCCGAGGCCACCTACGCCGGCAAACAAATCAGCGCAGCGCCAGCCCGAAAAGTCGGGTTGCCCCGATCTTTTCCACACGATGGATTCCAAAATACTGAAAATAGACGCTTTAACGCGAGACGAAGAAGGCCGTAAGCCCGGCCTTTCAATGGCCTTGAGCCGGCGCCCCTTAAATTCGCCCCCTTGGATGGAAAACATGCTTATTGCTAACCCAGCTGAAGGGTTAACGCGAGATCAGGCGGCCTTACGCGCCTTGCTATAACCAGTGGGGATCCGGAATTCAGTTCCATCTGCCATGCGACAAATCAGAGCCTCTTCTCCGCAGATCACTTCGATATTTCTGTCCCCGTTCTTAAAGTTCAACTTAAGGTTGATTACGCCATTCATTTCCAGCGTAAGAGACTGATCCGCTGTCGTTTCAGGAGCCGAAGGCGCTCTGAGATGGGTCACATTAGAAGCCACGGCTTCCTCGGCAGGATCCGCATTGCTCTGCATTACTTCAGGAGCCGGCTTCGCCACGCTTTCCCCTGATCCGTCTTTCGACATGTCCTGGATGATCTGGTCGAGTTCATCTTCAGAAATATCATCTTTTTTATCGGCCATAGCAGGTCCCTCTCTACCCCCACTTATCGACAAATTGTCGAAATTCTTTACGGAAACCTCTCAGGTTTTTCCCCAAAGAATTCAAGCCGGTTCACCCCAATCTTTCCAATATTTTAGTGGCGGGCCTTCCGTTAGGTTTGCTATAAATTTAAGCCTTCGGGGGGAAATTAGTGAGAGATCCGGGCCAGAAAAAGTCGCTGGGCGACCTTACCGCACTATTGTGCGTGCCCACGCTTAAATCCTCTCTCCGCACTGCGGCTGATGCCACCCTTCCTGCCCGTGAAGGCCTGAAGGAGCTTCTGGCCACCTCCGCTCCCGCTCCGTCGGAAAACCATCCTTCGCTCCCTTCTCCTTCTGCTCCCTCTTCCGTTCCGGAAACCGCCGCGGAATCTGAAAGCCACGAGTTCTCACGCTGGGAGCGCTGCCTGGACCTCCTGGTGGAAGAGCTGGTGCAGCGAAAGACAGAGCTCACTCGCCTGAACAAAGCCCGAAAAGAGCAAATCGAAATCTATCTCCGCCAGCATGCGGAAGCGGAAATCACTCTTGAGCAGGCCGTGCAGGGAAGAGTGGGAAGCCTGGAGCGGGAAGCGCTCATGCTCTTCGCCAATCAAGCTGCGGTATTTCAGCTGCTGCAACTTCTCCTCGTAAAACGCTGGGTGGATCGGGGCCTTTTACCCGATTCCTCCCTGAAGCCCACGGGTCACACCCTGAACTGGCAGATCACGGGCTTCTTGAAAAAGAATACCCGTCAGGGACTGATCGGCCGGCACGACTGGGCCTTCCTCAAGCAGAACATCTTCAGCTGGTACTCCCCCCTCAAGGAAACCTGGGAACGCCTCCGCCTCCTCCTGGAACCCGTGAGCCTCGCGCAGGAAGACTCTGATTTTCCCGCCCGCCTCCTGCGATTCCTCGGCGCCCGAAGCCGTTTGGCTCTGCTCGGGTTCAGCCCGGCACTCATCGATTCCCGGGCCCTTTGGAGCCTGCTTCTCGAACAAAAAGCGGCCGACGAGCGCCTTCCCGATGCCTCCCACCTCGACTTCTCCTCCGGAGCCGCAGGTGCGATTGCCGTGAGCGGCCTCGGAAACGGGGAAAGCCTCAACTCCCTGCGAGAGCTCTCCTGCCGGCGCGAGCTTCATGGTGTATGGGCTTATACCGACAGCGATTTCGAGCGCTTCCTCTCTGAGATGTTCATTCTCTGGGATTGCGCCTCGGAAATCCCGCGCATCAATCTCCACCCCCGCTCCGTCCTGAAGGATCTGGAGCGCCCCGATCGCGGAGCTTCTTTGTTCCAGGACTCTGCGCGCGTTCCCCACCAGGCCCAGTTTGCTGCCTGCTTTCAGGATGAAGACGGCAAAGAGCTTCAGGACGCGGTTTCCCTGCTGGCCAGCCTGCGTGAAAACGGCTTGATGCTCGTGGCCTCCGACCAGTTCTGGCCCACCGATTCCTCCTCCGAAAGCGAACGGCTCCGCGAGCTTGCCCTCAAACACAGCGCCATCCGCCTCATCATTGATCTGCGGCAGCTCACCGGTTCCGCCGGAGAGCGCCTGCCCAAAGGGATCGCGATTCTCGAGCGAACCAGCAGCCAGGAGGTTCGCGACTCCAACCGCCCCCACCTCCTGCGTGCCAGAGGACACCTGCAGGCTCATCAAGTGCAGGCATTCTGGCAGTGTGTTCTCGAACAAGTTCGCGCGGAAAATACGCCAGGTGAAGTGAATGTGAAATCCTTCTCGTCCCTGGGCGATGGTATCCGCCTGGAGTCCATGGCAGCGGCTGCCAGCCAACAGCAACTCCGCTCCACGCCCTGGGTAACTCTCTCTGATCCTCTTTTTTACGATGCCAGCAACCGCCTGAAGCGAAGCCTCTACAAAGCCCATACCTTCGGCTCCATCCTCAGGTGGCGGCCGGGGCTCCCCTCGCCTTCCCGCCGCGGGATCGTGCTCCGTGAGCATGGCCGTTTTCTCGAAGCAGAATTGCCCGAGAACGCCTCCGCTCAAGGCCCCGACGTGCATCAGTTCCTTTTCCTCCCCGACAGCTCCGTGGCTGAAAATTCTCTTTTCTTCCTGGCCCAGGTTTACTCCGCTCCGGTGCAGTTCTGGTTCCGTCTCGAATCAGAGCAGAACACCGCCGCCAAAAAGGTAAGAGGAAACGATCGCCAGAGCGAACAGCGGCTGAAGCTAATGCCTCTTTTGCGCTTGTTCGAGGCCAACACATTGTTACCGGCTCCTCCCGCAGGCTCCCCCTCCTTCGGCTTCGCCAGCCTTGAGGAAGCGCGGCACGAGCTCACCCGCATTTTCAGGTCCTCGTCTCGTGGAATGGCGGAGAACTCGAGAATTCACGGGATCGTCCTGGGCCTGGAGCAGTCCATTACCCAGAACATCGAACTCTGTGCAGAGTTCACCCGGCACTTATTCCCCGGCCTTCAAATCCTCCGGGGAGATCTTCCTTCCGTTTTGCCGGAAGTCAGCTCCGAGCTTGCTCTAGGCATCTTCCGACACCTCGATTCCAGCCCCCTGGCGCACCACCCCGCACTGCAGATCACCCGTTTCCGCACCGCCCAGGATTTCAAGGTTACGAATACCGATCTTCAGGAAATGCCTCTCGGCGGCCACGCAGAGCTGAAGGTTTTCCATGGAATCGAGCCAGCCCTCAAAATCATAGGCCCCAGCATTATCCTTCGCTCTGCCCATGAGGAACTCCAAAAACGCATCGGTAGGCCCTGGAAAGAAAGCTCGGAGAGGATGCGCTACCCCACGGATATCCGCCTGGTTACCAGCCAGCTGCGGGAAGTGGTTAGAAGCGCGGAGAACCAGCTGAATACCACGAGGGAGTACATTGCCCTCATGGACCAGATCTTCTGCTGCCTATTCGGATTGAGCTCGAACTTCACTGACGAGAGCATGCGCCAAGCGATCCGCCACCATCTTTCCCCTCATGATTCCAGGGTAAATGTGAAGTTCGCACGCGAGGCAGGCCCCGTTAAACTACAAGATTTTGAAGCTCCCATAGGGATCCTGCAATGATCAGGATCCAGGAAATCCTGTCCATTCGCTTATAAGACCCCGGCACGGGGTGATATAGCTCGATATTCTTCTCTGCCTCAGGCAGCTGAAGTGCGATCTGCAGAAAGAGACCACAAAATAGCGCTACAAGTGGAAACCAAAGATCCATGCGCTCTTATCGGCAATTGACCCCGGCGTTTAAAGAGCCGTAGAATTAAACCGTGATTTCAAGCATATCGCCGGAAATCGAGCTGATTTACGAGCAGCTTCTCTGGATCGAACGACGCCGCTTCCGCATCGTGGAAAGCGTGAGCGCCCATTTCGGAAAACCACTTGTGTCCCGGGTGCTGGAGGCCGCTTCGCTTTCCGCGAGCCCCTTGCAATCCGAGCCCGACTTTTTGAGCCTGGTCGACCAGAGAAGCCCGGAAGAATACCTGGAGTATCTGGCAGGCGAAGTGGAATGCAATGAAGCGGCCACGATCTCCCGCCTTCGCAGCCATATTTCCGTATACAGGGAGCATGTGGACGAACAGATCCTTTTTGGCGCGAGAACCGCGGGACAAGAGGCCGGGCGCTCCTTCCTGGCGCGCTCACCTGCCTCCAAGCCCCGCATCGGCCCCCTGACCGTTCCGGAGTCCGTACAGGCGATTTTTGACCTTACCTATACCGGCCTTCCGGGAGAGAAAAATTACTTCATGATCCTGCGCGCCCAAGCGGGAGCCACCGTGCACTTTTCCCGCTCGCCGCATATGGCTTCCTGGCAAAGCGCCGGAGGCGAACCTCGCTTTCTCCATCAAGTGAGATGCGAATGGGTGCGAGGAATCCTGGATATCGTTTCGCCTGCAGTGGAGCTGAATGTGGCCCAGGCGATAGAGCAGGGAGGTGCTTACGGTTTGGAGCACTACTTCCTGCGGGGTTTGCATGCCGGACCATGACGCCCTCGAGCGTTCCCAGAAGAAGCTCTATCTTTCGATCAAAGCCGAGCTTGCCCTTTACGAAAAAGCAAAAAACAGAGAAATAGCCGCATACGAAAAAACGTTCCGCTCCCATCTCCCTCGCAAAGGAGCCAGTACCAATCGAAAATCGCTCTTTCAGGCAGCCGCGGGCTCCACCGTAGCTCTGGTGGGCGACTTCCATCCCTTCCGCCAGTCCCAAAAGAGCTACCTGCGCTTAGCCGAAGAGTGCGCGAAAAAGAATCCGCGAATGGTTCTCGCACTGGAATGCCTGCAGCAGGCCCACCAGCTTGCCGTAAATGAATACCTCGCAGGCCTGGTCACCCTCGAGGAATTGCGGGATAAAATCGACTTCGAAAAATACTGGCCGTTCCCCTGGGAAAACTACAAAGAGATATTGCAGTTCGCCAAGCTGAAACGTTTGCCGGTGCTGGCATTGAACATACTGGAACGCAAACGAAGCTCCATGATGCTTCGCGAGCGTGACAGAGCGGCGGCGGAAAAGATCGGCAACGAGCTGGACAATTTTCCACAGAGCGCTGTTTTTGTGCTCTATGGCGAGCTCCACCTGGCTCGCCCTCATCTGCCTCACGATCTTCGAATCAGGCTCGGGAAGTCCGCCAGAATCACGTTGATCCACCAGAACGTGCCCGAGCTGTACTGGTCGGCCCCCAGGCTCAAAAACGGGCAAAAACCCGAAGTGCTCCGGCTCGCGGCCGACGAGTTTTGCATTCTCAGCTCGGTGCCATGGGTAAAGCTTCGCTCCTACCTCGACTGGCTAGAAGGAAGCCCCGATTCGGAGGGATGGGATGATCTCGATGCCCCAGGAATCATTCACCACTATGCCCGCCTACTGGCCGACGCCATCGGCATTAAAGTCAACCTTCGGGACGAGCTGGAGATCTTCACCGCCGACCGTTTGAATGGCCGCCTTCCTGCATCCTTCAAAAAAAAGCTCTCCCGGCAGGATGCTCTCTTCGCCGCCCACTCCCTGCAGTTCCAGCGCACGGCCTATCTGCCGGAAGCCGGTGCCATTCTCCTTCCCACAACCAGCACCAATGCTTTTTCGGAAGCGGCTTCGTGGCTTCTCTGGCACTCCATCAGAAGTTCCTCCATTCCATCACCGTCAACAGTGGAAGAGCGGATCTCCCATTTCTTTGTGGGCTACCTGGGTTCGAAAGTTCTCAATCCCAAGAGAAAATGCAATGAAGTGGCCGATTTAAAGAAGCAAAGCAGCAGCCACTCCCAACGGGCCCTGGGGATTCTGCGCCCCTATCTAAAAGGAGAACGCCTTCCGTCCCTCATACCGCCCTTGCGCGGCGCCCGTGAAATGGAGGCCTGCCGCCTCAGCGGATTCGTACTGGCGGAACGATTCTTCCTCAGCCTTCTGTCGAACCCGGATCTTCTGGCGCTCCTTCGCACCTGGTTCGAATGCTCCTCCTCAGCCACGGCCAAGGCATTGCTCATCGAAACAGCAGCGAGAATCCGGGCAATCGCTCCAGCCAGCAAAAGTGATCGTTTTTGACCTTCCCGTCCCCAGCCAGCTAAGCCTCAGAGCTCCGGCAGTTTCCGGTAAATCGTTCTTTGATTGATTCCGAGAATCTCGGCAGCACGGGCCTTATCGCCCCCGGTGAACTCCAAAGTTCTCCGGATCGCTTCAAGCTCCATCTCATGCAAGGAAGTGCCTACTTTAAATTTCATTTCAACCATTTCCCGCTCGGGGTCGAGGAGAGACGCGAGTTCGAGTTTTTTATCCAGATTCTCAGAGGAGCCTTGCGCCTCAGGCAGGCCCAGATGACTGGCCTCAATCAGCTCACCATCCTGCATCACCACCGTTCGTTCCAGGCAATTCCTCAATTCGCGCACATTACCCGGCCATGGATAGGCCGATATCGCGCGGCGGGCTCCAGCCGAGAGCTGCAGATGCTTTTTTCCGTAAACCTCACGGCCTTGATCCAGGAAATGATCCGCCAGAAGAAGAATATCATCACCACGTTCTCTTAAAGGAGGAATCTGCAAGGCCACCACATTCAGCCGATAAAACAAATCCTCCCGGAACTTGCCGTCGAGAATTCTCTTTTTCAGCTCATTGTTTGTGGCTGCCACAATTCTGGCATCCACCTTGATTTGTTCGGTTGAGCCCAATCGGTGGAAGATACCATCCTGAAGCACCCTCAACAGCTTCACCTGCAAGCTCGGCGGCATTTCACCGATTTCGTCGAGGAAGAGCGTTCCTTTATCGGCCAACTCGAACAATCCGGGCTTCGATGCAATCGCACCCGTAAACGCCCCCTTTTCGTAGCCGAACAGCTCACTTTCCAGAAGCGTTTCCGGAATGGCTCCACAGTTCACGCTCACGAGGCGCCCCGTCCTTCCACTCTCGGTATGTATGGTTTTGGCCACGATCTCTTTGCCGGTGCCGCTCTCGCCTTCAATCAATACAGAAGCGTTCGTTCGGGCCAGCATCCTGATCGTTTTCTTGATCTGGGTGATAGAAGGGCAGTTCCCCAAAAATACCAGTTTTGACCCGGCGGCTACCTGCGGAGTAGACCGAGCCAAGCTGTCCTGCACGCATTTGAGGATGGTCTCCCGGCGCAGAGGCTTGGTCAGGAAATCCACTGCGCCATGCTTCATGGCTTCCACGGCATCGCTAACCGTGCCAAAAGCTGTCAACATCACCACTGGAACAGAGGAGTTTTCTTTACGGATGGATCGCAAAAGTTCCAGGCCTGAAACCCCGGGCATCCGCAAATCGGTAAGAACCAGATCGAAGGCCTGCTTACGAAACAGGCTCAATGCCATCGCTGCCTGCCTGGCCGTCACCACCTGGTACGCCTCCTGTTCCAGAATTTTCTTCATGGCGAGGAGGTTTCCTTCTTCATCGTCCACTACAAGGATTATCGCCCTGCAATTGTCCATGATCCCTCCTCTGCACGCCCAGCCTTCCAAACCGCTCCAACAACAGTATCCGTAACAGGCAGCCGAATCGTGAATTTGGTACCTTGGCTGGGAGCACTGTCAAAGGAGATTTCTCCCCCATGTGCCTCTACCACCTGCCTGGAGTAAGTGAGGCCCAGCCCGGTTCCTTCCGCCTTATTGGTATAAAAGGGGGAAAAGATATTCTTCTGCAAATCCGCTTGGATCCCGGCACCGTTATCCATCACTGTTACGGTAAGGAAGCCGGCGAAAGCATCGCAAGCCGTGATCACTCGAATATAACGGGGCCCCGGCCTTGCGGGCCCGGAAAAAGCCTCTGATGCATTTTTTACCAGATTCCCGATCACTTGCGCTATCTGCGGGCGATCCACCTGCACGGGCGGAACGTCACCTAGATCACAAGTGAAGAAAATCCCTTTTTCTTTCAATACCGGCTGATATAGGTCGTGCAGTTCCTCCACCACCTCATTCAGCTGCACGGCTGTTTTCTGAAGACGAGGCCCGCGTGCCAGATCGAGATAACTTTCTGTAACCGAGATCAGCTTGTTGATCTCCTTCCGGAGAGGAACGAGGCTCTCCAGGGCATCCGCGTCCTTGCGAAGCTGATCTTCGAGAATTTCAGCGTGCAGGCTCAAAGCATTCAGAGGATTCCGAATTTCATGAGCCATCTGAGCAGCCATCTGGCCTACCAGGCCAAGCTTCTCCGAATGCACCAGTTTATTCTGGGTTTTGCGCAGTTCTTCATTCTGGCTGGCGAGTTCCTGGTGAGCTCTTTCCAGATTCAGTTTCTGGTCTCTGAGCAGTTTATTGTTATCCAGAATGGAAGAAGCCATTTTATAGCTTTCTCTTGAGAGTGTGCCGATCTCGTCGGAAGTTTCGGGCAAGCCGGCCAGGTCCTGCACTACATCCTCAGTAAGCCCGTCACTGGAAATCCGCCGCATGAACTGGGCCAACGTTTCCAGCGGGCGCAAAGCGCTGGCAATCCATATCAGCAGAAGGCTCGCCACCACACAAACCACGCCGAGCAAAGCCGTTAGCATCAAACCGAGTTTGCGGAGCTCCGCTTGCACGCTTTGGGATACGCTGCGGTTCTCGCGATCAATGTCTCTCAGCAAAGTACGCAGACGAAGGCGGAAGTCGGCCCTCCGGCTCGACAACTCCTCCTCAAAAGCGGTGCGCACGGTCCAATTCAGATACACTTTCGCCAGCAGCTCGGAAAGAGCCTGGTAGGCCTGCCGCAAAGGCGCCACGCCGCTCATGAGCGCCGGAGCCCGCGAGCCCTCTTCCTTAGCCAGCCGCTCCAGCTGGTCCAGGCGAGAAACCAATACCACCTCGAGCGCATCCTTCGGGCGAAGAATTCCTTCGGCGAGACTTTTGTCCAGATCCGACTCCAGGAGAAACAACGAGCTCTCCATCTGATTCAGCGCCCTAACGGCCGGCACGTGGGCGTCATTCACCGCCCTCATACGGGATTCCAGATCGCGGAAAGTAAGCGAGCCATAGCCGAAAGCCAACAGCACGGAAAGAGCCATCAATGCGAATCCCAGCAGTACTTTGGCTTTCAGCCCCGCTCGCATCAAAGAGCCCTCATTGTAATTCGTTTACAGGAATGGAAAGCACATAACCGCGAAGGTAATTCTCCAGGATGGCCAGATCGGCATCGTTGTTCGAGCCATCCCTGTTCAGGTCGAATGCCGGAACGCAATCATTAGCCTTGCACTGGCCACCGCTGCCGGCCACCGTGCAGGCCCCATTCACTCCCGCCGGAAGCGCGGCGTTTACATAAAGAAAATTTGTTTCCCCCAGGGCTCCGGCACCGGTCTCCAGATACCTCCTGGCCCAACGCAAGTCATCGTGGGTAACCAGGCTGGAAGTGGTATTCACCATGCTCCCGTATCGCCTGGCATTAAGATAGCCGCAGGCCGTGGTCACTCTGGAAGAGTTGTTGTTGGTAATGCTCTGAGCGAGAAATCCTTTGTCATAAGCTGCACACGTACTGGAATCCACGCAGGTGCAGGAGGCCAGGCTGCAGATGTTCGTAAACGAAAACTTCTGAAAAAAGGCATTCCCCCCCACCACCGTGCTCAACCTGATGGAAGCATCCCGCGGGCAATCGATCGTTCTTCCGCCAGGGGCTGTGTCCTTGATCAGCTGCCCGGCAGTCACGATGAAAAACATATTATCGATCGGCACGGCCAGCTGCCGGCATCCCGTGGCACTCGTGCACCGATTGTGGCGCACGGCCACCGAAGAACCCCCTGGCACAGCAACCACATAGGTGGCCT
>CAZTCD010000018.1:0-46924 GCA_964612065.1 uncultured Bdellovibrionales bacterium | reverse complement strand
AGTGCAGCCGGAGCCTGTGATGCCCCGGGGCTTGCCCCGGGGAGCTTCACTTTCCGGCATTCTCAGCGCTCTATTGAAGCCTTGGGCCCGTGGATTGCACACGCGTCCCCGACATCTATGCCCACCTACTGGAAGGCGGGCTAGCCGTATAACTATGCCCTGACCGTAAAAAACTTAGACAAAAGGACCCTACCCATGACCCTGTTCTCCCTTCTGTTTCCAATCGCGCTCGCCACCCTCTCTGCCAAGGCCGATATCGGCTACGACTGTTCCAACATGGCAGTTTCTTCCGCTGTGCAGGCCATCGTAGTGGAGCGAAATACCAACGATAACGATCTCCGCGGCATTCAGATTCGCCACGTGTCTCAGCGCAAATATAAGAAAGGTGTAGTCACCAAGTTCCTCGTGGAGCTCGATGTAGAGCTCGGAGGCAAGCGCACGCGCGATACCGTGGAAGTGATCCATGATGATTCCCGTGGATTTGGCTGTGTGGCCGATATGACCGCGGCTGTGCTTCGCTCCGTGCAACGCCCTTAAAGCCGGGGGTTTACCTCCCAGGGGTTGCGCCACGCAGCAAAAGCGGGTAGCTTCCCCTTCGTGACCCCCCTTAAAAAAGAACTACAGGCACGCGCGGGCGATCTCACCGACGTCACCATCAAGAAGAGCAAGTTCGGCTCTGCCACCGCTTTTTTTCGCGGAAAGAAAGAATTCGCCCACTTTCATGCGGGAAACGAGATTGATATCCGGCTCACGAAGGCCAAGGTGAAAAAACTCAAGCCCGACTATCGCCTGCAGATTGATTTTCCCCACCGCGATTGGGTGGTGGCGCACTTTGAAACCGAAGAAGATCTCGATTTCGTGATGGGCCTTATGGAGCAGGCCTATAAGGCGAACCGCGCCTGAAGCAGGGCTCTTCCTTCGCGTTCTTCTCGCCCTCTCTCCATTTTTTTACGCTTCCCCTCTACCCAAATCCGTCCGTCCCCATTAGATTGCGCGCATGGCCAAGGTTTATCCCGTTGCGAACTACCGCGAGTATTCGCCCTCCAAAAACCCCTATAACTTCAAGATCCGCGAGTTCGCCGCCCCAGGCTCCTTTGCCCAGGTGCTCGCCGACGAACATACCGAGCAATTCAAAGGCCGCTGGCGCGAGCGTTTCGGCAAGCCCGCCACCGCCCGCCTCGAGCTCGAGCTCGGCACCTATCATGGCGAAACCCTGAACACTCTCGCCCGCACCAATCCCGAAGCCGTGCACCTCGGCGTGGAGTGGAAATATAAAATGTGCTTCATGGGCGGCAAAAAAGCCCGCGACCAAGGCCTCACCAACGTGACCCATCTCCGCGCCAATATCGCGCGCCTGCCCTGGATGTTCCAGAAGGGCGAGATCGATCGTGTGTGGGTGCTCTTTCCGGATCCCTGGAGCAAACTTTCGCAGAACAAATGGCGGCTGCTGCAGCCGAGCTTTTTCCGCACCCTCGCCTGCCTGCTGCCCGAGGGCAAAGAGCTGATGATCAAGACCGATCACGCCGAATACGCTTCGTTTATCGCCGAGAGCCTCAAGGAAGCTGGCTGTTTTGATTTTCTCCCGGATGAAAAGGCGAAGGCCAACTGGAGCCTGATCCCACCCACGCCCTTCGAGCGAATCTTCCTCCGCCAGGGCCTACCGATCTTCCCCTTTGCCCTCGCCCGCAACAGCCAGGCGGTGGTTGCTCCCGAGGAAGTGCAGCACATACTCGCCGGCCACTGATTCGGTGATGTCTTTGGCGATCTCATAATACGCGGGCGAAGTGAAAGCCGCCTCCCAGCCGTTGGCCAGGCGGCAAACCAATCCATTTTCCGGGCGCACCCGCAGGCTTTCGGGGCGCAGTACCTCTGAGGAACCATCCGAAAGTTTCAGCGTTCCGCTCGCGCGATCGTAGCTGAGCACGAAGCGGGCGGTGTCTTCCAGCACCACATCGAGTTCTTCCTTCCCTACGCGCACCACCCAGCCCGAGCCTGTGCCCTCCTGCAAAGGTACAAGCGAACGGTGCAAGAGCTCTCTCGTGCGCTCGTGGGTGATTTCTTCCCCATCCTGGTAGAAAGCTCCGCGGCGGGAAAGGAATAGGGGGGAGGGGCCGGAGGCCGCGCGCTCAATCGCCGCGCGGTTATGGGGCCACTTCACCCGGTCAGCCGCCTCCGCGGGGTCGAGCCATTCATAAGCATCATGCTCTTTGCCATCGAGGCTGGGGGTGGGGGGCTCGGAGCCGCCGAAGATCGGCAGAAAGAACGCCCGCTCCACGGCCGGGCCCCATTTACCCTGGAATCGATGCTCAAGGCCAAGGTACTGGGGGTGGCGTTCGAACCGCAGGCCCGATTCTTCTTCGGCCTCGCGGAGAGCTCCTTCAGCAAAGGTTTCGCCCTCGTCTATTTTGCCGGTTACGGGCTGCCAGTAGGCGCCCCGGTCGGGATTCAGGTGTAAAAGCAGCACTTTTTTGGATGGGGTGGTTCCCGGTGAGGCTGAGTCGGGTCCCTGGGCCGCTTGCTGCCCCTGAGGCGCCGCGGACCAAAGAATCACCACCTGTGCCTTTCGAATTTCCATGGCTCATTCTCGCTGATTTCGCCCTCTTGGGCGGAGCGCATTGTCCTTATTCTCGCCTCTTCTTGCGGCTACGCTCCGGGCCATCTATAGTGCCCCTCTCATGGACACGCTCATGGACTCGATAAGCGCCTCGCGTCAACTGATCCGCCTAGCCCTGGAGGAAGACATTGGCACCGGCGATCTCACCGCCCTCGCTGTTCCGCCCGAAGTGCGCGCCAAGGCCCGCCTGGTAGCGAAAGAATCCTGCGTGCTTTCCGGCCTGGAGCTTGCCCCCCTCGTGCTCGAGGTGTTCGGAGCCGATGCCAAAGTGGAAGCTCTGAACGGCCTGGCCGACGGCTCCTTCGTGCAGAAGGGCACCACCGTTTTACAGTTCGAGGGCCGCGCCCGCGATCTGCTCACCTGTGAGCGAACCATCCTTAACTTCCTGCAGCGCCTCTGCGGCATCGCCACCATGGCAAAAATCTATAAAGACGCGCTCGAAGGCGCTCCCCTCACCATTCTCGACACTCGCAAAACCACGCCGGGCTACCGTGTTTGGGAAAAGAAAGCCGTGCGTGATGGCGGCCTCACCAATCACCGCGCTCGCCTGGATGAAGGTGTGCTCGTGAAAGAGAACCACATCCGCGCCAGCGGCTCGATCGAGCTTGCTCTCGCCAACCTCGCCGGCAAGATCAAGCCCGAGATCCCGGTGGAAGTGGAAGTGACCAACTGGGACGAGATCGAGCAGGCACTGAAGTTCGGCATCACGCGTTTGCTCCTCGACAATTTCACGCCCGATCAGCTGCGCGAGCTGGTGCCCAGGATCCGCGCGAAGAATGCCAAAGTATTCCTCGAAGCCTCGGGCGGTATCACCCTGCAGAACCTCCGCGACTACGCAAAAACCGGCGTAAGCGCCGTTTCCATCGGTGCGCTCACGCATTCGGTGAAGAGCGCCGATCTCTCTCTTCTGTTCGAGTTCTCGAACGGCTGATGTTCCCTCCGGTTCGCTTCCAGCTCATGGTGATAAACGAATGCGCCTCCTCGCAGGAGGAGCTTCTCGCGCACCGCGGGCAGCCTGGCTTTCACGGGCAGGCCGTTCTCGCCCTCCATCAAACCGCCGGCTATGGCCGCAGGGGCCGAGCGTGGAATACGGGGCACGGAAATCTCGCGCTCAGCATCGGTCTTGAGCTAGCGCGCACGCACGAGCAGAGCATTTCGCTTTTGCCCTTTCTTCTCGGAATCGCGCTTCGCAAAACAGTGGCGCAGATTCTCGAAGAGTGGGGAACGTCCTCAGCCCAGGAGGCTGGCCGTGAACTGGAGCTGCGCCTCAAGTGGCCCAATGACCTTTATTTGCAGGGCCGCAAACTCAGCGGAATGATCGCGCAGGCCAGGCAGGGGGACCAAGGCTCGGATGTGGTGCTTGGAATCGGGTTGAACCTACGAGAGGCCCCGCTCCCCGAGGCGATCGCGCTTTCGAGCCTTTGCCCGGATCCGGCCAAGTTGCCCACGCCGGAAGCCTTCGCCGGTATCTATCTGAGAGAGCTCGAGGCCGCTTTTCGTGCCGCTGCGGATTTTTCTTGGATCAAGCAGGAGTGGGAAGCCGGAGCAAGGCTGGAGCAGCTTCTTTATGTGGTGGGGGAGAAGGAAGCGGTGGCACCGCTTCGCCTGTTGCCGAGTGGCGAGCTGCTGGTGAGAGATGCGCATGGGCAGGAGCGCAAGCTGGCCAGCGAAGAGACCAGCGTTCGTTTCGTGCCCGTCGTGCCCGCCCCGTAGCGATCCAGGGAACGCAGGGCCCGCACGGATCCTGCTAGTTCGGCTCCATCTCTTTCAGTACCTTATCGAGCTCTTTGCGGATGATGTTTTCGGCGAGCTCCGGGATCACTTCCCAGGCGATTTTCTCGGCCACCTCGCGAACCACCATCTGCACTTCTTCACGCACGATCTGCTCGATCTTGTGCATGTCGGCTTCCGACCATGTGCCACCCGAGAATCCGCCGGGCGCGGGAGCGGAGGCCGGGGCAGCCGAAGCTGCGGGGGCGCTGTCGTCGCTTCGGGTGTGGAATATGGGCGTATGCTTTTGGGGCACCTCTTCTTTGAGGGCGCCGGTGAAGCTCTTGGTGATACGGTCCACATAATCATCGGAAAAGCGGAAGCTGGAGCCGCCGGTATCGAACATCAGGGAATCGGAGGAGCCGAATCCACCCGAGGCGGGCGAAGGAGGCCGGCTGGCAGCTGGAACGGAAGCTGGAGCCTGTGCTGCGGCCCGTGTTGTGGGCTGTGAGGGTGGTCGGGAGGGATGAAACGGAGGTGGAGCTTCGGCGCGGCTCGTGGAAGGCGCGTCTCCTGCCGATTGCGAGCTCCACTCGTTCAGGCTTTCTTTGGCTGGGCCCCATTCAATGCTCGTGAGGCTGGCTTCGAAATCTTCGTCCTGAGGCGGAAAGCCGTTGTCATCGTTATCGGTGGGCGTGGCGGCTTTTTCAGGTGCGGGCGACGAGCTGGACTCTGGCGCTTTGGGCAGGGCCGGAGGCGTGGAAGGCTTCTGGCTGCCGATCTCAGCGGCGAAAAAGGCGGCCAACGCCTGGGCGTTCGGGCTGAGGTTTTCTTCGGCGGGCGCGCCCGGGGCAGGGGGCGGGCTCACCGGCTCGCCTCCGAGGAGGCTGGTGTCGATCTGAGCGGTGCCTCCGGCGGGGGTGGAAAAGGAGGCGGCCACGCCTGCAGGAGCCTCGTGCTTGGGAGGTTCCGCCTCAAGGCCCGAAAGGTCGAGCATCACCGTGGTATTGGTGAAGGTGGGCTGGCTGGGATTCGTGGGAAACGACGGCTGGTCGGCAGGTACCTCGCCTACTGGAGATTTAGGAGCGGAGGGAGGGGCGGCGGGAGGCGGCAGATCGGGCGTGGCTTTTTGCGCAGGTGCCGCTGTTGGTGGAGCCGCTGGGGGAGCCGACGGTGGTGTTGCTGGCGCCACAGCTTTTGGCGCCGGGGGCGGCACCTGGGGCGCGGCAGAGGGAGCAGCAGGTGTTTCGCCTCCGCCCAGGAGGCCGGCCAGGATGGAGTCGGCATCGGCCCCGGGATTCGCGTTTCCAGTGAGCAGGGCGGAAAGATCGGTGGCCTCGTCAGTGCTGGCGGAGAGGGAAAGGCCTCCCTCGGAGGAAGCGGAAGGGGCCGCAGGCGGGATTTCGCTGCCCAGGCTCAGGGCGCCTTCTTCGGCGGCGGGAGCCTGCACGCCTACGGGAGTAGGGTCAGGAGCGCTCACGGTGAAGCCGGAGAGGGAGCCCGTGACCTTCGAGGTTTCCGAAAGCTTGGGCGGCATGTCGTGGATCTGCCGGAGTTTGGCGCGAAGCTCCGAGGGATCGAAGGGTTTCTTCACAAGACCATCGGCGCCGCAGCCCTGGTACATCTGCTCGTCTACGGGCTCGAAGGCGGAGGCGAGGAGTACCACGCGGATCTTGGAGAGGCGCGTATCGCTTTTGATGAGGCGGGCGAACTCGTAGCCGTTCTTGCCGGGCAGGGAGAGATCGCAGAGGAAGAAGAAGGGAGTGTTGTCCTTCAGCTCACGAAGAGCTTCTTCGGCGGTGAGAACGGCGCGGATCTCGTACTGCTCGCTCTGTAAGGCGAGTTGCAGGATCTTGGCGATCGTCGGGCTATCGTCGGCGAGGAGGAGCGAAGTGGCCATTCACTTTGAGCTTAACAATTCGAAGGGGCAAACGTCGCCAAAATTCTTGTGGATACTCAGCGGAACATTCGATCGTGGCTTTGATCGAGGGTTCGGTCGTGGGATCAGGCTGGGAAACTTTTGTTTCTGATGTTTCTGAGATCGCCAAGGCGCTGCTCCGAGGTGCTGCGAGGCCTTGATGCTTTTGGGGCTACGCCGGAGGCCGCGAAAAGCCAAAGGGTTAGATTCTTCTGAATCCGGAGAGCGAAGTCGAGCGATTTAAATTCCGTTGCGGCAAAGAAGGGAGAAAAAACTTTGGAGCGGATCGCCGTAGCTACATAAAATTTATAGAATCCAAGACTGATCCTGGCGGATTTCCAGGTGTTTTTTCGCAGTCAGAACCGTACGAAACTTATCAGTATTTGCCGCATTTTTGCGCGAGGGTGCCGATAGAACGCTGGTGCCTCAGAGGCAACAAATCTTTCCTGATTTTTCGTTTGTCAGGCTTTGAAAGGCTGCTATGGTTAAAACGTTCCTGGTGGCGGGAAATGGGCATTAGCGTTTTCCACCCTACACGAACAACCTCGGGGGCTGTCCCTCGCGATGGTGAGCATGCCGGGCCCGATCTTCGGAAACGGTTCGGAAGCCTAAAGTCGCGATATGGTACCCACTTAGTTACCTGGGGTTGGAAAACCGGTAGCCCGCGGTCTTGTTGCCAGGAACACTGATTTGCAAACCACGAAGTAGCGCAGCGAGCACGCGGGACAAAGCAGCTTCGGCAGACGCGGATCGAAACACCTCCATGGCGGGGGGTGCCAGGAGTGAGAGCTCCTAAAATTCACGGATGATGTGAACGGCGCTTAGCTTCTCCGGGATGGAGGGCGAAGGGGCCGGGCACAAAGGTGGCACTCATCGACTGTTCCAGAGAGGGGCGCCCGGACACGCTGTAAGGCGTTATTGTTTCGGCGCTTCCATTATGGGGGGAATGGCGTTGGAGAGAAGATTAGAAGGCCCGGGGGGCCTTAAAAAAATATATGCGAAGGTGAACGCGGAAAACGCGGAAGATCTGATCTTCCGCAACCACGCGCTCTTTGAGCTCGGCCAGCTGTATCTGGAAAAGTGCGATTTTCCGAATGCGGTGGATTGCTTTGAAAAAGTGAAAACCGAAGCGCTGCAGTTTCACCTTTACGACAACTACTTCCGCGCGATCGCTTGTCTGCTTCGCATTCATGCCGAGCGCCTCGATTTCGGGAAATACGATTCTCTGATCCGCGAGGTGGTGCAGGTGGGCTCAAGCCTCACCGGCTACAAGCGTTACGAGCCGAAGATTCATTATAAGCAAGGCATCGCGGCCTCTTACCGCGGCCACAAAGACGAAGCCCGCATTCATTTCGGGCAGAGCCGCCTTTTGCTGGAAGCCTTGCTGAAAGACGATACCCTTTCCAAGAAAGACCGCGAAGACGTGCACCGGGACCTTCTCTCGAGCCGCTACGCCCTCGCGATGCTGGAGAAAGACCAGGGCAATCCGCAGCTGGCGCTCAAGCAGGCCGATGAGCTGCTCAAGGAGATTGAGGAGCTGAATCACGGCACGCAGGCTTTTGAGCATATGCACCTGCACGATATTGAGGCGAGCCTCCATATCCTGCGCGGGCAGTGCTACCGGGAGCTGGGCGATCCGAACAAGAGCCTCGATTGCTTTTGGACGGCGCACTCCATCCTCAAAACCTACCGCTCCTGGAGTAACTATTATTATGTGCTGCTGGGCCTCGGCCGCGCCTATCTCGCTCTTGGCAATAACGAGCGCGCCCAGATCTTTTTCGATCTGATCGCGGATGCCGTGGGCAATCTCGAGCTCAATGCGCTCAAGAAGATGCTCGAGCGCGTGAGCGTGGGCACGCAGCCCAATCGCAACCGCCTGATGGTGGACCGCGAGCGCAAGGTGATCATCGAGAGCAAGATCGGAGAGGTGCATTTCGAGCGCCGCTTCGTGCTGCTCGAGATTTTCTATCTGCTGGCTTCGCAGCCGGGCAAAGTTTTCTCCAAGGAAGATCTGGTGGACCGCATCTGGCGCGAAAGCTACAACCCGATGATCCACGATTCCAAGGTTTACACTTCGATCTCGAGGCTGAGAAAGCTGATCGAGCCGGATTTCAAACGCCCTGTCTATATCCTCAACGAACGCGACGGCTACGCTTTCAACGCAGCCGTGCAGCTGGAGGAAGTGAGTCCAAGACTGAGAAAACCAGGGCCAGGCCCGGAACCGGGGGGGCCCGAAGGGCGCTCCGGGCGTGATGAGGTGAATCTATGAGGAAATTGGGGGGATTTCTTGCCAGTATGGCAGTGGCGGCGCTTTGCCTGTTCGCCAGTGGAGCCGAGGCTAAGGCCAGGCCGGGAGCGGGAGATGGCGATCCATTTCCGTTGATGTGCGTGGATTTTTCAGGTGTATGGCGGGCCGACACCGGCACCACCTATACGATCTCGCAGCTCGACTGCAAGTACCTGCGGATCAATATGCACTGGAGCAATTTCGAGGAAGAAACGGTGAGCATTGTTCCCGACAATCTCAGCCGCACTATTCCGGGCCGCGATCGCTCAGCTGTGCGCCACCGCTGGAACAGCCCTCGCCAAGGCACGATGATCGAAAGCCATCGCACCTTTGTGCGAGACGGCTTCCGCATCTCGGAAGTGGTTACCTACGAGCTCGAAGTGAGCGCGGGCCTGATGCTCGAAACCACCTACCGCACCACGGAATGCCTCGGGAGCCCGGGCAAGGTGGAACGTGACTATGCGCAGCAGGTGTTCCGCAGGGTGCCTGGCGGCTCGCAGGACGCCAAGAAGCCCGGCAAGGGCAAGCGCAAGCGCTAGGTTGGCTTGGGCGAGCGCTCGCGAAAAGCCTGGGTAAGTCCCAGGCTTTTTTGTGCCCTAAGGGCTACAAAAGCATTGCTTGGGCGCGAAAACTCTAGTAATTCCCTAGGCATTAGATCATCGAAAGGACATTCTCCATGGGCAGAGGCCGCAAGAAGACGACCATCAAAATGAAACTTCGCCGCAATCAGGCTAAGAAAAAGGCGAAGATTCGCGCTGCCAAGTCCAAGGGTAAGAAGAAGTAACTTTCCTTCGATCTTGGAAGTTTCTCCCAGAGAAGCTTTTACGAACTGGAAGTTAGATTCAGCTTTCCGGTTCCTACGATCTTAAGTAAGATCGCCAAGCTTTAAAGATTTCAGATCGAGAGTCGCAAGACAAACGATCAGTTCGCTGGAGCGTTAGTTAAGTTGGTTATAACGTCCGCCTGTCACGCGGAAGGCCACGGGTTCGAGTCCCGTACGCTCCGCCAACTTTCTCCCCAAAAAGGAGAGGTTGGTTCCGGCCTAAAGTGACAGTCCAGTAAGTTCCCAATCCCTATAAACAAATCTACGAAGGTCTGAGCAGGAACCGATCGGTTCCGTTTTTACCAACGTCACCCGACATCACGCGAGATCACCCGAGTTTTGCTAAATCTGTGCTTAGTTTGTGCTAGGCCGAGCGGCAAAAAACGACGGTTCTCAATGAAGTTTGGTTACTTGGTTAGGTCTTGCGATTCCCGAGGTAAATCAAGCGTCTTCTAGTAACCAAACCGGCTGTTGGTAACTAACCAATAAGCATGAGGTTGCTATGTCTGCTCGACAGAAAATCAAAGATCCTAACACACATACCATAATGCGCAGAATGCGGGAGTCCTCGGGGCTCACCATGCGCCAGGCCGCTGGCATCGTCGGTTTCTCCCACGTTGCCATCAGCCAGTTCGAGAACGGAAAGCTGGTTCTCCCGGACTACCGGGTGGAGCAGCTCGTTCGCGCATACGGCTTCACTCTGGACGAGTTCCACAAGATCATCGGCCACGCGCCGGTGATCAGCCCGAAAGATGACTGCCATAGCATGATCGATCGCATGGACGGTGAGCAGCTCGCTGCTATGCGGGTGGTGATGGTTCAACTACTGCGGCCCGCAGCGCAGCCGTTGGCCAATGCGACGCCTCGGCAAGGGGAGGGGGCGAGCCATGTATAACCTTTACGTGAAGCTCGTGCTGCTCGCCGCAGCTGGGTTTTCTTTTTTCGATGTTTTCGGCTGCCATACTCGCCAGTGCAGGGAGCGGGTGGAAACACGGTCGAGAGACATTTTGAAGATCGACTGGAAGCCGATTTCTGTGTTTCCAGAAGAGGCGAGGAGGTTCAAGAATCGATAAGTGTCATGGCACTTTGGACTCTTAAGTCCTAATCCAACCCCTCATCGACCGGTTTGATATTGTTGGCTTGGGCCGCGAAACGTGCCTGGGACAATGTTGAGCTATAAAGAGTAAATATAAAGATCTTTACCTCCACCAGGATCTTGATTTCGGCGGCAGCGCAAAAAAAGAAAAACGCGAACCGCTTGAATTTGGAACTTGCAGAGATCGGGGACTGAATTCCGCTCGGGTCGATTTCTGGATAGAGAATAGAAAACGCGTAGATCGAAATTAGAAAACATGTGCAAAAGAAGACCCAGAAAAACGACTTAAAGAAAATCAGCAATTTGTATTTCAGGAACGAGTATTTCCCTTCGTCTGGTTTGTTCGAAATCGCAAAAATCACGTAATCCTGGGAGGGCAGAGATGCGTAGATCGAAAATCCAACGAGGATTAGTCCGAGGCATCCCCCATTCAATTGGACAAGGGTGGCAAGGAGCCCTTGCGCCGCGGTCAGCAACCTACGTGAATCAGGAACATCAACACAACATAGAAGGCCTGCAATGATGCTTCCACCGAGAATAGGGATTAGAAAATTAATCCAACTGAAGTTCAAATTGGCGAACGTTCTTAACGCCAAGACTAGTGTGGAATTTGTACCGATTCGCCTTTTCATTAGTTCACTCAGTTCTTAGTTTACGGAGAAGAGCTTCGGATTTTCTCTTTTCCTGCGCTCCATTTACCACCTCGGCCAGTTTCACGACGCCGGATGCAACAATCGTGTCAAACTTCGCCAGCGCTTTTTCTAGGATTGTTCGGTCTGCTTCTCCGGAAGCGACAGGGATGCTGACTTTAACCTGGGCGTCGGATTCTGATTTGTTAATTTTTTCTCCGGCTGGCCCTTTTCCGCGGACCTTAAATGCGGTGTTGCCACCGCTCTCAACTGCAGCATTCACAAGAGTCTTTACCTTTTCCTTTTTAAGGCCGTCGGACGCATTTCGAACAACAAGATCTGAGCTCGTTCCTCCAAGTTGTTCCAACACCTTCTTTTGCTTCCGAAGCATTTCCTCGTCGAGTTCATAGTCTTCATTATTGGTTGTGCGTGCGGTGATCGTTACCGATTGGACGATGTCGAACTTTTTTAGAAGTTCGCTGGCAGACTCTTTATCGCCAATTGTTGTTAGGTGAAATGTGATTTTTGGATAGTTCGCGTCCATCAAGTAGCGGAATTCTAGCTCAAGTTCTTGAGACAAGCGCTCTCGCCCTAATTCTTTTAGAAATGCTCTACGAAGCTCTCGAAATTTTTCAGAGTAGTCGTCGTCCAGGAGTTTTCCAAATATCCATCTGAAGGTGCCGGTCTTAGGGCTTCTTGGTTGCTCAGGAATCACAAGGAGCTTGTGATCGTATAGTCGCAAGACAAACAATGAAGAAGGATCGGATTCTAATGTGTCTTCCGAAGGAGTAATTTTTCCATCTCTGGATACACGTTGACGAGCACGCAGTTTCATTCGTTGGATCAATCGTCCAGAAATGCATGCTTCTCCACCGATGGTTCCGGCTTTAACCCCTAAGAAATGATACTCGTAGGTCTCACCACTCGATCTTGATACGCTTTTATCGAACAATGGCCAGATACGTTCTTCAAAAAAGTCTAACAGTTTTTTGTCGTCGGCCGCAGTGCAGATGAAGTTTGCCAACTCTAGATTGAGCGTTTTTTCCCGTGCCATGAAAATCTCCGAAATGCGTGGATCGCGGTCGATGTTCTGCGATTTTGATATAATCGCCAGTTAATATCGGATCTATTTGGCATATTGTTTACATGGCAAAAATTGCCCATTAGCTTTGTGCCAGTCCTACCCCTGTAGACGTGTACCGAGGTTCGCGGCCAAGCCATGCGACGTGCCTAGGTAAAGGCAGCTCGAATGAGCCTGTGAGCACAAACCGATCGGAAAATGAGTATTCGGTCCGGCCTCTCACTCGTGAGAGGCCTAAACTTAGTAATTATTTCAAAGGTACCATTGGAAAGCCCGGCTGAGCTTTAGTGGCTGGGATCATATCTATCTGTATTCAAAGCCGAAAAATAGTTGCCGCCAATAACGTTTCGCGTTAAAACCCCCTCCGTTTCTTGGCCTGGTTTTCGCTCAGGGGCTGGAGCATCGCTACTCAAGCAACCACCAGGAACGGGGGCGGGATATGAATGTGAAAACAGCGAAGGCCTCGCTTGCGCGGCTCAAAGGTGCTTTGGCGGCAATTGCCGTCCTGACACTGTTCCCGGCGGGGTACGCGGCTGATAACGCCTACGTCAAATCGGTCTACTCACTTCCCCTTACGCTCGACCCCATCAAGATGAACGATACGTCCTCTCTCGTGGCCGGGAACCTTCTCTACGACGGGCTTCTCCGTTTTTCTTCCACGCTGAGTATCGAGGGTGCCCTGGCGGAAAGCTGGTCCACCAGCCCCGATGGCCGAACGCTGACTTTCGTGCTTCGCCAAGCGCGTTTTCATAACGGCGTGCCTATCACCGCGACGGACGTAGTGACTTCCCTTCGCCGTGCACTTTCGCAGGAAAGTGCGGTTCGTAAGTATTACGACTGCATCGATGATTCCAAAGGTCGAGGCCTTCTGGCAAAGGACACAAAGACGGTGAAGATTCATCTCAAGCATCCGTTTCCGCCTTTTCTTTCGGTGCTTGCCGGGGCCACGGCGAAGATCTTGCCTGGTGAGCTGGTCGGTAAGCCGGGCTTCTTCGAGCGGCCTGTCGGCTCCGGTGCATTCCAATTCGTAGGCAGGGTGGAGGCTCCCACGAAGGATCTCGTGCTCGCTGGATTCAATGACTACCACAGCGGGAAGCCTAAGCTCGATAAACTGGTCCTGCGCGAAATGGTCGAAAACGACGCGGTTAAGGCCGCTCTCGCGGGTGAAGTGCAGGATCTCGCGAATTGGCCGCTTACGGCCGATAGCGACGTATTCAAAGCAGGTAAGAATGTCACAAGCCCAGTAGCGGCCACGTGGATCATCGGCATGAATTCGAGAAAGGCGCCTTTTCGCTCCAAGGCCACTCGCCAGCGGTTTCGGGCCGATCTGGATGCAGACGGTTTCCGGAAAAAGTTTTTTCCAGAGGCGATCCGGGCTCACGGCTACGTTCCGCCTGGGCTGCCCGGGTACGCTTCGAGCTCACAGCCATCTAAGCAGCTCAAGCCGGGACGGCCGCCCCAGAACAAGATCAGGATCGTCATTCCGGAGGAGCTGGCCAGAGCTGCTGAAATGCGCGCCTACCTAGAGGAAAGTCTTCGTCGGAAGGGATGGAACGCAAGCGTTGTCACGATGGCCTGGGCGGAGTTGATGAAGGGCTATGAAGGGAAGACCCACCAGGCTTTTCTGGTCTCCATGAATATGGACTATCCGGACACCGAGTTCCTCCTCCGGAACTTCGAGTCGGGCAATCCGGACAACTTCAGCGGGATCAAAGACAAGAAACTTGATGCCTTGCTGAAGGAGGCTCGCACCCATCGGGATAGAAAACGAAGGCAAGAGTTCTACCGGGAGGCGATCAGCCTTATCGATGGTGAAGCCCTCACGGTAAACCTCTTTCACCCTCGGGCGAATTACTGGGTGTCGAACTGCGTGGAAGGATTCGAGCCGAACATCCTGGCCGACGTTTACATCAACTACGAGAAGGTTTCGCTTACGAACGGCTGCTCCGGAAAGCTGGTGAGCAGATGAGAGCCGTGCCCTTCGCGAAGCACATCCAGGCAAAGCTGATTCCCTTACGGATCGGCCTCGCCTTGGCGGCCTCTTTTCTCGTGGCATCACTCTGCGGTGGCCTCGCGCTTTCTGCGAAAGTTAGGTCTGATCAGCAGATCCTCGAGGCGATTTCCCCTTACCTCGCCACACTCGTCGAATCCCAAGACCGTCCCGAGATTCTTCGCGTACTTCAGGCGGCCGAGGAAGCCCGGAATACCCAGTTCGTCGTTGTGCAAGGGGATTTCGCGCTTGCCAGCACGCGTAGTATTTCTGAGATGGACCGCCCCTTCTCGGCCCCAGCTTGGGGACCAATCCTCGGAGAAAGCCGCTTTAGCGGCGGAAGCATCGTAAGCTCCCGTCCTGTCGCGCGTAGGGGTGGATCTGTCTCGGATGCAACTATCTACAGTTTTTCCCCGTTTCTAAGCGTAGTCCCCGTGGTTTCCCTAGCGTTCGTTGTGGCGCTGTTAACCAGCGTCGCGTTTTCGCTCATGTCGGCGAGCCATATGAGGGTAGCGATCGACTCGGCCTTGCACCCCCTGGAGGAGCTGCGCCGCGAGATTCTCCTGATGGGGGATGAAACAAGGACCTCTTCCAATCCTTTGCCGATCCTGGAGCTGGAGGAAATCCGAAGCACCATTTCCAGAGCAAAAGGAGATCTGGCCAACGCGAGAGAAAGGCTCGCCGAGGAGAAAGCCAGGAAGCTAAGCGCCGAGTCGTATAGGCGTTTGATTCATGATCTGCACAATCCGGTTTCCGCGCTCCGCCAGTGGGTACATATTTGGAATTCTCAGGACGCTTCGGAGGGTGAAAAGAAGGAAGCTTCTTCTATGGTTCCTTCCATCGCGGACCAAATTCTCCGCCAGGTGGGGGCGGCCAGAAAAACTCTGGAGGATCAGCCGGAAGCATTGCGGGAGCTCGATCTGCGGGAGAGCCTGAGAGTGTGCTGGCAACGCATGCAGGGAACTGCAAATCTGACTGATGGCCGGCGAGTTTCTATTCTGATGCCAGACGAGCCGGTAATGGTGGCGCATGATCCAGACCTTTTGCAGAGAGCGATTGCAAATCTCTTGGAGAATGGCATTGCCGCCAGTCGAACCAAGGTTGACCTCATTCTGGAGCGATCGGATCGCAAGGCCGTGGTGCGCGTCTCCGACGACGGACCAGGAATGAATCAGGACGACCTGCCTATCTTCCTCCAAGGCCGTGGCCGCTCCAGCAAGGCGGATCGGGGCGCCTTAGGTTTGGCTTCCGCGAATCACATCGTGCGTACCCACGGCGGAAAGATCGTGTATTCGCGGAATGAAAGTGGCGGTGCCACCTTCGAAGTTCGCCTGGAGGCCCGATGAGCGAGCTTCCTCTGATCCTGATTGCAGACGATGATGTCGCGCTTTCGCGTGCTCTGCAGCTTCGCCTAAAGAGCTGCTACGAAGTTCATGCTGCTTCAACCGTGTCCCAGGCCAAGGCATTGGCGGCAAAGTACGAGTATGCAGCCGTGATCGTGGATCTAAATTTCGAGGGGCAAGAGCTTGATGGCATTCATCTGATCGATCATCTCAGCAAGGAGAGGCCGGGGACTTTTCTGATCGTGCTCAGTGGCGATACTCAGGTGAAGCGGGTAGTCGAGGCCTTGCGGCGTCGGCTATTCGAGTTCATTCATAAGGAGGGAGACTTTTTCGGTGCCCTCGCCACGGCCCTCGGCCGAGCTGCCCAGATGGCTAGCTGGCGTGGTTCCCTTGCTGGCAAGTTCCTTTCTGAGTCTAGGGTTGTGGCGGACGTGCTGAGCAAGGTGGAGAGGATCGTGCGTCTCCAGCCCGATGCTCCGATCATGATTCTCGGAGAGACTGGCTCGGGCAAGGAATTTCTAGCCCAATACATAGCAGCTTTGACGAAGAAAAAACTCATCGCGGCAAATATGGCCGCCATACCCAAGGAAACCGCTGAGTCGGTTCTTTTTGGCCACGAGCGCGGTGCCTTTACTGGTGCTGTCACTAATAAGATTGGCTTGATCGAGGCCGCCGGCATCGGGATTTTCTTTCTTGATGAGATCGGTGAAAGCTCTCCGGCTGTGCAAGCGAAGCTGCTCCGAGTACTTCAGGAAAAAGAGGTCCAGCCTTTAGGTTCCACCTCAACGAGGAAGGTCAAAGCGCAGTTCATCGCGGCGACCCATCGGGATCTGGAGAAGATGGTGATGGAGGGCACCTTCCGTCTGGATCTTTTGCAGCGCCTTGGCGCTTTTGTGCTTCGGCTTCCTCCTCTTCGGGAGCGCCCCGAAGATGTGCTTCTCTACACGAATTTATTTCTTGAGGAGCTCGCTGAGAATGCTGCAACTAGGTACTCGCTTTCCGCGGAAGGGGCGCAGGCTCTACTGGCTCACAGCTGGCCCGGGAATGTGCGGGAACTTCGAAATGTGATCCAGCGAATCGTGGTGCTCTCCGACAGGTTTGTCGTGGACGGCGAAGCAGTCGCCGAGGCTTTGGGCCGCCAAGTCTCTCTGCCTTCCGTAATGAACAACGTGGGAGTTCTCGAAAACAATGTGCGCCGAGATGCGCTGATGAAGGCGCTTGGAGAGACGAGTGGCAATAAAAGATTGGCCGCGAAGACATTGGGAATCAGCGAGGCCACGATCTATCGCTGGGTCCAGGAGTTTGGCCTGAGAAGTTTTGTGGAGGGGATGCGTAGTGGGGCCGCAGCTCCGGTGGAGGTTGGCCGGTGATTCAGCTTACTCATGTGCCGTGCCAGAAAGCCGTCGGCCCTTCGCTAGTGCTGATTCCTGGTGGTCCGGGATTGAGTTCGGGCACCTTGCGTAGTCTGGATATGCTAAAGCGCTCCTTTCATCTCTACTACGTGGACTTCCCCGGTACTAACGGAGTCGAGGCAGATCAAAGCGCCAGCTTCGCCAGTTTATCGAGGGACCTAGTCGACAGAGTTTCTAACATTAAAGGCCCAGTCTTTTTATTTGGGCACTCCTTCGGTGGGTTCTTTTCGGCGAGGGTAGCGCTTGATCTTCCTAAAATTGGTGGGCTTATTTGTGCAGCGGTGCCTTTTTCGGCGGAAAGCCAGAAATCCGCGTACGTGAACTACATTGACGCAAAACGAGGCGCTCTAGCGACGGCTGAATCGGAGTGGGAGCGGGCACCGTCAGATTCATCGTTTTCGGTTTGGTTGTCTGAATACGGTGAGCTCTATTTTCAGAAAGAGAATGTGCAGGCAGGGAAGATTCTTTTGGCCACTGATCGCTGTTCCCACGCACTTTTCCTATCGATCCGTGGCGAGGCAAAAAAAATGGATTCCATGGCCGTCGAACTTCGTGAGTGGGGCGGAAAGAAGCTGTTCTTGACCGGCGCGCATGATGGCCTTCTTCCAAACGACATTCTTCAACGAGATGCGGAGCGCTTGGGTTTCGCCTTCCGGTCTATTGTCAATGCTAGCCACTTTGTTGCTTTTGATCGACCCGAAGTTGTGGCCAAGAGTATTGAAGATTTTTTTACTGAACCGAAGGAGGCCCTATGAAAAGAGTGTTGCAGGCAGCGATCGTTATCTTGGCCATTGGCGCTATGATTCAATCAATCGTCAATTTTGCAGAGGCCAAAGGCCCCAAAGTGCACGAAAAAGGGGAGCCTGGAATCTGAGCTCATGACACCATTCAGAGCTTCCAGTCAGGCCTCCTTTTTCGGGGCCTCAATCATGTTAGCCTTCGCGGTTTTGGCAGGCTGGCGTTGGGCGGCTACGGGGCTGCTTTTTTTCCTTCTGCTAGTTATTCGTGATCTGGCGGCAGCGTATTTCCTCTTGGTCAGGCGCGCTAGCCAGGCTGGAGGCTCCAGCGGGATTCAGAGTTGGATTGCTTATCTTTCCGCGGCGCTGCCATTAGCCTACATTCCGGCTTCCTCTGAGCGGAGCTGGGGACATTTGGTCGGTGTTGATGCACTTGTAATTATAGGGTACGCGCTTTCTTCGGTTGCTCTCCTTGAGCTAGGAAAGTCGTTCGGCATTGCTCCTGCGAATCGGGGATTGGTTTCAAGCGGCGTCTATCGAATCATCCGCCATCCAATGTATGTTGGGTATGTGATCGCGGAGTTTGGCCTAGTAATGATGAATTTTGCGAATGCGCCGATCTTCGCTTTCTCAGTTGGGCTCTATTGGCTGCGGGCGCGTTGGGAGAATGAGGAACTCGCTTCAATCAAGATAAAGGGGAACGACTTCAGGCTTTGAGTATTTCCGCGATCTTGTCAGTTCGAAGAATCTCAATTTGCTTTTCTTCAGTTTGAATAAATCCTTGCTGCGATAGTTCGCTCATACAGCGAATCACGGATTCAACACTTGCTCCCACTGTGTCCGCTATTTCCTGACGAGTGAGGGGGATCGGTATGCGGTTGGGGCCACAATCTGGGCGCTTATCCAGTAAGGACAACAAAAGCATAGCTACTCGTTGCTGGAGGCTCTGCTTCGATCCAACTTTATCGTCCTGCAGAACGCACATTCGTGAATAGAGGGTGGACATCAGCTTAGACTGAATCTGGATGTTCTTTTGCCAGGCATTTACGAAGGTTGACTTGGGAATTGTTAAAGCAGTGGACGGGCCTAGGGCAACAGCCGAGATGGGATAAGCCCCGCCGCTTTTCTGCATGAGCAAGCCGCCAATCACTTCGCCCGGCGTGGCGAAGTAGACAATGGTGTCCTCTCCCTTCGGAGTGCTTCGCACCAGTTTGAATGCTCCCACTAAAACAATGGCGAAGCTGTCTGCTGGCTCTCCGGCTTGATACAAGTGCTGATGATGTCGGACATTCCTGAAACGATGGCCGTCGAGAAGCGAAGAGATCTCGTCGATCGCCATACCTTGAAACAGCGGGTAGCCTCCAAGGGCTTTATGCAGGTGGCCGATTTCCATTTGCCTGTGAATCTACCTACTTCGTGTTGAAATTGAAAGCGGGTGGAGGAGCGTAAGGGGGGCTTTGCCAATGGGGTTGGGACAAAATGTCTCCCCGCCTCGCGGGGCATGTGTCCCATTCGTCAATCGAATTGAACTCCTCGTAAGCCTCCCTGATCTTCGTCATAAGTGGCGTTTACCTAAGAGGGTAATCTTACTAAGCGGAGGCGCCATGCAATCTATTACGTTGATACACGCGGATTCATTTGCTGCCCAGAGTCGGCAAGCGCTTGTTCTTTCTCTTTTTCAGTGTCTCAGGGAAGGAGGAGCATTTTTACTACAATTCAGCACGGACCCCTCTGCACTTTGCTCTCAACTTGATCTGCTTCAACAGCCGGATCTGCACTGGGCTGTCGTGGAAAAGAGAGAAGGAGATTGGATGATTCGTATTTCCAAGCGCCAGAGCGAGGAATCCAGTGGGGGCTGTTGTGGAGCGTGCGGCGGTTAGTTTCCGTTTCGATTGAATTCTGAGGAGTTTGCAGAGAATAATCAACACACACACATCACGTCGACTTTGGTCGATTTTTTTTGGAGGTCTTCATGAGTATTACACGTCGTTCCTTTTTGAAGTTTAGCATTGGTACCGCTGTAGCTGTGCCTCTTATGGCAAAGTTCTCGCCTTGGGGGGCGGCTTACGCAGCGGATTTGCCACTGATAAAGGATGGCGAGGAGCCGGGGAAGGCGCTCAAATATTGCAGCAATGCGGATAAGCCCACCAAGCTCTGCGACGCGCGCAAAGCGAAGGAGAAGGCGAGTCAGTACTGCTATAACTGCCAGCTGTACACAAAAGGTGAGGGAGAGAAAAAGGCGAGTAAGGGCAAGTGCATGATCATGCCCAAGCATCGCGTGGCCGGAGGGGCCTGGTGCATGAGCTGGGTGCAGAATCCTGCAGTAAAAGACTGATTTCTTTTTTGATTTTGTTTATGACCGCGATCATGGACCGCCCCGCCTCCTGGGCATTAGGCTGGATTCATGGGCTGTGATCCAAAAGATGTGGCTCTGAAGTCCCTGTTCCTTGGACCTCAGGCTGAGAACGCTGCGTGGCTTGCTGAGCAGTGCAATATGATCGTTGACCACTGGGTCGATTGGCGCCGCTCCCAATTTGCTGCTGACGGTGAAGCCATCTCGGAAGCAGATAGGGAGGCGCCGCTGTTCCTTGAGCGGCAGCGGGAAGTGCAGTCCAGGCTGGCAGCGCTTTTGCGAGACCTTGACAGCGAAAGCCCCAAGTTTACCCCAAGGTTTCTGGGGCACATGACCTCGGAGCTTGCTCTTCCGGCCCTGCTCGCCCATATCGCTGTGCTTTTGCACAATCCGAATCTCACTTCCAAAGAGGTCTCGGTGGTAACCACTCGCCTCGAACGGGAAGCAATCTGCTGCCTGCTCGAAATCCTTGGAATGCCCGAGAGTCTCGGACGCGGCCATTTTACTTCGGGTGGCACGATGGCCAATTTCGAAGCTGTATGGCGGAGCCTTTATCGACTCGATAGGGTAACAGCCCTGGGGCTTCGGATGGTTCAGCATGATTCGATGACGGTGGCGCAGTTTAAGGGGGTAGGGGCCAGGAGCTGGGAGTGGTTCGATGAGCAGGCCGAGCGCTTAGCGCCGGATGCTTTGGACGATTATAGTTTCCTTGTGCTCGGGCCTCACCGCTTCGCAGTCGAGTACGAGAAAATCACGGGTAGTCGCTATGTTCCTCCCATTGTGCTCGTGCCGGCGTCTCGGCACTTTTCCTGGCCGAAAGCTGTGACACTTCTGGGGCTTGGGCGAGATTCACTCCTGGAGATCCCGCTCGACGGCAATGGCCGTCTTTCCGTGCCCGATTTCGCGGCAACTCTAAGTAGGGTACACGCTGAGCGAAAGACCGTTCTCATGGCTGTGACGGTAGCCGGTGCCACCGGCACCGGCGCGGTAGACCCTGTAGACAGGATACAAGACCTACTGGACGATCACAGGGACCGGACCGGAGAAGATGTCTGGCACCACGTGGACGCTGCTTATGGCGGATACTTTTGCAGTTTGACTCGAGGTCCGACAGGAGCCGGCCTGAGCGAGGAAGTATACAGATCACTTCAAGGCGTTGGAAGGGCTGACTCCGTTACCATCGACCCTCACAAGCTAGGCTTCGTGCCCTATTCCTGCGGTACTATTCTCACTCGGGATGAGCGGAGGTATCGATGCCCTTCTTTCGATGCGCCTTACCTAATAGCCGGTAACGGTGGAGCTTGGCAGAGCACTCTCGAAGGATCGCGCGCGGCAACGGGGGCAGTAGCCACCTGGATGGCCTGCAAGACCGTTGGTGCGGAGGGATACGCGCGGATCCTCCAACGCAGTCTCGCGGCCACGAATACGCTTCTCATCGAGCTGGCAAGGGCGGGAGATGAAGTGTCCATGGCAGGCCCGGCCGACCTGAATCTTCTTTGTTTCTTTCTTGCCCGCAAAGGGGAGGCGCTGAGCTCTTGCAACCGCCGTACTGAGGAGTGTTTCCGGAATTTCCAAGCTAGTCCAAACTTTTCCGTTTCGAAGACGGAGCTTTCGCTCAGCGACTACGCCCGCCACGCATGCTTCAGCTTGGTCGGCAAGCGCATCGAAACCGACGATGACAAAATCACCTGCTTGCGTGTTGTGCTCATGAATCCCTTCTTCAGCACACAGGAAGCCGCTGTTCGTTATGAGAGCCTTTTCGTTGATGAGTTGCTCGGCTTCTGCAGATCCATATGACCCTCATCATATAGGCCCCCACAATCCCTGGTATCCTGATCCTGAAATTATACCATATGGAGGGGCCTCATGGATACGAGCAGCAATTTTGAGCACGACTGTATCGGGTTAACCAAGCGACCTACGCGGGGTCTGGATCTAGGCCGGTTGCACACGAAGAAGGATGTCTCGGCTTTCGAGGAAGTACGCTACGAGCGGCGCGGAGCGAAGATCACCAATCCCGACGGTTCGGTGGTCTTTGAAATGAAGGATGCTGAGGTACCCGCAGACTGGTCACAGCTCGCCAGTGATATCCTAATCTCTCGCTATTTCCGCCGCGCCGGCGTGCCGCAAGCGAGCGGAACCGGAAGCGAGACCAGTGTGCGCCAGGTGGTGGGACGGATCGCGAAGGCGATTCGCGGCCATGGGGAACGGGAGGGCTATTTCCAAGACAAGGCTGCGTCCGATGCCTTTGAAGAGGAGCTAGTGTATCTACTCCTCACCCAGCGTGGTGCGTTCAACTCGCCCGTGTGGTTCAACGTTGGGCTCTTTGAAGCCTATGGAATCAAGGGGAGTGGGGGAAACTTTTTCTTTAACGAGAAATCTGGAAATGTCGAGGAGCTTTCTTCGGGTTACGTGCGCCCGCAAGCATCCGCCTGCTTCATTCAGAGCGTGGAAGATTCGCTTAGTTCCGTCTTCGATCTGGTGAGAAACGAGTCGAAGATTTTCAAATATGGATCGGGAACCGGCACAAACTTCTCCGCGTTGCGCGGATCGATGGAGAAGCTCTCTGGTGGAGGCACGAGCTCCGGCCTCATGAGTTTTCTCGAGGTGCTCGACCGTGGTGCCGGCGCCACAAAAAGTGGCGGTACCACTCGGCGTGCGGCGAAAATGGTTACCCTGGATGTGGATCATCCAGAAATTGAAGAGTTCGTGAACTGGAAAGTGCGAGAGGAAAAAAAGGTGGCCGCCTTGGTGGCCGCGGGCTATTCGAGCGATTTCAACGGCGAGGCTTATCGCACGGTGGCGGGCCAAAATTCCAACAACTCAGTACGCCTCTCTGATGAATTTATGCATTCCGTAGTGGACGACCAGCCCTGGAGAACGCGACTCCGCACCACCGGGGAGGTTCATAAAGAGCTAAGGGCGAGGGACCTTTTTCGTCAAATCGCGCACGCCGCATGGGTCTGCGCCGATCCCGGGGTTCAGTTCGACACGACGATCAATACTTGGCACACATGCCCGGCCTCCGGCCGGATCAACGGCTCCAACCCTTGTTCAGAATACATGTTTCTCGACGACTCGGCCTGCAATCTCGCTTCCATCAATCTGCTGAAGTATCTGCGGGAGGACGGATCCTTTGACGTGGAGGGTTTTCGTCACGCCTGCCGTATCTTCTTTACGGCGCAGGAGATTCTGGTGGGATTTTCGAGTTATCCCACGGAGAGGATCGCGAAAACCTCTCATGACTACCGCCCGCTCGGCCTCGGATTTGCCAACCTTGGCACCCTCCTGATGGTGAGCGGAATTCCCTACGATTCCGATGTGGGCCGCGCATGGTGCGGGGCTCTTACCGCCATCATGCACGGCGAGGCCTTCAGCACCAGCGGCGAGCTGGCAAGAGTCAAAGGACCATTCAAGGGATTCGGCGCGAACAAGGCCGAGATGTTGAAGGTGATGCGCAGGCACCGAGATGCCACCGAGCAGATTCCTGACTCTGTGCCAGGATACCTTCGAAAGGCGGCGAAAGAATGCCTAGACCGGGCGCTTTCACTCGGGCAAAAGCACGGCTACCGGAATGCGCAGGCCACGGTACTGGCGCCTACCGGCACTATCGGCCTCCTCATGGACTGCGACACCACAGGCATTGAGCCCGATTTCTCCCTCGTGAAATTCAAAAAACTCGCCGGTGGCGGTTACTTTAAAATCGTGAATCAGAGCGTTCCTCTCGCGCTGAAGAACCTCGGATACTCGCAGCGGGATATTCGAGCGATAGTAGCCTACATTACCGGCACGCTTAGTTTCGAAAGAGCGCCTCATGTTAACCGGATAAGCTTGCTCTCCAAGGGGCTGGAAGACGCCGACATCAAAAGGATCGAGGCGGCGCTTCCGTCCGTGTTTTCTTTGGAAGGGGCCTTCAGCCGATACAATATCAGTGAGGAAACGCTGAGGAGGATGGGCTTCACGCCCGACCAAATGGACAGCCCAGGCTTCAGCTTGCTGCACGCTATGGGCTATACGAGCGCCCAGATCGAGGAAGCGGGCGAAACTATTTGTGGAAGGATGACTGTGGAGGGGTGCCCCCTGGTGAAGCCGGAGCATCTGCCGGTATTCGACTGCGCCAACAAGTGCGGCACTAGGGGAAAGCGCTTCCTTTCGCCGATGAGCCACGTGAAAATGATGGCTGCTGCGCAGCCGTTTCTTTCAGGAGCGATCTCAAAAACAGTAAATCTTCCCGGCGAGGCCACGGAAGACGACATTGAATCCATTTATCTGGAATCCTGGAAGCTCGGGCTCAAGGCGGTCGCCATATATCGCGACGGCAGCAAGCTGAGCCAACCCCTCTCCTCTTCCTCGAAGGACAAACAGGCCGCGGAGCCGAAGAGCCTCGCGGAAGCCGACCTCTCTCAGGCGAGCTCCGAGGAGCTCGAGAAGATTATCGCGCGGGCCACGGCTCGGGCCGATCAGCTGCGCATGATCCCGAAGCCAAGGAGGCGCCCGCTGGCCAAGAAGCGCACGGGCTTCACGGTGGAGGGAAAGGTGGGCGGCCACAAGATCTACCTCCGCACTGGAGAGTACGAAGACGGCCAGCCTGGTGAGATTTTCATCGACATGCACAAGGAGGGGGCAGCCTTCCGCTCGCTTCTCAATTGCCTGGCGATCTCGGTTTCGAAGGGCCTGCAATACGGGGTGCCGCTCCAGGAGTTCGTGGACACCTTCATCTTTACGCGATTCGAGCCTAACGGGATGTGCGAGCATGAAAACATCAAGAGCGCCACGTCGGTGGTGGACTTCGTCTTCCGCGTCCTCGGCATGGAATACCTCGGCCGCACCGACTTCGTGCACGTGAAGCCGGTTAAGCAGGAGCGGGGGCCCGAGCCTACGCTGCCGGGGATCGTGGCCTCTTCACCGACTAAGGCGCTTGAGAGCCCTGATGAGCTTTACGCCAACTTGATGGGCGACGCTCCCGCCTGCTCCACCTGCGGCCACACCACGGTTAGGAACGGATCCTGCTATCGTTGCCTCAACTGCGGGCAGTCGATGGGCTGCAGCTGAGTATGCTGCCTCAGCCAACCCTGTCGAATCGTATCTCGATACCGGCCTCCTTCAGAAGTTTCTGATCGGAGGCCCATTGTATCCAGCACGCAATAGACATCCAGATGTTGAGCGCCAGTACATCGATCAAGAGGAGATAAAGGTCAAAACGCGATTGCCAGGCAAATGTGATAATGGCAAGCGTATGCAGGTTAGCGCCTAGTGGGCGCCAGACGCCGAGAAGCCGCCGGTTGTGAACACGGTAACTTTCCGCGAATTCAGGCCGCCGGCGTCTGGCTTCCTTCATGGCGAGGCGAACGGCCGGCGTTCTCGTGCTGAGCAGCTCCTGCTGCTTGATCCAGGTCAGGCGCAGGCGGGCCCACGAGCTCCGATCCTGCCGCGCCTCCGATACCAGGGGATTCCAGTAGCCGGGATCTGCTGATCCCACGTAGTAAAGATACTCGCGATTGTAAAAGTCTAGGATCGAGCTCTGCAGTGAGTGGCAGAACCCGGCGAACACTGCAAGGATCCAGATAGACCATCCATACTGATTCATCAGGGGAATGGTGCAGCCGATGTAGACCGCGGAGAAAACGATGCTGTCGCAGAGGCCGTCGAGCACCAGGCCAATCGCGCTGCTTTGCCCCGTAAGCCTGGCGAGCTGCCCGTCTGCACTGTCCAGAATGCCGGAGACCAGGAACAGAAGGGTTGCCAGCAGGTGGTTTCTGGTACCCCCGGAGTAGAAAAGATACCCGGAAACCAGCCCTGCTCCCGCACCAGCCAAGGTGAGGTGCGTGGGAGAGAGGCGGAGGCTTGCGCTGATCTTAGCCACCAGGAAGCCGAACGGCCGGTAGAACAGTAGGTCGATCCGGTCTTCGGCTTCCCATGACTTTATGCTTCTACGGTACTCGGTGCTCCATTGCATTTCGGGAAGGTTATGGCACGTGGCGTTCGGCTCATATGAGCGGGATCATATGAGAGGGTACGTTCGAGTACTCGCGACACATTGGTAAAGAGGCGTTAGCGGTGTCAACCCAATGATCATACGGCCTTAGTTCCAATGCTCACTCTAGCTAGAAGTTCACGGGTTCCATGTTGCAAGTCAAAGGCCTTGGCTTTCGAAGCATAAGTATTCTTTTGCTCAGGTGTGAGCGCCTGCCGGCAAAGCTCGAAAAGGCACTCGTCTTCTCGCTGGATATGGTCCCTCAGGAGAGAGGAGAAAGCGGAAATCAGTTCCGCCCGTTTGGCCGCATCGGATTCTGACTCAATGGCAGCGATCGCTCTTGCTCCGAGCACATGGTCTTCGAGAGGGATCTTGAGCATGCTGTTGAGGCCAAGTGCTCTTTCCCTGAGAGAGTTTTTTTCGTGTTCACGCAGGGCCTCGCCGGATACCAACCGTTTCAGGCGAGCCGCTGAATCTTCCCATCCGGTTCCTCCGATCACCCGTGGCGTAAAAAAAGTCATACACTTTGGGCCTCCCACCTCGAGGCGGCTGGAGCCTAGAAGAAGGGGGAAGAGGAACTCTTCTTCTTTTTCGTGATGGTGGGTTCCCAGCAGCCAGGTGAATTCGCCCCAGGAGGGCGGTAGGGCGCCCGCCTTCTCCAGGCGATCCAGAAAGGCAAGCATCGCGGCATGCTCCGCGCTCAGGTCATCGAAATTCTCGTAGTTCAACTTCATTTCATTCACCAAGGTTTCAGGATGGCCAGAAAAATAGCTCCGATCAAAACAAGCGTGGGCAGCTCGTTCCAGAAGCGGCACGCCCGTTCGCTCAGGAAAAAATCGCCGCTACTAAACCTTTTCCAGGTCTGCCATGCCAGGGCCTGGTACCCATACAGCAAAGCCACTAGGCCTAGCTTTGCCCAGAGCCAGGGTCGCACCCAGAGCGCGGGGTTCAGGTACAGCAGAGAAAAGCCAAAGACCAGAGTTGCTATTGAGGCGGGGAGGGTAATGTAGCGGAGGAGGCGACCTTCCATTGTCTCGAAAAGGGAACAGATGTCCGGCTCTGCGTGCTTCATTCGGTGGTATACGAACAGGCGGAAGATATAGAAAAGGCCGGCGAACCAGGCCACCATGGAGATCAAGTGCAGGGCTTTCAGGCTCAGGTAATGATTCAAGCCATGTTCCTCCGGTCTCCAATCGCACCGACGGGGCAAATGAGCAGAGCCTCACGAGCGAGCTTCAGCTCTCCATCTGATTTCGGAGCGCGTTCAAAAAAAGCATAGGTGTGCACCGGATGGCTTGATATCAGTTTGGGGGCGATCTTCCAGCAGACGCCGCAGCTAATGCAGGCGTCGTCCACAAAGAACCGGCCAGGGGCGTTCTCGGGCTGGGCTCTTGCAGGGTCTGCCTGCCGTGCGGAGTTTGCTCGCATGGAAACTTAACTGCAGGAGAGATGCCAGCAGTGGCACACTGTATGCTCCTGTACTGAGAGAACACCTTCTGAATGGCATTCGTACGCTCACCTACAGGGGCCATTTTGGCTCATGCGTGGGCCGATCTGGTATGCCAGTGCGGTTATGGAAGTAAATGCAAACGGAGCGAAGATGAAACAAGTCTCGTACCTTTTAGTAGCCCTCTTATCGATACCCGGCGAAGCGTCGGTCGCAAATTCCGGCGCTTCGCCCATTCACAGCCATACGCATGAGGCCCACGGGGCCACGGCTGGCTTGAAGCTGAATAAAGGAAAGAAGTGGAACGGCGACGCCTCTCTTCGGCAAGGGATGGAGCGGATACGAGCCGCCTTTGCTCCAGTGGCTACACAGCTTCACCAAGGTGATGCACCCGCTGAGGGGTACGCCGCTCTCGCGAAGGAAACCGCTGAAGCCACCGACTACATCTTCAAAAACTGCAAGCTCAAGCCTGAGGCCGACGCGGTTCTCCATGTACTACTGTCGCGTGTCCTTGAAGGAAGCTCCGCGATGGAAATCGGCGCAGAGAAGGAGAAGCTCGCGGGCGCGCAAAAGGTGGTGGCGGCCCTTGTGGACTATCCGAAGTTTTTCAAACACATAGGCTGGAAGCGGCTGCCAGGGCACTGAGGCCTGGCTGAAATTTGCCAAAGGAGCTCAAGGATTCATGAGACGGCCTGTCTCGTCACTTTTCTTTTGCGCGCTATGATCAGGGTCATAGCTGCCTTTTTACAGACCTCTTACTCTGAATAGCAACAGAGGAGGCGAAAATGAAAGCCACGAAAGCTCAAGTGAAGAAGATGACTCTCGGCGAACTCGCCGCACGCGTGCCCTTTGCGACGAAGCTCTTTCATCGGCATCACCTGGATTTTTGCTGCCGAGGAAATCAACGTCTGCAGGACGCTTGCCGTACAAAAGGCCTGCCTGAGGAAGAGGTGGTGGGAGAGTTGCATCGGCTCATGCGTGGAAAGGATGAGATCGAGTGGGGAGGGGTAAGCAATAGCGATCTCACTCGGCACATCATCGACCAGTACCATGACAGCTTGCGCGTTACCGTGCCCGAAATCCTCAGGCTCGCTAAGAAGGTGGAAATGGTGCATGCGGACCATCCAGCTTGCCCTACCGGGGTTACCGGGATGCTTACCGAGATGTGGGACGAGCTTGAGTCCCACATGCAGAAGGAAGAGTCGATTCTCTTTCCTATGATGCGTGAAGAGTGGGGACTCATCGAGTCCGGCGGACCCGTACGGCAGATGATGCACGAGCATCAAGAGCATGGAGATGCCTTGGAGCGACTACGGCGCCTTTGCAATGAGTACCGCTGCCCAAAGGACGCGTGCCCTACCTGGAAGGCATTGTATCTTAGCCTAGGGGCTCTCGAAGAGGAGTTGATGGAGCATATTCACCTCGAGAACAACGTGCTTTTCCAACGAGCGCTCGAGGTGCCGACGAGCCAGATGGCCCGTTAATTTTCAGCCAGCTCGCCCGTCGGCTCTCGGGCTCCAGAGGATCGGTGCGTATACCGCTAGGAAAACGAGGTGCGCCCCGATCCAAAAAGAGCCCGAAATCACGAAACCGGCCACGGCCTGGGCTGGCAACGCAATCGGCCATATCACGCGTATTATCGCCGAGAGCGTGATGGCCAAGTACCCAGCCTGGATCACAGGCCGTGGCTGGATTGGCCGGCCCGTGTGGCCGAGCGCCACCCGCGTGATCATCCCGTAGATCATCGTGCCGATACAGCCAGCTGTGAAGGCATGAAGCGCGGCGCTTGGAGGAAGATAGCCGAAGCTCGATAGGCCTTTCAGAGCCAGCCCGAGCGGTAGCCAGAAGTAACCTACGTACAATACAGATAGCACTGGGATTCTCGTGGAACGCCAAGGGCGCCAAAGCATCCAGCGCGCTAGCTGGGCCGTGGCGGCGATAAAGGCAAGTATTGCCACCGGTAGGCTGAACTCTGCGAACAAGCTAGCGGCAAAAAAGGTAACCAGGGTTCCAGCCGAGAAAAACTCGAGCCACTTTGGCGATTTCGCCTTCAGGCCGGGGATCACAGCGCCCGCGAAGAAGGGAATCACGCGCCCGCCGATCAGCGATATCATTAAGAGAACAACGTAGATCGCGCCATGCAAAGAGGATCGTCCCGGAAAGGAGATCACCCCGTTCACCGCGAAATGGACAAGTGTATTGAAAGCGAAGAGCACCAGAAACATCACGAGAAACACCCGGTTGTTTTTCTGGCTGGAGCGCCCGAGATAGGGCCACAAGTATGCGGTGAGTAATGGCAGAAAAGCGAGATCCACGACCGCGAAAATCAGAGGTATTTTGCCCCAGAAAAAGCTCAACAAGCGGGCCAAGCCCCATAGGCCTACCAATGCCTGTAGCGGCGGACCCTTTACTCCCGGGATTCCTGTCCAATTCTGCGAGGCGGTGAGCAGAAAGCCCGCCACTATGGCCAACCCATATCCGAAGACGAGCTCATGGCCATGCCACGCGATTGGATCGGCGAGAGGAGGCGATGTGATCCAGCCCGCCTGGAACGCTATCCAATGCACAAGGTGCAATACGGCCCAAATCACACCGAAAAGAAAAAAGGGACGGAATCCCAAATTCCAAATTGAACTCACTCTTTGTCCCATTCACTATTCATTGCCTGCTTTCATTTTGGAGCGCAATGACCAGGGTCATATCGCTCCTCATGCGTGGGGGTTATCCTTCGAAGCAGGAGGGTCATATGGCCGCCCCGTTTCCGCATGAATACCGAGCTTCTCTCAACTGGATTGGGGAGCGCTCTGCCACGCTATCAGCAGCAGAGCAGCCGATGATACTGGGAGGCCCGCCTCCCCAGTTCGACGGAAGCCCGACACTTTGGAGTCCCGAGGAGCTGCTGCTGTCCTCCGTGCAGCTATGCCTGATGACAACCTTCTTTTCGTTGGCTATGAAGCGCAGGGTCGAGGTCAGCTCGTACAAAAGCGAGATTATTGGAATCTTGGCCAAAACCGCGGACGGAATTCGATTCACGAAGATAGCTTTGAAGGTGGATCTTAAAAGCAAAACGTCGCCCGAAGAGGCAAAAGAGATGCTTCGGACGGCGAAAAAATACTGCATTATCTCAGGGGCTTTGAATGTTCAGGTTGAGCTTATAGGGGATGATGATAGCGGTTAGATCAGTTCAAAAACCTCTATTCTGTTCCCATCTGGATCATAGGTATAAGCGCGTTTTTTCGTGCCCGGCAAGAGCTTCGTTGGCTCCGCGCGCCCTCCATGACGGGTGACTCGATCCACGATGCCGTCGTAGTCGCGTGTTACGATCGCGAAGTGTTGTTCTGTTTTTTCCTGGAGCTTTTCTCGCTCCCAGATATGAAGCTGAACTTCAGGAGTCAGTTGATACCAGACCCCGCCGTAAGGGCAGATCTTTTCAGTGGCCCTTTCCACGCGCCTTAAATGGAAGACTTCCTCGTAGAACTTAAGGCTCTTTGTTTTATCGTTTACGATCAAGGTAATATGGTCCAGCCGGTCGATGGTCATTTACTTTCTCCCACTTGGGCAGCAACGGCACGTACCAGCAGTCATTCAAATCCCGAGCAGCTTCATAAGATGTTTCTTTACTTGGTCGCCTGGGATCTCTGACTTCAGGACCCCACGGCTGAAATCCTCTGCGCCCGCGCCGGCAATCGCAAAGATTGCCTCAGGAATGTGGTACGCAGTTCCAGGCTCGACATATAGCAATTCCATGCCCAGCAAGGAGTAGGGGATCGATCTTCCCTTTAGATACAGGTGGCCCGCTTCGCTGTCCTTTCGGCCGGGATTGGAAACACTTATGCTCAGGGTTTGTCCCGTTTCCACGACTTGAATCGGGCGGAGCCCTGAAACGCAGGTAAGGCTCTCCATTGCTTTCTTCGCCATAATACGCTGGTGATGATCCGGAATATCGACGGCCACTTGGGGCATCATCGCAAGGAGGGGCCAGAAACACTCTTTTGGGAAGTTAAGCGAAACAAGGAGGCGGCTGATGTCCCGAATTGCCAGCTCTGTTCCTTCATGGCGTTTTCGCACAATTGCATCCTGCCCGAGACCAGAAACGAAAATCACTGTGAGGCTTGGGTTCTCCGCCATCCAATAAAGCACATCGGCTAGCATCTCATCGAGAACATGCATCGCAAAGTCGAGCGTACCATTGTGAAAATTGTCTTTCGGGCGGCGTTCTGGGGGAAAGTCGTCCGGGAACGCGTAATTCCAGTAGCGATGCAATGCGCTCGCAAGGTGGTTGGAAAAATAGGAGGAATATACTGGGGGATTTCGAAAATCGTACAGGGCCTTGAAAACGTCCCAAAACAGAATGTTCTGAAAAATGGACCTTCTGGCACAGTAGCGAGAATCTGCTTTTTCCTGGATCAATTGTCTCGCGATAGCTGCCAGCGTCCGCAAGCGAATGCCGCTGGAAGGCAGCGCACCGAGCATTTGCCAGTTAATGGATTTCAAAAGACCGCCGCGCCGTACGCGAGAGTTGCGCCCAACCAAGCTAAGGTTGAACTCCTGAAGAGGGCTGAGCCTTGCGGGGACGCAGCTTGAATCCCGCGAGAAGGTGTCCGGTATGTAGAAGCCGTTCTCGCCGGGATCTTTCGGCGGCCAGCTCTGTAAGGGGCCGAAGAGCCCGACATTTTTTCCGGCCCCGAGCACCTCATCCCAGATCGGCGTTCCATTGAAAGTAGATGGATCCTGACCGATAGAGTGAATTCCGTGAGTCTCTCCATTGATGCCCCGATGGAGCGTGGGCCAGACTACCCAAGGAGACATCTCGCCTCCGTCCACAACTTTCAGGGTATAGTTCCGTGCCTTTTTAAAGAAGGCATCGATGTGAGGGTATTCCGGACGGCCTCTATAGGTATTGAGGAACCGCCAGGGGATTTCATTGATTTCTAGCTGCAGAATTCGGTGTTGCATTAAAATATTGCTCCGGCGTACTCTCCTTGTGGATTCACAAGAATTTTTCCAGGACTTTTCAGTCCTGCCTTAAGGCGGGTAAGGGCACCGTGCAGATTCACGATGCCGGAAATCAATGAATCACCTCTAAGTGCCCCACTTGCCATTAAGGAGATGATCTGAGGATAGGCGTCCGGGCAGGAATGTCCGTCAGGAGCCATCACCTGAAATGTAGATTCAAGAAAAAGCGGTGAGCAAGGGGCATTGGTCGACTTGCTTAAGAGTAGTAGCTTGCCTCTGCGTTTTAGGTGGCGCTTCGCAATTCCCGAAAGCTCGTGAGAGCCTGAGGAGTCCAATAGCCAGTCGACCCTGAAGTGGAGGGGGAGCTCTTCCCGAGATGCGTAGACCTTAAAAGCGCCTAATTTTCTGGCCAGCACCCGGCGTTCAAGCCAGGGCTCAACAACGTGAACTTCGGCCGCCCCAAGCGCGCGGCCCAGGTCGATTGCGCAAAGTCCTACGGGTCCCGCTCCGTTCACCAATAGAGTTTCACCTGGCTGAAAGTCAGGAAGAGCCGACGAATGGAAGCAGCTATAGGCGATTGCATAGGGCTGCACAAGGGCTGCGAGCTGCATACCCGTATCGCTTCCGTACCGCGCTAGAATCGCGGCGATGCTCCAGCAATTTCGCTCAGGAACGACTACTGAAGGCGCGAAGGCCCCGTTCCGATTAAAGCCGATTTTAAAGGGCTGTTCACAGAACTTCTCCCCCTCCCGCAAGCATCCTTTGCATTTCTGGCAACCATAGGTTTCTTCCGCAACGACGGCGCTGCCATTTGCGAAGGTTTCAGAAGACTCCACCCAGCCGCTAAACTCATGCCCGATGGTGACCGGCGGCTCGCAAAGGCCTGCGTAATTCATGAAGCCCTGCGAATCCATGGACGCCATTGAGAAGTCGCTGCCGCAAATCCCACAGTAGGCAACTTTAATAAGGCATTCCCCAGCCCCGGGCCTTGGCGTGGGTAATTCATCGAGGGTCATCTCGGGCTTCAAAAGGCGACCCACTGCGTTTTTTCCTGCCTCAAGTCTCAATGCTTGCAATGCGGTGCGCTCCTAAAACGAGGATTCAGAAAATTCTACGCTTCGGTCTCGCCCGAACCTCATGACCCAGGTCATAAACGCGATTAAGCCCGCTACGAACTTAGCCTGCAGAAACACGCTCCCGGGTGGGCGCCCACCGTTTCTGCGTTCGCCTGGTCCTCGGGCGGCACCGAAGCCACGGAAGAATCGCAATCAATGCAAACGCAAGGGTTGCTCTGTCTGAGCATCATCGCTGAGAATTTTTTGCATCTTGTAGTTGAAGTCCTTCTTAGTGATCTGTTCCCCAGACTTAAACTGCGAGAGCGCGAGTTTGTTTGGGATCCGTAAGCGCTCTTCTCGATACAGCTTGCCGTTGGATTGCCTCTCGAAGATGCTTAGCATGCCTCCCTGTCCGTTTATTTTCTCCAATGTGCGCTCAAGGTGGGAACTTCCTATGCTTTCGGATGTCACACCAAAAACGCTAACTTCAAATCCGGATTTGGAATCACCATTTGGCGACTGATACACTACGGATTCACGAACATCTTTAGTTGCTGGATCAAATGTAGATTTCATTACGAAGTTCGATGCGCCGACCAATCTGCCATTCGAGGTAACCGTCCAGGCCCTGCCAGAAAAGTAGGCAACCTGACCAGACTGAAGCTTTTTGAATTCCGCCGAATGGTTGCCTAGCCTCATGTACTGCCCTTCGCCTTTTTTGTAGAACTTGACGTCGGCGAGAGGAAACTCTTCCGAGCCCACTGTCTTTTTGTCCGGAGCACTACCGCGGTACACAATGACCGGCTTGATCGAGTTCCGTTCAGAGCTGTTTTTTCCGGGGTGTACCACCTCATGTCTGCGACCGACTATCGAGTTTGACTTTTCTCTGCCCTCAAAAGATCTGCATCCGAGTTCGGAGAACAACAGTTGAGATTCGGAAAGTACTTTCTCTCCTTCGACTTCTACTCTCAACTCGCCTATCCAAGTGCCCACCAGCTTTTCGATTTCAGGATCGCAGTGTAGCTTCGCGCACTCGGCGGAAATTCCTGGCGGTTTATCGGAGCACTCACCTGCTATAGAGTGCGTTGGTTTGATACTGAAGAGGCTCAAGATTCCAAAAAGTACAAATTTCATAGGTCCCCCATTTTCCGGGAAACGCCCTCCTTGGTGTTTTCCAGCTATTGATTTCGTTTATGTTCAGTGATTGTGTTGCCTCTTGGAATAGAACCTGTGGGTTGATTTTGATCTCAGATGATTTTTATTCCCAATGGCGCGGGCGGGCATTGGTTGATTCGGTCGTACGAATTCGCCTGAGGATCGAGGGGGACATGGATGGGGGATGATGGAATTTCTCTCGATGCTTTCCTGGGCATTTGTATTAAGGATGCCCAAGGACGGGTGTTGCAGCAGAACAAAAAGTGCGTAGATTTCTGCGGCCAAAGGTGCGGCTCGGTGTGTAAAGACGGTTGTATGAAATTTTATGACGCCTCGAATAGCGGCGAACGGGAGTTCTTTGATTCAGTATCTATGCGCATTCATAGAAACGTGCACGGGGATCGAGGGAGCTGTGATGTCGTCGTGATTCACAGCCAGGATCGAATCATCAGTATTCTGTATTCGAAAGAGCGGCTGGTCGAAGCAGACTTGTTGCTCTTTAAACGATACGGACTTACCGATGCAGAACGAACAATCCTCTTGATGATTTTGGACGAAGTGCCGAATTCCGAAATCGCGAAACGGCTGTTTATCTCACTCAGCACAGTGAAGAAGCACATAAATAACTTGTATAGAAAGTTACCCGAGGGATTCAGAAAGCAGGTAAGCAGGAATCTTTCCGAAAAGTAGCTCATTTAGAGAGTTTGCAGGGTCTCCCAGTTTGTTCCGGTTAGAGCTAGTGCCCCGGAGATCGCCTTCGGCGACGCGGCGCGGTGCGGTATATTGCTTATGATCGGAGTCATATTTGCTTTTTTCTCCAGCGACTATGCTGCATTTGTGCATTCGAAGTTCCCCTTTTAGCGTGCCTTCGAAAGTAGGAAGGACGGAGTTCGGAAAAGCTTGGGTGAGATTTTTTGTCCTATGACGGAGATCATTGATCTCATTTCGGTCGAAGGATAAGGCAGTCTGCCCCTAAGTGTGTCTGGCACGAATAGTGCTGGAGGGGGTCGAACGCTGGAGATTACACATGTCTCTCAACGCTGCAAAATGTAGCGGGGGCCTCTCTTTTTTTGAGGATCCACGCCTTGAGCCCGGAGATTTTGGCCGCAGATGGGCAGCCGCCAGGCTTTCCTCTCTCCGTGCGCTGCTGGCAGGGGCCGAGGGCTTTTCGGCCGGCCTTTCCGAATCAGAGCTGCTCGCTCTTGTGACTCCGGACAAAAAAGATCTCGCGCTCCGGGGCGTGTTCGACGCCGGAAGAAAGCTTGGTAGGAGTCTCGGGAAGTTCCTGGGGCTTAGTGCAGAGCTCGTGGATTTCAAAGCGCTCTTTGCGGAAAGCCCCGTGCCCTGTTTTAGGGGGGACTGGTCCGCCAATGGCGGAGCGCATGTACTCAACAGAACGGGTTGCGCAGTGCCCGAGGCACTTGGCTCGTTCGGCTGCGACTACTGGCGGGAAGCCGTCGATGGTCTTGTGATCGGCGCTAGTGACGAAGCTAGGCTCGTGCGTCACCGGAGCGTGGGCCACGGAGACCCGGATTGTGTAGACGTTTTTTTTAACGACGCCGGTACCGGCCCAAAACTCGGGCTGCATCGAGGAGTCGTACCAGCGGAATTGCAGACGGGTCTGGCCGTGGTCGCGAGGCAGTTCGGAGAAACAGGGGTTACCGTTTTTTGGGACGGTTACTCAGAGGGGACTCTCTTTTATCGGATGGAAGCAGGGGCGAAACCTCTTTGCGGCGCGGGTGGGCAGCTGATGCATCGATCTTTGCTCGCTGAGATTCAGAAATTTTTCCCGGGATTGAAAGCTAAGGACGGATCTCCGATCGCCGTTTACGGAGGGGCGGACTCTCCATGAGAAACTTGTCGCGACGCAGTTTTCTTTGCTCAATCGGCGGCGAGGCGGCGCGGGTAGTGTCAGTGGCTGCGGGCGATATGGGCCTGTCCAATTTAAAACCACCAAGTGCACAGGAGAGAGGGCCAGTGGAAATTCCAATGGGGAGAGTTTCGGACTATCCGCCAGGCGCTGTGCGGAGCTTTCAAGCCGGGGTGCTCGAGGTGGAGGCGCGGGCTTTTCCAGAGGGAGTTCGCGCACTCAAGAAGGGCGACGGATCTTGTATTCCGATTTCAATTCGAATGAGCGAAGACGGAAATCTTATCGCTCAGTTGAATGACGCCTGTAGTGAGCAGGAAGTGTTTTCTTTGTTCAGCGGAAAGATGAAATTACCGTAGGAGGCTGGGGCGATGTCGGAAGAAAAGAATGGAATGAAGCGTAGAACTTTCCTCAAGGGGATGGCCGTTACCGGGCTTTTATCGGCCACGGGAAAGGCTTACGCCGCCCCATTGCGGTATTTCAAGCCAACTCAGATCGATAATCCTCTGGCTCAGTATCCCAATCGGGATTGGGAATCGGTATACCGCAACATCTTTGCCTACGACTCCGACTTCCACTTTCTTTGCGCTCCCAACGATACGCATAACTGCCTGCTCAGGGCTTTCGTGAAGAACGGGGTGGTTACCCGGATTGGCCCGTCTTACAAGTACGGCGAAGCTTCGGATTTATACGGCAACAAGGCCTCCCATCGATGGGATCCGAGGATCTGTCAAAAAGGGCTTGCTCTCGTTCGGCGATTTTACGGAGACCGCCGTGTTAAGGCTCCGATGATTCGCCGGGGGTTCAAGGAATGGGTGGACGCGGGATTCCCCAGGGACAGCAAAACAGGCAAGCCCGACGCGAAATACTTCCAGCGCGGGAAAGACAAGTGGCTGCGCCTTGGTTGGGATGAGGCTTATGAGATAGCCGCGAAAGCCATCCATAACATTACCAAGACCTATAGTGGCGAAAAGGGCGCGTCTTACCTGCACGAGCAAGGCTACGATGAATCCATGATTCATGCGATGCATGGGGCAGGCGTGGAGACTTTCAAGCTTCGCGGCGGCATGGCGTTCCTGGGTGCCACTCGCATTTATGGACTATATCGCTTCGCAAATATGTTGGCACTGATGGATGCTAAGATTCGCGGAGTGGGCCCGGAGAAAGCAAGTGGCGCCCGTGGGTGGGATAGCTTTAGCTGGCATACAGATTTGCCTCCCGGACATCCCATGGTTACGGGGGTTCAATCTAGTGACTTCGAGCTTTTCGCCACGGAAAAGTCAAAGCTCGTGATTGCCTGGGGAATGAACTGGATCACCACGAAAATGCCGGACTCTCACTGGCTCACGGAAGCCAGGCTCAAGGGCACGAAGACGATAGCCGTTACGGTCGAATATAGTGCTACGGCCTCTAAATGCGATGATGTGATCATTATCCGACCCGGGAGCGACCCAGCTTTCGCTCTTGGAATTGCGCAAGTGCTAGTTTCCAAGAAGCTCTACGACGAAAGCTTTGTGGCTTGTAATACAGATATGCCCTTTCTGGTGCGCATGGACAATCTCCAGCCTCTTCGCCCGGACGATGTGATCGAAAACTATGTCGCGCCAGAGCTGAAGAACCTCAAATTTCTAAAATCTGGAGAAAAAATCCCTGAAGGCCTTGTCCAGAAGGAACAGCTTGCGCCAGAGACGATGAGGGGGGATTTTCAACCGTATGTGATTTTCGACCGCAAGACAAAGCGGTTCAGGGCCGTTACCAGAGATGAGTTCGGGAAAAATTTTATAGAGACTAGTGCAAAACCAGACCTTCACTTCCGGAGAGAAGTGTGGCTTCGGAATGGACAAAAAGTAAAGATTCGAACGGTCTTCGGAATGACTTCCGAGTACCTGAATAAAAATTTCAATCCTCGGAAGGCTGCTCTCGTTACCGGAGCACCCGAAAAAGCGATTGTGAATCTAGCGCTCGAGATCGCGAAGAATAAAGAATATACCCTATTCGCCTGCGGTATGGGGCCTAATCAGTTCTTCAATGCTGATTTAAAAGACAGAGCGATTTTCCTGGTGGCCGCACTTACGAGAAACGTGGGATTCCCTGGTGGTAACGTTGGATCCTTTTCGGGCAACTATAGATCTGCTCTGTTTGGAGGAGAGCCACTCTATACGACAGAGGACCCATTCAATCTTCAACTGACTGAGGGAGAAAAGCCTTCAGTAAAGAAATATCTGCACTACGAATCGCTTCACTACTTCAACTATGGAGATCGACCGTTGCGTGTAGGAAATAAGCTGTTCACAGGCGAAGGGCATTTACCCGTGCCTACGAAGGCTATGTGGCTCAATAATTCGAACTCCGTGATTGGCAATATCAAGTGGCATTACGATGTGGTGAACAATACCTTACCCAAGCTCGAGTTTATTAGCTACTCCGATTGGTGGTGGACCGGTTCTTGCGAATATTCCGATCTCGTATTCGCGAGTGATAGCTGGGCGGAGTTCAAACATCCGGATATGACTTCGTCTTACACGAACCCCTTCGTGCAGATGTATCCGCGCTCCCCGCTTCCACGGGTATTTGATACCAAGGCCGATATTGAGATCATCGCCGGTGTGTCGAAGGCCCTGGCGAAAGTTGTAGATGAACCAAGGCTTGAGAAGGCTTGGAAATTTGTATACGAAGGAAAAACAACAGAATATCTCCAAAGGATTATCGATGGATCCTTTACCTTGAAGGGTTACAAGGCATCCGATCTTGAAGAGAAGGCCAAGCGTGGTCTTCCCATGCTTTTGAATAACAGAACTTATCCGCGTGTATCTTCTTATGAACAAGTGAGAAGCGAAGCACCTTGGCATACTAAATCTGGCCGCTTGGAATTTTATCGCTTTGAGCCTGAGTTCATTGAGCATGGAGAAAATCTTCCTGTATTCAGAGAGCCCATTGATTCCACTCACTATGAACCTAACGTGATCGTTGGCGAAAAGCATGAGGCTATACGCCCAAAGGGGCCAGAGGAGTATGGTCTAAAGAGGGGTGATCTAAGTGTTGAATCTCGCCAGGTTCGTAACGTGCAGAAGACACCCGAGGAGTTGGTTCGTTCGAAGCATCCACTTAAGGTGAAAATGTATACGCATGTCTATCATACGCCTAAGTATCGGCATGGCGCCCACACCACGCCGGTGGATACGGACTACACCTCGATTTGGTTCGGTCCTTTCGGAGACGTATATCGCCAGGATAAGCGCATGCCATCGATGGTGGAAGGATATGTTGATATTAATCCTCATGATGCCAGATCTTTGGGCATAGATGATGGAGACTATGTTTATATCGATGCGGATCCCGAAGATCGTCCGTTCCGAGGAGCGAAGAAAGGAACGGAGGAAGAAAAGGTGGCACGGCTGATGCTGCGAGCTCGTTTCTATCCTGGCACACCACGCGGCGTGGCCCGGACCTGGCACAACATGTACGGCGCCACTTTTGGTAGCGTTCGGGCGCACGAGTCCAGGTCAGACGGTCAGGCCAAGAGCGAGGAGACGAACTACCAGTCCATGTACCGATATGGCAGTCACCAGAGTGCCACGAGAGCCTGGCTACGCCCTACCTTAATGACCGAAACGCTTGTGCATAAAGGAATGTTTGGTCAACAGATTGGCAAAGGTTTTGAGCCTGACATCCATTGCCCAACAGGAGCGCCTCGAGAAGCATTTGTCAAGATTACCAAGGCCGAGAATGGAGGCATGGAGGGTAAGGGCAAGTGGAGGCCAGCATCGCTTGGATTCCGCCCAACCTACGAGAATCAGGCGATGAAGGAATATCTAAAAGGCAAGTTCATGCGGAAGAGGGGATAGGTCGGAGGGACTATTGCTGTTGTAAAAAATTGGCAGATCAATCGCGACATGGAATATCCCTACGAGGAGAGTCGCCCTCGAAGGCAGTGGTCGATCGTGTTCGACCTCAATAAATGCATCGCTTGCCAAACCTGTTCCCTAGCGTGCAAGACGACGTGGACCAGTGGCAAGGGGCAGGAGTACATGTTCTGGAACAACGTGGAAACGAAGCCGTATGGCTCGTATCCGCTTGCCTGGGACTTGAAGGTGCTGGAACGGCTCGGTAAGCAGGAGTGGAAGAAGAAAGAGCCTTACTACGGCAAGACGATCTTCGAGGCCGCTGAACCCCAAGAGGTGGCCGCACACTTTCATCCGACTAACGAGGATTGGATGTATCCCAACGTGGGAGAGGACGATTGCGCGGGAGAAGTGATCAAAGGAGACGCCATTTCCTTGCCGCACGACAAGTGGTTTTTCTACTTGCCGCGCACCTGCGCACACTGCACCTATCCTGCCTGCTTGGCAGCCTGCCCGCGAAAGGCAATTTATAAGCGCGAAGAGGATGGAATCGTGCTCATCGATCAAAGCCGATGCAAAGGGTACGGGGAATGCGTACGCGCCTGCCCTTACAAGAAGTCGATGTACAACCCCCATACGCGCGTCAGTGAAAAGTGCGTGGGCTGTTATCCCGCAGTGGAGCAAGGCTACCAGCCGATGTGCGTGCAGAACTGCATCGGCAAGATCCGCGTGATGGGATTTATCAGCCCTCCCTGGAAGGCGCGGGAGAACAATCCGGTAGATTACTTGGTTCACAAGAAAGGAATCGCGCTTCCTTACTATCCGCAGCTGGGTCTGGAACCGAATATCTACTATATCCCGCCGGTGCACGCGGATCGTGGCTACCTTACGCAAATGTTTGGCCCCAATGTTGACTCCGCCATCGAAAAATACTTGGCGCTGAAAGATGATCCAGTGGCTCAGGGGCTGCTTTTGTTGATGGGCAGCTCCGATCGGATTCTCCATAGCTTCGACGTAAAAAAAGGCATTGCTACGGGCTACGACGAAAAGGGCGATGTAATTGTGAGCGTTCCCGTGGATGAGACCTTTTATGAACGGCCTGCCTTTGATGAAGCCATGGGTGCGATCAGGGGAAATACGCCATGACCTGCTCTTTCAAATCCAATTTCGGAGTAATAAGAATGAAATCTAATCTAGGAATTTTTGCGGCCGTTGCCCTCTCCATTTCTGCCACTTCTGTGGCGGCGGCCGAAGTGATAGCTAGCTCATCGAAGGTGAATCTTTCTAAGGTTCTCGCCGATGATGGCATCTGGGATGGCGCCAAGGAGGAAACGGTAGAGCTGATGGGGCAGCCAATGGTCGCCCCCAAGCCTAAGACAACGATGACCTCGAAAATCAAAGTGCAGGCCATTCACGATGGGAAATGGATCGCTTTCCGGCTCCGGTGGAGTGATCCCAGTCGTGACGAGGCGGGCAAGCTGGGAGAGTTCTCGGATGCCGTGGCGATCGAGTTTCCCGTGAAAGAAGGCGTGCCACCTCCCGTGTTCATGGGGGGGAAAGACAATCCCGTGCACCTTTTTCACTGGCGGGCGCAGTACCAGCGAGATGCCGAGAAGGGGAAAAAAGATATCAAGGACATTTACCCGAATATGAACGTCGATATGTACCCGATGGAGTTCAAGGACGAGGGCAAGTTGAAAGGACTCACCAAAGAAAAGCGTGAGCAATATGCCCATGGTGCAGCCGCGGGTAACCCGCAGTCGTATCCCAAAACGGGCGTGGATGAGATTCTTGCTGAAGGATTCGGCACCTCCTCCGTTATTGAAAACCCTGTGTCGTGGGGGCGGGGGCAATGGAAGAAAGGCGAGTGGACGGTGGTGATCTCTCGCGCCATGAATCGTGGCGAGATGTCAGCTCTTGCTCCTGGCAAGGAAAGCAATGTTGCCTTCGCCGTATGGCAGGGGCAGGGGCAAGAAGTGGGATCAAGAAAATCGGTAACAATGGCTTGGACGCCACTTAAGATCGCGGAGTGAGGGAGATATGAAAGTACAAAACGCAGATTTTATTCTGGCCTCGCTGCTCACCTCCTACCCGGACGAAGGCTTTCGTGAAGATGTGAAAGCTATGATCGAGGATGGCGACGCTGGTCTGCCGGAATCTCTGAAAGCGAAGATTCGGGCATTCACGGCGGATGAAAGGTGCCTCGACGATCTCCGCTCGGAGTACCTGGAGCTCTTCGACAGCGGTCGCGGAGTTGCGCCTCTATATGAGACTGAGTATGGAAGACAGCGGGCCTTCTTTAAAGCGAACGAACTTTCAGAGATTTCCGGTTTCTACCGGGCCTTTGGCTTCGAGCTTGGCGGCGAAGAAATGGCGCGGGAAATGCCTGATCATCTTTCAGTAGAACTGGAGTTCTACTCACTTCTCAGGCTCAAGCAGGATCACTTGGAAGGGCTGGAAAATAAGGAAGGTGCAGAGATCGTGCTCGACGCCAGAAAGAAATTCCTGGGTAGGCATTTAGGAAAATTCGTATCGGCTATTCTTGCCAGGCCTGGAGTGGAAGGTAGCCCGACCTATGGAGAAATTCTAGGGCATTGTAATGAGTTGATACAGGCTGAATGTGAACTTCTTGGTGTCAAGCCCGACAGCACCAGCTGGGTTGAAGGTGAGCAGGAGGCCGGAGAAATGGCCTGTGGTGGAACGGTCGGCTGCCTCAAGTGACTGCCGTTTTCTTTTTTTAGTAGGAGGTTTTTTCATGTTTGGATTGAGTGGTGGGCACCTAATAGTGCTTGGGATCATTGTTCTCCTGTTTGGAGGCAGAAAGTTGCCTGAGCTTGGGTCGAGCATGGGTAAGGGGCTTCGCGCTTTCAAAGACGCGATGGAAGGAGTTGGCGGTCAGCAGGAATTGAATCAAGTGGAGGATAAGTCGCAGACGAAGTTGTAAAACTTCTCCGAAGCTGGCTCCTCTAAATCCTAGAGACAAGAGGAAACAGCCGCCCGAAAGGGCCGGGGTCCGAGCGGAAACGCAAGGGCCTCCCGCGATTGGAAAGGAGACATGCAGTCTTTCTCAGACTCCTTCGGGAGACAATTTAAGTACCTTCGCATTTCCGTTACCGATCGGTGTAACTTCCGATGCGTGTACTGCCTGCCGAACGGGTACCAGCGGCCCTCCGAGCCTCAAGAGCCGGAGCTGACTGCGGAGGAGATCTTCAAGCTCTGTTCGGGTTTTAGCCGGCTAGGTTTTGAAAAAATCCGTCTTACAGGGGGAGAGCCCACCCTCCGCCGCGACTTGGTTGCGATCATCTCGGCCGTGTCCAAACTGCCGGGCATTCGAACGGTGGCTCTGACGACTAACGGCCACAACCTGGAACAGCTGGCCGCGCCTCTCAAAGAAGCTGGCTTGGCATCTGTTAACGTGAGCCTCGATAGCCTCGACGCTGGTCGGTTTCAGGCTATGACGGGAAGCGCGCGCTTCGAGGCTGTAATTCGGGGAATCGATAAGGCAATTTCCGTTGGGTTTCGTTCGGTAAAGCTGAACTCGGTACTAATGAAGGGAGTTGCCGAAATTGATTTCGATGGCTTCGTGGAATGGGTGCGCGAGCGCCCTGTGACTGTGCGTTTTATCGAACTCATGCGCACGGGAAAGAATGCAGATCTTTTCGAATCGCATCACCTTAGCGCTGGAGACTTTCAGCTTAGGCTCCTGAAAGGCGGCTGGAAGCCAGTTTCGAGATTGTCGGATGCTGGCCCGGCCCTCGAATTCTCCCACCCCGAGTTTTTGGGAAAGATCGGCTTGATAGCCCCCTATTCGAAGGATTTCTGCCAGAGCTGCAATCGCCTTAGGGTCTCATGCAGGGGAGATCTCCGCCTCTGCCTTTTCGGAGACGAGAATATCAGCCTGCGCCCAAGCCTTCAGCAGGCGGATTACGCGGAAGCCGTAGCTTCGAAGGTGGCGCAGGCGATTCAGAGAAAACCTGAAGCGCATCAGTTGAAAGAAGGAAAGTATGGAAGCACGTGGAACCTTGCCTCCATCGGGGGCTGAGTTCAGGATGATCGATGTGGGCGAGAAGCCCGATACGAAGCGCGTTGCTGTTGCTTCGGGTCGATTCTTTGCGAAGGCAGAGACTCTTCGAATGATCCGCGAAAGGCGATTGCCGAAGGGCGATGTATTGGCTCTTGCCGAGGTTGCAGGAATTCAGGGCGCGAAAAACTGTGCCTCGCTTCTTCCCCTTTGCCATCCTTTGCCCCTCCACTCTGTAAGGGTTTGGCTGCGGCCCGCGGAAGACTGTATTCAGGTCTTCTGCGAGGCTTCCACGGTCGGAAAGACTGGTGTGGAAATGGAAGCTCTTACTGGAGTTAGCGTGGCCTTGTTGTGCCTTCACGATCTGGCAAAAATGATCGATCCCGCCGTGCGTTTTGGTGACGTAATTTTAGAAAGGAAGGAAGGCGGAAAATCTGGAAGTTGGGATCATCCCGATCTGAAGCCAGCGAAGAGGCGAAGCGAGGCGCCTGCACTTTCTGGCCGCAAAATCTGCCTGCTGACGATCAGCGATCGATGTTCCAAGGGGGCCTCCGAAGATCGATCCGGGCCGAGGATGCGCGAATGGTTCACGGAACTCGGAGCGCAGGTGGTTGATGCCAGCATGGTACCGGATGAGCCTGCCGCTATCAGAGCGCGGATTGAGTCTTGGCTGGAGCGAGAGCGGCCTGACGCGGTATTCTGCTCTGGAGGAACGGGCCTGTCTCCCCGCGATGTTACGCCGGAAACGATCCTGGCTATGTCGGCGGATCTTGGGGGCCGGGAAGTTCAGGGCATCGGCGAGCTGCTCCGCTCCGAAGGGGCTTTGCATACAAAGCAAGCCTGGCTAAGCAGGTCACTGGGTGTTTATCTCCGAGAAACTTTGGTGGTAGCGCTTCCCGGAAGCGAAAAAGCTGTTGCCGAAGGGCTCGCGGCCTTGCGCCCCGTGCTCTCCCATCTTCTACATATTGGGCACGGCGGGGATCATACCGGCGCGCATGAGGTGAGGAAGCTATGAGGCATCTCCTTCGCAACGGCCTTGGCTCGTTCGCGGACTGCGCAGTTCTCTTTCCCATATTGATCCTGCTGGGCCAACGGGGAATTTTCGCTCCTGCTTTATTACTGGGCAGCGCTGGCATTCTCTACATCTCGGCGGGAGTGTTTTTCCGCATTCCCATGCCCGTGCAGCCATTAAAGTCCATAGCCATAGGCGCCTTGGCGATGGGAGCAACGTCCCTGGAGATTCGCTTGGCCGCCGGTTTGCTCGGCGTTTTCTGCCTCTCACTGATTGTTCTCCGAGCAGATTCCCTCTTTAGTCTGGTTCCTATGCGCCTGGTGCACCAGGTGCAAGTGGGCCTGGGGGCCTTGTTGTTCACCCAGGCCCTGCAATCGATGCTGGGAAGTAGTTGGTCCATAGTAATTTTCGCCCTGACCCTCGTTTTTCTCATGCTGTTTCTTCCTTCCTGGCAGGGCGTAACTGCGATTGGAATCGTAGCGACAGGTTCCATGGTTTTTGCGCTCTGGGCGGGATTCAACAGCGCCGTGACCGTTGCAGAGGCTCATCTGGCTCAGGACAGTTTGAGCGTTCAAAATATCGCCGCACTCTTACTACCGCAGCTGGCGCTCACCATGGCGAATTCCGTTGTGGGAACTAGAACAGCCGCCGTGGCTTATTTCGGAGAGATCAAGGCTGCCCGAGTGAACTATCGTTCGCTTTGTGGATTTATCGGGCTTGGGAATATCGCGATGGCACTAGTGGCGGGACTGCCATTTTGCCATGGAAGCGGAGGGCTCACCGCGCATGTAAAGGGCGGGGCGGACTCCTCGGCTGCAAACAACGTGATCGGAAGTTTTCTGCTTCTTCTAGCGATACTGGCGTGGTGGGGAGGATCGGTAGCTCTTGCCATGCCCGCAGCTGTAATGGGAGCTCTGCTCTTCGTAGTAGGAGTGCATCATCTTGGGCTCGCACGAAAAACGGCGCAAAGTCCGTTTGGATTGGCCACTCTTGTCATGGCTTTTCTAATCGCCTTGTTTTCCAGGAACCTTTTGCTGGTGCTCTTAATGGGATTCGTTTTCGAGCTCGTTGGTAAATTTGCCCCAGAGCGGTTCCTAAAATTGTCGGAGAGATCATGATTTCCTACGAACAAGCTGTAGCGAAGATCCGAGGACGGGGAGAAGAGGCTGCCTCGAATCGAGAGGCACGCGTGCCGGTTTCCTCGGCGCTGAAAATGTCGCTGGCCCGAGATGTTAAGGGAGCTGAAGACGTTCCGCAGTTTGATAACTCGGCAATGGACGGCTTCGCGGTGAACGCAAATTTCACAAGATCCGCCAGTCCTGACGCTCCTGTTTCGCTCAATGTTTCAGGGTACATTGCTGCAGGTGACGCTTTGCCTGGGCTCTCCAGGTCCCCCGACACAGCCGTGGAAATTATGACCGGAGCTCCCATGCCTGGCCATCCTTACGACGCAGTGATCAGGGTGGAAGACGTGGAGGTTTTCGGTGAAGGCAACCAACGGGTCATATCGATTCGGAAGGCAGCCAAAGCTGGAGACAATGTGCGAGAACAGGGGAGTGATTTCAGGGCTGGACAGACCGCAGCCCGGGCGGGCGACTGGAT